>VHCW01000039.1 GCA_016871575.1 Verrucomicrobiota bacterium
CGTCCTCAGCGTGGAGTAATCCAGCGAGGAGAGCGCAAACAGCAGTGAACTTGATTGCGTTATGAGTTTTCATTAGATCACGCTTTCAGGCCGGTGAGTTTCGGGTCGAGGCGCTTGGTGCATTTGCTGATTTCGTCCCACGTCACGAGCCGGCGCTCGTAGGCGGCGGTGCGGCCCATGATGGTGAGGATATTGCTCTGGACGCTCGGCGCAACGGTCGGGTTCGAGTAATCACCGGCGGTGATCATCTTGTGGAACGTGGCGATGTTGTTGACGACACCGGCTTGGAAGATGTCGCCGGTCTGGCCGGAGATGTATTCCTTGTCCTTGCCCAGCATGATGACGTTGCCGCCATACTTGGTGCTGATGCGGCCTTGCGTGCCGAAGATGTCCACGATGATGCCGTAGTCGGAAGCGCCGTCGTTGTATTGCTTCGAGGTGAAAACGACCGCCACGTCGTCGGGATACTGGTAGAGCAACGAGAAATGGTCCCAGCAATCACCCAGCATCCGGACCTTGCGTCCGCCGGAGCCGATGACGTGCAACGGCGGGCGTTGCATGATCCAGTTCATCACGTCAATCGTGTGGACGTTCTGCTCGGTGATGATGTCGCCGGAGAGCACCTTGTCGAAGTTCCACTGGCGGAGGCGACGTTCGGATTCGTTTCCTGATTCCCCTTGGCGCGAGGGAGTCTGGCCGCAATGATAGCGCGCTTCGCCAAACGTGATCTTGCCGATGGCGCCTTCGTGGACGCGCTTGACGGCCTTTTGGTAGAACTCGTTGGAGCGGGTCTGGAAATCCACGAGGAACACCCGCTTCTTGGCGGTGGCTTGTTTGCCGCTCTCGGCGATGGACTGGCAGCCCGGCACATCCACCGCAACCGGCTTGGCGACATAAACGTGTTTGCCCGCCGCGACGGCATCGGCGGCGTGCATCGGGTGAAAATAGGGTGGGGACTCGATGACGATGGCGTCCACCTTGCCATCGAGCATCTTCTTGTAGCCCGACAAACCGATGTGGCGACGCTCGGCGGGAATGGCGAACTTCTCGCCGAAAGCGTCCACGCGATCCTGAAAATAATCGTAGCAGGCGACGATGTCGTAGTTGCCGTTTTTCTTGAACAGGTTGGCGATCCACTGGCCGCGTTTGCCGCAGCCGATGAGGCCGAGTGTGATTTTGTCGGCGGACTGGGCGCGGAGCGAGCCTGCGAACAACGCAGCAGTGGCACCGACTACGAATTGCCGGCGATTGAGAGATGTGTTCATGGTGTTGGTGGTCCTTTCCGTGTCAGCGTAGTGCCTTCCGCAAAACCGGCTCGAAGGCTGCGGCTTGCCGCCAGAAACCGAGATCGCTCGGATGCGAGGCATCGGTTGCGCCTTCGCTGTCATCGCCGAGCAACGCGTCGCCGGGGAGGTAATACAGTCGCCGCACGCCTTCCCGCTGCAACGCGGTGTAAGCCGCGCGCAGTGCCGCATGGTTGTCGGTGTGGAACTTGTCCTTTTCCGGCCGCAGCCACGCGTTCGTGAATCGGCGGTCCTCGACGAGCACAATCGGCGTCTGCGGGCGCGCTTCGCGGAGCATCTTCACCAGCGGCCCGCATTTCTCGGTCACGGCGGCAGGTTGCATGTTCGGCAGGCAGTCAATCACGAACACCGCCGCGTCAATCTTGCAGAGCAACTCGCCGACCGCCGTGTCCATCCGGCCGTTGCCGGAGAAGCCGATGTTGATCACCGGCCGGTCGAATCGCCGGCCAAGGATGGCGGTGTGGACCATGCCGGGACGCGACGCGCACGCGCCGTGGGTGATGGAGGTTCCGTAGAAGACGATCGGTTTTGCGGTGCGTGGCGGCAAGCCCTCGAACTTCGCGCCGGGCGGCACGCCGATTTCGAGGGACTCAACGCCGTTGTAGAGTGGCAGGTAAGCAGCGTACTCTCGGAAGCCGGGCGCGAGGTCGGTGGCGAGAGCTTGGCAGACTTCCTTCTTGTCGGGCCTGGTGACATAGATCCATTTCCACTGGCCGCGCGCGTCGCGGGCGTAGAGGTCCACGCCGCTGACGCCCGTGGCCGGCATGTGCGGCAGGGCCAGTTTGTCGGAGCGCAACGTGTAACGCGTCCAGATGACCGTCGCGTCAGTCTTGAAACGGACCATCATCCCGGCGCTGTCGCGGCTCAGGTTCCACACAGCGTCGGTCACCTTGCCCTCGGCGATGCCCGGCAGCCGGTCGAACCAGCGTTTCCGTTCCAAGTCCGGCCATCCGCGCCCCTCGACGCCCCACGTGGTCACGTCATGCCAAGTTAATTTAGGTGGTGAGGTGGCGGCATTGGCGGCAAGCAAGGCAAGCCAAACGTTGAGCAGTAGTGTGATGATGGTCTTCATGTTGATGGGGTTCCTTTCACAAAAGAAGCAGGGTTCTCATTTCACTTCGTCCCAATCATATTCCATCCGGACAATATCCGGCGAGCGATTGGCGATTCGTTTGTAGGTCACGAGATTGAAATACGTTTTACCGGCGCGAGTCTGCCACCACGGCACGGCGTAGTAGCCGTCAACGACATTATGGTTCTCGGCGTTGTCGAGAATGACACGCTTGGTCACGGCGAGTGTTTCGGGATCGAAGCGCAAGAGGCTGAGTTTCATCCGATTCGACGTGCTAACCTTGATGGAGTCAGGCCGGCCAAGCGGAGGCGGCGCGTGACCGGGTTTGTAGGTGTTTCGCCCAAGGATGTAGTGATGGCCGTCTTTTTCGAAGACGCGCGGTCGCCCCAAGACTTGTCCGACGAAGGGATACTGCGCGATCAAGTCCACCTGCCGCACCGCATTGAATTGGCCGTCCGTGACAACCACCGGCTGTTGCGTCGTGTACGGGCGGCAGACAAAGATGAAGCCATCGCGATGGCGGACAAACGCGCTTTCATTCAGCGGGAGCTTGAACTCGGCGCTCAGGTTCTTCACGCACTGCCAACTCTTGCCGGAATCATCACTGCGCAGCACAGCCACCCAACCCTTTGTGTTCTTTGGTGTAAGGGGCTTGGCGCCGGGCAGGTTCGTGAAGGTCATCGCGAGCATCCACGTCGTCTTGCCTTCGGTGATGAAGTCGAAGACGTAACCGTACTCGACGCCGTCCGCGAGCCCCATCTTTCCCATGTCCTTGAATGTGCGTCCGCCATCGGTGGAGCGAAACTCGACCAAGCCGAGCCGAGTGGAACGTCCCGACTGCTGCGCGTCAATGTAACAGGCGATGTCACCGTTGCCGAAGCGGACGAATTCGCCGTTTTGGAGATTCACGTTGTCGCGGTGTAACGATGCCCGTTGCGGGTTCAGCCGTTCCGTGGCGGGATTGAAACGGATCAAGTCGAAGTCCGCCTCTTTGTCGTGGGCGTGGCTGTAACCGCGCTTGTAACCGATGAGCAATTCCTCCGGACCGAGCCGCGTCACGATGGGGAAGGCGAGGTAATGCTGCGCGTCCATGTCCTGCCCGGCCACGAGCGTCTGAACGTAATGATGATACGGCACCAGTTCGGGCACCGCAGGCGCAGAAGCTCCAATGACAGTTCCCAAGAGAGCGAAGGTAAGGATGACAAACAGTGTTGGGTTCATTGTGGCCTCACGAGAAATGCGCGCGCGCCGGGGCGATCAAACTGCACCTTAAACGAGGAAGCGCGCGCCACCTCGACGCCGGTTGCCAAATCGACCACGCGTCCGGATCTCGTGACAGGCAGCGTCACGGTCACCGGCGCACCGCGCGTCTTGGCGTGGTAGTCAGCGACCAGCAAGAACATCGCATCAACCTTGCGCACGCCGGAGACGCGCACAGCCGGCTCGGTCTTGACGTCCTCCAGCGGTTCGCCGTCCATGATGATGTCCTCGACGGGCGCGACGATTCGCACGGCGTCGGCGTAGGCGGCCAGCGTCTCGGTGTCCCAGACGCGGCTGCTCCAGAACAACAACCCGCGCGCGCCGTTGGCGAAACATTCCAGCAGCGTGTCGCGAAACGACCAGCCCGGAAACACGCCCGCATCGCCGGGCGACACCCACGGAATCACGTCGTTGCGCTTCAACAACCGCCGGTCCTTGCGGACTTCGTCGCCAACGAGCGCGATGTGATGCGGCTCCAGCGCGCTGTAGGTGCTGACCTCGCTGCCGTGCATCCAGTCGGGGTAAAGCCGGTCAACCGACCAGAAGAACTGATACGGTTTACCGGGTTGGAAATCGTAGCCGCCGCACTCAGCCTGCGAAGCCTTGCGGACAGCACCCGCGATCTCCTTCCAAATCTCGCAACCTTTGGCGATCTGCCACTCTTCCAAATTCTTCAAGCCGCTCTTGGCGAAGTCAGCTTGGCAACGAGAACATTTCGCGGCGTCCACCGGGCCGCGCCAACCCCAAAGCTCGATGTCCGCGGTGTAAAGATTCGGGCGCGCCTTCACTGCCTCGCTGGCGATGCGCTCGATCTCCGCACGATACGCCGGGCCGCGATACGACGGGCAGAGTCTTTGTCCGGGGCCGCTGGGCAACTGGCAGCGAATCTCCGTATTCCGTTTGTTGCGGTCCTCCATCACGTGAAGCGGCGAGTCCACACTGACGACTTTGAAACCCCGACCACGAAACTCTTCCAGCAGTTTCCACTGCGCCTCCTCCTTGACGTGCCGCGCGAAGAGCGGCACGTAGGAAAAACCCAGCGTCTGAAAGGCGCGCACCGCGTCGGGCCAGCGAGCCGTGTCGCTCAAGCTCCACCAGCCGAGTCCCGTGAGCAGACGCTTCGGTTGCGGCGCCTCCGCAATCCGCACCGCGCGGATGCGCTGCCGGCCCGGCGGCGCTTGGCCGCCGGTCCACGACACTTGGTAGCGGAGTTCGCCTTCTTGGCCGTCTCGCCAGTTGCCCGACAAGTAAAGCCGCTGCCACGATTTCGTGGAAGCGACACTATTGGTCGAGAATGTGTACCGCGACCAACCGTCGGCGAGTGCTTGCGGCGTTTGCGTGTTGAGCAGTCGCACGCCGGGCGGCAGATCAAGTCGGACAGTGACGTCTGTCTTGCGCGGCAGCGCACTGAGGAAACCAACCGGGTTCGGCGTCGCAATGTTCGTCGAGAACCAGACGACCGGCTTGTGAAAATAGATTTGCGCGCCCTCCGGACAAAACGGAACAGCTTGCGTCGCCTCTTCGCGCAACGGTGGCGCGTTGTCGGCTCCGCGCAACACCCACATCTCGTCGGTGACGTTCAGTCCCGTGCCATAGAACGACAGCCCCACGTAACGCGCCCGCACGCGCAGATTGCGAAACGCGAGCCGATGCACCCACGCCTTGCCTTCCTCCGCCGGCACGCCGAACCGTTCGCGGTCGCCGGGATTCCATCGCGAGAACGACGCGAGCCGGTAGAATTGTTTGCCGTCGCGGCTCGCCACGAGGTCCACCCAGACCGGAAACGAAGTGCCCGCCGACGGCGAGCCGCCCTGCAATCGGATGGCCACTTCACCGATGGATTGTTCCGCGCCGAGGTCGAGCGACAATTGCTGTAACCCCGGATAGCTGAACCCGACGCATTTGTGGTCAAACCACAGATGGTTGTTTGTGCGCGAAGTAAACACGCCATCAGTCAGGTCGGTCGCGTCCGTGCCGCCCTTCGCGGTCAACGCGTAATCCGGTTCCGGCAGAAACTGCACCCGTTTACCAGCGGCGAGGTTTTCCGGTTCGGCGGCGTGCGCGCAGCACGCCGACAGCAAAAGAAGTGTGATTCTCATGTTCAGTAACGCTCGACTAGGCGGTCGGCAGCCAGCGTTGTCTTGCCGCGAAGCCGGATGTCGCGGCTGGAGCAACCGACTTGGATTTCGTATTCGCCGGCTTCTGCTTTCCATTTCTGCGCGGCCACGTCGAAGAAGGCGAACGCGCTGGGACGCAACACAATCTCCACCCGCTTGCTTTCACCGGGGCGAAGCGCAATTTTGGCGAAACCCTTGAGTTCTTTTGGCGGACGCGGCAGGGACGATTTCGGCGGCGCGATATAGACTTGCACCACTTCGGCCCCGGCACGTTTGCCGGTGTTCTTCACGACGCACGAGACGCGTCGCGCATCAGCTTTCAGCCCGCTCAACTCGAATGTCGTGTAGCTCAGGCCGTGACCGAACGGGAAGTGCGGCTCGATCTTCTTCTCGTCGAACCACCGGTAACCGACGAACACGCCTTCCTTGTACTCGGTGTCGAACGCGCGAGTCGCTTTGCGTTCTTCGGGCTTCATGCCGGGATTGACCGGGTCCTTGTCGAGCACCAGCTTCGCCGGCCACTCACCGAGTGCGTGGCACGGATAATCGTCGAGCCGCCTCGCGAACGTGTAGCTCAATTTGCCGGCAGGATTGATCTTGCCGGTGAGCACGTCCGCAAGCGCCTCGCCGGTAGCTTGACCGGCGTAGTGCGCGGCGAGAAGCGCGGGGACGTTGGCGAGCCACGGATCGAGCGTGACCGCGCCGTTGGCAACGAGCACGACCACGGTCTTCGGGTTCGCTTTCGCAAGCGCAGCGATGGCTTCGGCCTGACCGCCGGGCAGTTCCATGTCCAGCAAGTCGCGTCCTTCGCTGGCCATGACGCCGGCGGCGACGAAGATCACCGCGTCGGAGGTTTGCGCTGACTTCGTCAATGTCGCGATGTCCGTGACGACGTTGGTTCTTGTGATGCCGCCTCGCGCTGCCTGCTCCCATTCGATACTGCCTTTGTTCATTCGCGGTTGAAGCGGAATGTTGAAGGGCAGATGTGTCACGGCGAAGACACTCTGCAATCCTTGCGCCGGCGTAACCTGCACGGCAGACGGAACATTTCCGGAACCTCCACCTTGCAACACGATGTCCGCCGCGGGGCCGGTGACGAGGACGTTGCGAACCTTGGCTGGATCAAGCGGGAGCAGGTTGTTTTGGTTCTTCAACAGGACGATGCCCTGTGCGCCGAGGCGTCGGGCTGCTTCGCGATGTTTCGGGGAATCGAGTTCACCTTTGCCTCGCGACCTCGGATCGAGGACACCGCAACGGATGTAGAGACGGAGGATGCGCCGAACTTTGTCGTCGAGCACGCTCATCGGCACTTTGCCGGATTTCACGGCTGCGAGCAGGTGGCCGTTCCCGAACACGTACTTGCAGACGCCGGTCGTCATGTCGGTGCCGGCGAGTGCCGCCGGCACAGTGTCGTAGGCGGCGCGCCAATCAGTGATCATCACGCCGTCGAACCCGATATGGTCTTTCACGATCTCCTGCAAGAGACGGCGATTGTGCGCGCAGTGGATGCCGTTGAGCAGATTGTTTCCCGACATCATCGTCCAGACGCCGGCGTCGCGGAACGACAACTCAGTCGGCAACAGGTGCGTCTCGCGCAAGGTGCGTTCGTCCATGTTCGAGCTGGTGAAATGCCGGCGATGCTCGCAGTCATTGGCAACGACGAGACAGGAGCACGCGCCGACCTTCTTCGATTGCACACCGCGCACGTAAGCGGCGGTGATCTTGGCGGCGAGGAACGGGTCTTCGGAGAAGTTCTCGAAGTTGCGGCCTGCGAGTGGCGAGCGGATGAGATTGATCATCGGCGCCAGGAGCACGTGTTGGTTGAGCGCGAGCATTTCCTCGGCGAGCACCCGGCCAAACTCCTCCGCTGCCTTTTCATCCCATGAGCAGGCGAGCGTGAGTGTGCAAGGCAACAGGGTGGTCTTTGTGCCTTTGAGTTCCCCGAGCGGACGGACTCCCTGCCGGCCATCGAGCATGGCGAGTTGCGGGATGCCGAGGCGCGGCACGCCGCCGGAGAGAAACGCGCCGTGGCAGAGGTCGGCCTTTTCTTCGAGCGTGAGTTTGCCGAGCAACTCCTCGACACGTTCTGAATAGCCACAAAGAGGCGCAAGGAACACAAAGAGGACGGCGAGAAGCGTTTTCATCGTTGCGTCATTCTACGGCGCAACGCAGGCGGACTTCAAGTTGGTAATCCTAGCCACGAAGCCGCCGGGACGGCGGCTGCTACATCGGTGTAGCGGCGTCCGTCTCGGACGCTTTGTTGTCGTTTACTTCTTCGTCTGGAACACCAGCAGATACGGCACGGCGGGAGTGTTGTTCGTGTCGCGGAAGGAATTGAACTGGGCGCGATTGAACCAGAGCACGTAGGTTTTGCCAGGCTGGAGTTTCACGGGAAACACGCACGTCCGTTTGTCGGGCAGGTAATGAATCTGGCCGTTGCCTTTTTCGGGGAACGTCTCCTTCGAGATCTGGCAGATGGCCCACATCTTGTCAGTCAGCATCTCCTTGCTGAATGTGACACTGATTTCCTTCAACGCCGGGTCAACAGCCATGTCGCCGGACTGCGGCACAGTCTTCACCACCGATGGCGGCATGGACTGAACTGTTGCTGGTTTGTCTTCGGCAGCCAGTGCTGTTGCTGCCAGTAGAACTACAATCAGAATCTTCATGGCTGTTTCTCCTTTCATGGTCGGCGGAGTTGTTCGGCAACCGCCAAGATGCGAAGACGCCAAGGACGAATCGCTTCGCGCCTTCGCGCCTTTGCTGTTTATCCCTTCTGTTAGTCTGTGCGGACGGTGACCCTCGCACAACCCATGACCCTCACGCGGAGCGTGAGGAGTACTATTTCCCCATCAAATGGCTGATGATGTAACGCTCCATGCCTTCGTAGTCGCGCGCGGCGATGAAGGCGGCTTCCTTCTTGCGGTTGAGCGTGCGGACTTTCTCAACGAGCGCGAGGAAAAACTCGCGGCTATTGGCAAGATGCTTGGTCGCGTCCACCGGCTTGGTGGCGCGCATCGCTTTCACGTCGAGGCCGATAAACTCCCCCTTCTGTCCGTAGCCGGCTTCTTCGAGGACGCGGACTTGATTGAATGCGCGACGCAGGTCAACGGCGCCGAACGATTTGTCCTCGTCGAACTTCAGGCCGTTCTGGTCGTTGAGGTGGACGCTCCAGAGTTTGCCGTGGAGAAGGGCGTAGGCCATTTCGTCGGACGGATCGAGACCGGCAAGAATGGCGTGGGCGCTCTCGATGAGTCCACCGACGCGCGACGGGTCGTCGGTGCGGTAGGCGAGCGCGAGGGCGTGGCCGATGGTCGGGATGTAGGCGTGGTCCATCGGCTCGTTCGGTTTCGGCTCAATAGCGATGCGGATGCCGGGGTCGTAGGCGAGCATCTTGTTGATGGCGTCGAGGAGCCAGCCCATGGCGACGCGGGCGTTCTTGGCTTCGCGGATGTAGGTGCCTTCGCGGGCGAGCCAGAGAACCATCAAGTCGGTGCCGAGTCCGCGCATGATGTCAATCGTGCGGAAGCCGCGGTCGAGGGCGTACTGGCGGTCAGCGGCGGAGTTCGAGGTGAAGCCGCCGTCAACGGTGCGTGCGCTGAACCAGAGCCGCGGCGCGACGAACTCGGCGACGAGACCGTGGTCGTCGAGCATACGCTTGAAGGCGCGCGCCTTGGAGATGATCTGCGCGGGCGTCATCGCGTCCATGCCGGGCACGGCGTCGTCGTCGTGGAACTGGACGCCGTCGAAGCCGAGTTTCTTGTAAAGGGGAAGCTTCTTGGCGAACGAGATTGGTTTGCGGGTTTCGGGGCCGAACGGGTCAGCGCCTTCGCTGATGTTCCAAGGGCCGAATGAGAAACGATATTGAGTGGGCTTGCTCATGTTATTCCTTTTCTTGAATTGTTGGCGCGAACTATAGCAAAAGGCACTCGTTGTGGCTACTCCTCAATGCTCAAACACTGACACTATCGTCTCACGATTTGGGGTAGGCCGATACTGCGTGTCGGCGCAGCCGGTCGGGGAGAGCAACCGCCACCTCACCGAGACGTCTTACAACAGCGGGGGGGGATTCGCCATGTGGGGTTTGCGGAGAACCGCGTCTCGTCGGACTCGGCTCATGGCCTACACCGGCACCTCTGAAATCCAGTTGTAGGCCGCGTGACCGCACGCGGCGGTTGGAATTCGCCACGTGGGGTCACTCGGGCTAGTGTGCGCGGTAGGTGCAGGTTCTCACGGGCTGAAAGGTGCCCGTCGGAGGTGATGAGACCAACCGTAGCCAAACTGTTAGGCCGAGGCCGTAAGGCGCAGGCTGAAAGAACGGAAGGCAAAGGCGCGGGCGTAGGAACACGAACAAGCAGCGAGGCCAGGTGTCGCGGGCGAGCAGGCTAGGACGCGCGAAGCCCAAGAATCATCGAACGGCATCGGGTAGAGCTTGACGCCGTGCGCCGACAGAACCGGCACTGACCCGCGGAGACCCTGTCGTTGAGAGACGAGAGGGAGTCAGCAGAGGCCATAGTAGCGAGGACGCTGCGCGAAAGCGGAGCCGAGCGAAGGGCCGAAGGACAAGAAGCAGAGCTACGAAGGAAATGGAACATCAAGACATAGAGTCGTCAGAGGTTGATGGGGTTGGGGTCGCTGGAGCCGGTGGCGCTGTTTCTGGGCGGCATCGCCCTGTTCAGCGCGTCTGCGGCAAACCCGCGGCGGCGGCTGGCGTGGTTGGTGGTGGCGAGTGGGGCAGTGACGCTGTCGTTTTCGTGCCTGACCCGGCCGGATGTGCGGCTGTTGCTGGCATGGATGCCATTGGTGAGTTGCGTGGCGGCATCACAACTGGTGACGTGGGTGGAAAATAACGTCAACAGTTTCAAGACGGAAGATCAACGGTTTCGGTTGAGTGGACGGGGCATGCGGAGCGTGACATACGCCGGGGTGGTGGTTTTGGTCGCGTTGCCCGTGGCGCTGCAACTCGGTCGCAGTTCCACTTCGGCGCGGGCGGACACGCCCGCTGCCGCCGTGATGCTCAAAGAGCGGTTGCCGGAGGATGGCCTGTTGATGACCGATACGCCCGCCTTCGTGGCGTGGCACTTGAATCGCCCGTCGTTGCTGCTCTGCCAGCGGGAAACGGACCTACCGAAGTTGGAGAAGCAAGTCGGACCGATTGCGGGTGTGTATCTGAGTCCGGGACTCGGCGCGATGTCGCCGCGGGAAGTCGGGGATTGGTGGATGTGGGTGGCCAGCACGCGCGGGGTCTATCGCGGCTTGAGCGTGGCCGTGAATAATCCGTCATTGGGATTGTTGCGGCTGCCGCAGACGCCTTCCGCAACTGCTGAATCCGAACAGAAATGGCTGGGTAGTTTGCGGGAGATTGTCCGCGAGAACCCGCAGTCGGCGGAAGCGCACGCGCAGTTGGCGTTTGCGTATTTCACGTTGGGGCGATTGCGCGAGGCGCAACAGGAATTCCACGAGGCTGCGCATCTGGACGAATACAACATCGAGGCGCTGATTGGTTTGTGGCAGACGATGGCGCAACTGAGTCACTCGGATGGTTCGCTTCGCTTGTCGCAACTGGTCAGCCAAACGCCTCAGCACGACCCGCGTTCGAAGGCGTTGCTGGAACAGGCGGCAGCGCATTTCGAGCAATTGACGACACAGCAGCCAGAAGACCCGTGGTTGGCGTTGAACCTGATTCTCTGCCGGTCACGGCTCGACCAGTGGAAGGAAGTGGAGGCGAGTTACCAGCGTCTGGCCAAGGCGTTGCCGAAGGCATTTCCGCCGCGTTTGGTGATGGGCAATCTCTGGCTGCAACGGGGAGAGCCGGAAAAGGCCGCCGCAGAATGCGAACAGTTGTTGCAGGACCATCCCGACATGCCGACGGCCCATTATCTGGCCGGACGAGTAGCGCTGGCACAAAACCGGTTGGAAGAGGCGCTGAAGGAGTTTCTCGCGACGGTGCGATTGCGTCCGAACTGGATCACCGGGCACGTCCAGGCCGGTCAGGTTTGCCAGCGGTTGAAACGCTACGGAGAAGCGGTCAAACATTTTGAGGCGGCGCTCGCGTTGTCGCCGCATCTTGCGAACCTCAAGGTTGGTCTTGCCGATGCCTACGGTGGACAAGGAAAAACGGGCGAAGCTGTCCGGTTTTACCGCGAGGTGCTTGCGGCTGATCCCAAGCATCTATCTGCGCTCAACAATCTCGCGCGGTTGTTGGTCAAGACCGGAAAACCAAAGGAGGCGCTCTCCTTCACTCGCCAAGCCGTCAGTCTGTACCCGGACAACCCGTACGTTCACGACACGGCCGGCTGGGTGGCGTTTCAGGCCGGCGATACGAAGAAAGCGGTTCAGCATCTCCGCGAAGCCGTCCGGCTCGCGCCGAAACAGGGGTTGTTGCACTACCACTTGGCCAAGGCGCTCCTTGCGGAGAAACGCTCGGACGAAGCCAGAAAATGTCTGCGTCGCGCTGTTAAATGTGGTCTGTCCCCTGCGGAAAAGCTCGACGCTGAAATGGCCCTGACCGGCACCAGCAAATCCCCCGTGCAGTAACTGATGCTCCCTCAGAACGGATCGTTGGGAAACTTTTCATGCAATGGGTCGTCGTCGGCTTTCATCACGTCGAGCAAGCAACGAGGTCGTCAATCTTCAACATCTTCTCGAATTTCACTTGCTTCTTTGATTCGGCGATTGCCGGCTGAGATGAATGAAGATGCCTTTCTTGTTCGCAACGATGACATCAGGGCGGCCATCGCCGTTGAGGTCGGTGGCGGTAACTTGTGTGCCGACGCCGCTGTCATCGTCAATCAGGTGCGGCACGAACGTCGCGCCGCCTTTGCCATCGCGGCGCAGTTCCAGCCAGAACACGAGGGCGGGCGCGTCGGGTTCCTTGTCGCCGGACGGGCCGTGCGCCCAGAAGCGTTTGCCGGTGAGGATGTCCTTCAAACCGTCGCCGTTCATGTCCACGAGTTCGAGCGCGTGCATCTGGCTGACCCGGAAGTCGGACGAGTTCAAATCTGGCGCAGGCGGAAGGATGACGTGTTGCTGCCAAGTGATCGCGCCGTTGCCGTCTTTGATTTGCTTCCACCACACCAAACCGTAAAGGTGACAGTGCCACGCGGTGATGACGTCGGCGAGACCATCGCCGTCAATGTCGGTGACGAGCATCTGCGCGCCGGCTTGCGCGAACTGTTGCGGATGAAACGTCCACGGCTGTTCCCACCAACCGACGGCCTCGACCGCGTCCACACGCCCGTCGCCGTTGATGTCGCCGAAGCCGACGCCGTGCGTGAACTTGTGGTATCGCTTGTCCTTCGTCGAGATGGCGTGGAACGCCCACGGTTCGTCCGGCTTGGCCGGCGCCGGCGTCGCGTAGCCGAGGTAGCCGTCGTTGCAGAAGATTAACTCCGGCCGGCCATCGCCGGTGATGTCGCCCCAGACCGGCGATTCGTTGCCGACGTTGGGATACGCGAGATGTTGCTTCCACGGCGCGGCTTTGCCGGCGGGATTCGCATACCAGTAAGTTTCCTTGCCGGGGAAGCCGACACACAAAATGTCGGTCCAGCCGTCGCCGTTGAAGTCGCCGGTGAACGTCAGGAAGTTGTCCGAGTAACCTTTCGGGTCGAACGTCTTTCCAGCCCGATACTCGTGGCGTTTCTGAAAGTCCGGCCCCTCGAACCAGAACGGTCCCGCCACGACATCCATTTTACCGTCGCGGTTGAAGTCGCCGTAGTAAGCGCCCTCGGCGTAGAACTTGTCGGAGAGACGAAGCTTCTTGAATGCATCACGCTTCGGCAGCACCGACGGTTTCGGCGGCGCGGCATCGGCGCGCGCGATTCGGGCACAAACCTGCCAGCCGCCTCCGCCCTGCGTGACCTTCAGCATCAGGACGTTCTTGCCCTTCTTCAACTTGACCGGCGCCTTGTCTTGGTCCGGCACGCAGCCGCGGTCAATGTTATTGCTGTGCACCACGACGCCGTTCAACCACGCTTTCACGCCGTCGTCGCTGCCGAGCAACAGCGTCGCGTCGCAATCCTGCGGCGAGACGATCTCCGTCTTCAGATACGCCACGCAATCCGTCTTGCCGGGGAACATCGCCGTGAGGTTCACGATGTCGGCTTTCGGCGTGGGTTTCCAGTCCACCTTCTCGCCGGGTTTCTCCGGCGCGAACGCAATCTCAAACACCTTGAGCGCGCCCGTGACACCGGGCTGGCTGTAGGGACCGCACGCGACCCAATCGCGGATGAACGTTCCGCTGCCTGTCGGCTTGGGAGCGGCAGGTTCAACCTTCTGACGAATCTGTGCGGCCGCCATCGCGGCTTCCTTGCCGAGAACCGGATCGTTCGCGTAAGCCTGCGCCGCTTGCAACGCCTCGCGCGTGTGAATCTTCCCGATCTCGCCCAGCGCCTGCCGTTTTTCCTCCGGCCGTTTCGCCGTGGCGAACGCCTGTTGCAAGAGCGCCAAACGTTTCCCGTTGTCAGCCTCCAACGGCGCGAGGCTGATGCAACCGCGCAACGCGAGCACATGCTGGCGCGCGTCCGTCCGCGCGCGCGCCAGTTCGAGCAAATGCGGCGCGGCACCCGCGGTCGGCCACTGCGACAACACGCGGATGGCCTCGGTCGCGAGGTCCGCGTTGGCGTCCTCGGTCGCGGCGCGAGCGGCGGCCAACGCCGCGCTCGTGCCGAGACGGCTGAGCGCGGGCAACAGGGAAAGTTTCTGGGCCGCGTCGCCGCGGTTCATGGCGGCGATGACCGGGCCGGCGCATTTCTCCTTGTCGCGAGACTTCGCGCAGATCGCGACGACGGTCTGCATGATCGCTGCGCCGTCTTCGCCCGATGCGAGATTCAGAAGCGGAACCAGCGTGTCCGGGGCGGCGAGCTTCGCCAACGCCCGCAACGCCGCCGAGCGGACCGGTTCTTTTTCCTTGCCGGCGATTTGCAGCACGGTGGCCGCCGCTTCCGGCTCGCCGCGTTCGCCGAGCGCGCGCAGCAATTCAACCGTGGCCGCCGGCTCCGCCTTGCGCAGGTGATCGAGCAGCGCCTTCCGCGCTTCCGAACCGTGCAGCCGTGTCAACGCATCCACCGCGGCTTCGTCGCCGCCCGCCGCAGCGTCGGCGAGCAACGGCACCGCCGAGATGTCATTCATCTCGCCAAGCGATTGTATCGCCGCAAGCCGCACGGCGGGCTGACGGCTTTTCATGGCGACGCTGAATGCGGACAACGCCGGGCGGCCGCGTTTCGCCAGCGCGTCCATGACGGCAATCTGGCCTTCGGGCGGGAGCGACGCCATCGTCTTCGCGCAAGCGTCCAGCGTCTTGGAGTCGTCGAGTTCGCGAAGGACTTTCAGCGCGGCCAGTGTCGCCGCGCGATCCTTGCCCAACAACGCGGCGCGCATCAGGTCGGCGCGGTTGCGCGCGTCCGAGAGCAACAGCCCGCGATACGCCGCGGTCCGGAATTGTTCCGGCGCTTTCGATTCATACACGCTGCGATAAATCGAGATGGCCGACGGTGCGTGTTCGGCGCACTTCAGGAGAGCTTCGAGCGCAGCCGGCACGTTGTCGCGCGCAGCGGAAAGGGCTGCCAGCGCATCCTTCCCGCCAATCCTTCCCAGCGCGGAGGCGGCAGCAGCCGCGATGTTGGCGTCGGCGTCGGCGAGAAGCGGCGTGAGCAGCGGAACCGACTCCGGTTCGCGCCGCCAGCCAAGCGAATCCGCCACGCCGGCTTTGAGGAGGCCGGAAGTTTTCCCCAGCGCGTCGCGCAACGCGGCCCCCGCTTCCGGGTAGGGCATCGGTTCCAGCGCGTAACGCGCGGCTTGCGAGGTTCGCTCGTCGCCCAGCAACGCCGCGAGCGCCGGCACGGAGCGGGCGGTGCCGACGAGGCGGAGTTTCTGGCAGGCGGCGCATTTCTCCGTCGCGCCGGCGGCGGACTGCAAGATGGCGATGAGTTCCTGCTCGTCGGCGGCGCGGACATCCATTGTGGCGAGCGCGAAGAGGCAGGCGAGCAACAAGTGAGTGAGATGATTTGGTTTCATCGAAGTACCTTGAGCGATCACAGGTGCCACGGCGCACGGGGCGTGTAGGACAGCAGACGATTCGCCTGATCGTCGCCGGGAAACTCCTCCTTCACCGGGTCCCATTTGACGCTGCGTTGCAGGGCAATGGCGATGCCGCCCACGAGAATGCTGTTCATGCTGCGCACGGCAGTCTCCGGCTCGCTGATGGTCGGTCGCCGCGTGCGGATGCATTCGAGGAAGTTACCAGAATGACTGGTCGTGCGGTAAACGCGCGCGTCGCCCGGACGCAACGGTTCCTTGAGGATGCTGGCCGGATAGGAAACGATGTTGTCACGGTCAACCGCGATTCGTCCCTCGGTGCCGACGAAACAACCGCCGCCGACGCCGCCGACTCGTTCATCGGGGTACGGAGTGGAGTGGACGACGACGCCATTGGAATAATGATAATGCACCTGGCCGTCGCGAGGATTGCCGGCAGCGCCCGCTGGATGCTGACCGTCGCCGGCGGGAGACTTGGCGGCTTTCTCGAAGCTCACCCCGACAGGAGCCTTCGGGTCGGGGTTCACGATCCAGTTGACAATGTCGTAGTGATGCGGCGACCAGTTCACATCGCCGACAAAACATCCGGGCATCGCGTGGCCCGCATGGCCGCCGTACGGACGCCACGGCAACGGCCCAAGCCACATGTCCCAATCGAGGCCTTCCGGCAGCGGCTTCGATTCGTCCGATGTCCACGTCGTCGGATAGAACGCGCCCGGCTGCCGCCACGCATAGACCTCCTTGAGCCGGCCGATGCGCCCGTTGCGCACCAGTTCGCAGGCGATCCGGAACTTGCTGCCGTATTCCGACCGCTGCTGGGTGCCCGCCTGGTAGATGCGACCAAACCGTTTGCACGTCTCGGCCATGGCGCGCCCCTCGCGCACGGTGATGGCAGTGGGTTTCTCGCAGTAAACATCCTTGCCCGCCCGCATGGCCATGATCGCCATCGGCGCGTGCCAGTGATACGGCAACGCCAGCAACACCGCGTCAATGCCCGGTTGCGCGAGGACTTCCCGGAAATCATTGTGCGCGCTGACGCCGTTGTACCCGGCCTGGCCGAGTTTCTCGGCGTAAATCGCGTTGCAACGTTTCTGCGCGGGGTCGCGGCGTTCCTTGCGCACGTCGCACACCGCGAGCACCTGCACATCGTCGCGCGCGATGTAACCACCCGGCACATAAGTCCACGCGCCGCCGAGCAGATGACCCGATCCTTGGCCGCCGAGACCGATGAACCCCATGCCGATCCGCTCGCTGGGCGGCGCAACTCCGCCGCGCCCGAGCACCGACGCGGGAATAATGAGTGGCGCAGCGAGCGCGACCGAAGCGCGCTGTAAAAATTGGCGACGAGAGATTCTGCTCATATCCGTTTCATTCTTGAGATGTTGGCACATACTGTATCAGATGAGAATTTGTTGTCACTACGCCTGAATGCTCAATCGTTGGCACTATCATCTCACTCCTGCCATTGCCTTTATCTGTTGGTGATGCTAATCATGCCTGCCATGCAACAGCGACGCGAAGACATCCGCCTGGGAACGGGCCAGACATTTCGCTTGTTGCGTTGGGGGCGCAGCGTCAACCGCGTGGAAGTTGTGCTCGCTCCCGACAAGACTGTCCCATTGCAAGGGTACGGCGACCACTGGCATTACCATCGCGAAACCGAACTGGCGCTTTTTCAGCGCGGGTCCGGCACGCGCTTTGTGGCCGACCGCATCGAACTGTTCGATCACGGCGACCTCGTGCTCATTGGCGCAAACGTTCCCCATTACTGGCATCTGCGCGGCAACTCGGCGGGACTGGCGCTTCAATGGGACTTCCCGCTGGAACACGGCATTTGGAGTTTCAACGAAGCCGCTTCGTTGCGTGTGCTTGCTGAATCAGCCCGTCGCGGTTTGTATCTGCACGGCGCGACCGCCGACAGCAGCCGTCGCCTCATGGAACAACTCGCGGCACTCACCGGCCTGCCGCGTCTGGCGGCTTTCTTGAAACTCCTCGCCGTGCTGGCTGAGGCGCCTGCACGGGATGTTCGCCGGCTGGCTGTGCGTCCGTTCTCACTTTCCGGCACCGACGAACAACAGGAAGCAGTGCGCCGGGCCGTCAGCTACATCATCGCCAATTATCGCGAGCCGGTGCGATTGCCGGAACTGCTGCAACTGAGCGGCATGAGTCGCGCGACCTTCGCGCGTCAATTTCACCGGCACGCGGGCAAATCTTTTTCGACCTTCCTCAATCAGGTCCGACTGCAAGCCGTCTGCCGCGCCCTCCGCGACACGACAGAACCGATCAGCAGCATCGCGCTGAGCAATGGCTTCAACCAATTGTCGTTCTTCAACCGTCTTTTCCGCCGCGAATTCGGTATCAGCCCGTCTGACTACCGGGTGAGAAAACGCGTCAAGACTGCTTGAACGGATCTTCGGGGAACTTCTCCCGCACTGGGTCGCCGTCTGCCTTCATCACGTCGAGCAGGTGGCGGTGCATCTGGCGCACGAGGTCGGCATGCTGCGGCAAGTCAGCGAGATTGTTATTTTCCTCGGGGTCGGCGTGGAGATCGTAGAGCGCGACGATGCTCGGTTTCAAGCCGAAGACGTATTTGTAGCGGTCGGTGCGGATCATGCGCAGGTGGTCGGCGCGCTGGCAGAAGGCGTAATCGCGCCACGGCACGTCGCGTCCTTCAATCAATGGACGCAACGACCGTCCGTGGATCCGCTCAGGGACAGGCTGGCCGACGTAATCGAGGATGGTCGGCATCAGGTCAATCTGGCTGACCGGCTGGCGCACGACCGTTCCCGGCTTGATGACGCCGGGCAACCGCATCAGGAACGGAATCCGCACGAGGTCATCGTAGAAACCGCCAATGGACTTGCCGATGCAACCGTGCGCGCCGACCATGTCGCCGTGGTCGGTCGTGAAAATCACGAGCGTCTTGTCCGCAAGGCCAAGTTCATCGAGCTTCTTCAGGATCCGTCCGACTTGGTCGTCCATGTATTTCACCATGCCATGATAGATGGCGGCGTATTCGCGAAGCCCCTCGTCACCGGCGAGGTCGCCGAGACGTTTGCTGGGGCCGCGTGCGTCCCATTCGGGCAACGTGCGCGTGCCGGGCAGTTGAATCTTCTTGCGATCCACCATGCTGTAATACGGTTCCGGCATGACCCAGAGATCGTGCGGCGGACTCCACGAGACGGTAATCATGAACCGCTCGCGCGCGTGCTTCTCGATCAACTGAACTGCCTCATCCGTGATCCGTGTTTCCGGCAACAGCTCCGGCGGAATGACGCTGCGCCCGATGATGGAGATGTAGGAGATCCGGTTGTTCGGTTCCGCCGTGAACGCGCGATACGCTTTCTCAATGGCAGGAATCATCTCCACCGGACGGTTCAGGTATTTGCCCGGGCTGGGATGGTTCGCGAACCTGGCCGCCGGCAGGCGCTCTTCGAGAAACCGTCCGTACTCCTGATTGGTCTTGCCGTGATAGGCTCGCGAGTCGTAGCAATCGAACTTGCCCGTATCGCCCAGGTGCCATTTCCCGCGATGCGCCGTGGCGTACCCGGCCCGGTGAAGGATCGTCTCGGTGTTGGGGAAAGCGTTTTGTTTGAGTGGCTCCTGCCGCTTGCCGTCCACGTTCACGAGGATGCGGTGCCGGTGCGGATAAACTCCCGTGATGAACGACGCGCGCGACGGCGAGCAGTAAGGCGTCACGCACGTCGCGTTCAGAAACAGCGCGCCTTCCTTGCCGATGCGATCCATGTTGGGCGTCGTGATGTACGGGTTGCCCGTCAACGACAGCGAGCGGTAGTGCTGTTCATCGGTCATCAGGAACAGGACGTTGAATTTGTTATCGGCAGCCTGCGCCTGCAAGAGGCATTCAGCCAGGAGCATCACAGATAGAGCAGCAAGTTTCATCAGGATGCGAGTATAGCCGCCTCTTTTGCGTGCGGCAACGATTCCGTGTTTTTCCGTGTTTTTCGTGAATGCGCCCGACTGGAACAGGTATCCGTCCCCAATTGCTTTGAAGCTTTGATGGACTTGATCGGTCGGATAGAATTGGCAGCACAACAACAACGGATGACACCATGAGACTGACCATGAACCGATACACTACGTTGGCGGCAATTATTTGTCTTTCGATGGCGGGCGTTGAGGGCGCGGAGACGGACAACCTCGCCGCCGGCAAGCCGGTGCGGTTCCTGCCGGAGCCGGATTATGCGCTGACTGCCAAGGGCGGCACGGATGCGACCGACCTGACCGACGGCGTGTTCACCTCGCGCAAGGACGACAAGCTCTGGTTTGACAGCAAATGCGTCGGGTTCAGCTACCCCGGTCTGCAACAATTATGGCTCGACCTCGGCGCAGAAAAATCCGTCGGCGAGTTTGCCATCCGATTGCAGGGCGGCTCGCCATCGGCAGGCTCGTCCTTTCCGGTCTGGGTGGATCTCGTAGCCAGCCGCGACGGGAAACAGTTCTACCGGGTCGCATCATTTTCGCGATGGAACCCCGGCGACCGTGAACGGTTCGGCATTCCGCCCGAGGAAGGCAAGGCGTGGGTGCATCGGCTGGCGTTCCGCAACCTGCGGATGCGGGCGCGTTACGTGGGGCTTTCATTTTACGGCACGGGACTGAATGTCACCGACGAATTGTGGGTCTTGCGCGGACCGGACAACGCTCCGCCGTTGCGCGAAGACCCGGCGCATGCCGTTCCGTTCTGTGCCGATGGCGCACAGATTCATTTTCACAAGCCGGTTGTCTGGTTTTCGACAAACATCCCGACGCCAAATCCCGTGGGGATATTGACGACGTTGTCGCGCAAAGCGCCCGTGACGTTGCAACTCGATCTGCCGCCCGGCGTGCAACTGCTCGATACGCGAATCAAGTTCGAACAGCAGACTCTCGCGGACGGCTGGTCGCGGCACACGCTCACGACCAACAACGTCACATCCACCAAGATATGGCAGCGGCTTTATCTCTCGGCCAACTGGCCCGATGGACAGGAGGGCGAACTCCGCTACCAGGTGTCGTGGAAGGGCGGCCAGGCGCCGCCGGGCCGGCAACGCATCCGGGCGGTTCGCATCAATCCAGCGCCGCAGCCGAAACGGTTGCTCACGGGGCTTGGTTGGTGGGACTTGCGCGCGACGGCCCGCTGGCCCGATGCGATGCGCGTTTTTCAAGCACTCGGGTTCTCGTACGTGCCGTTGTTTGCGCGGCACGTCAAAGACGAGGCCGAATGGAAGTTGCTGGACGAATTTCGCGCGAAGGGGTTCAAGGTCGTCAACGTTGACTCGCCGCTTCATGTGATGGAGGATCGAAACAAACGCAATCCGGAGATTCGTTGCCAGTTGCCCGGCGGTCCCGGACAAAAGCTTTGTCCCTCCTATCGCGGCCCGGCGTATCGCGCCGAAATCGAACGGCTCGCCAGCGAGGCGGCCAAGGCGCGACCGGACCTCTTCACCGGTGACATCGAACTCTGGGGCTGGCGTGGTCCGCTGGATGCCGCCAAGTGCTCCCGCTGCAAGGCCGACTTCGCGCAGAGCGGACTGAAAGATTTGCAGGAGTGGCAAATCGCAAAGGGCTGCGAGATGTGGAAGGAGATTGCCGCCGCCGTGCGCAAGGCGTCGCAAGCCGCCGGTGGACCGGCGACCGAGTGCGGCGGATACGACTTCCGGCCCGGCAAAGCGTACCAGTTTCTATGGTCGGTGGACCGCCTGTATCCCGATTGGATGCACGGCAGCGAGGTCAGCACCTACACGGCGTTGGAACCGCATCATATCGCCCTGGTCGGCGACGAAGTGCGCAAAGACCGGCAGTTGTTGAAGCGCAGCGACGTGATCCCGTGGATATCGCCGGGCGACGCGGGCGTGTTTCCGGGCTGGGCGTTTCGCGACGCGCTGCTGGAGTGTTTCGCCAACGGCGCGCGCGGGATGTTGTTCTGGAGCAGCCGGGTCTGGGACACCGAGACACTGTCCGCTTACGCCGACGCCGTGCGGATTGTCGCGCCGGTCGAGGACGTGATCATGGGCGGCGAATTGCTCACCGGCGTCAAGACCGAGCCGGCGGTGCGTGTCTCTGGGGTGCGCAAGGGCGACGCGATGTTTTTGCTGGTCGCCGATTACCACGGCAAAACGCGCGGCGCGCCGGTGACTGTGACACTGCCGGTCACGCGCCCTGCGCGGGTGGTGGATTTGGCGACCGGCGTCGAGGTGGCGCGACTGAAACCGGGCGCATCCTCGTTCAAGGCACCATTGGCTTGCCCCGGCGCGCGCGCTTTTGCCATTCGTTAGCCGCAATCCATGAAACATCTTCTCACGCTCATCGTCGCGTTGCTGGCGATTCAAGCCGCAGCCGCATCGAAACCCAATATCCTGTTCATCCTCACCGAGGATCAGGGCGCGCACATGGGGGCGCTCGGCACGCCTGAATTGAAGACGCCGCACATGGACGCGCTGGCGCGTTCCGGCGCGCTCTTTCGCAACGCGTTCGTCGCCTACCCGGTCTGCTCGGCCTCGAAGGCCGCCATCTACACCAGCCTTCACAACCACACCAATGGCCTGCTCAACAACACCGTCAATTATCACAAGCCCGCCGCCGCGCTGACCCCGGCAGAACGAAAATTCCCGCTCTATGTCCGCAACCGCATCCGCAGCGAGTGGCCGACGCTCATCGAGCGGTTGCGCGATGCCGGTTATTATCAAGGCGTCACCCACAAACTCCACGTCGCGCCGGTCGGGAAATTTCCGTACGACGAGTTTCTCGCGCACAACGACCGCGCGACCGTTGCGGCTTTCATCGGGCGGGCCGCCAAGGCCGGCCAACCGTGGCATTTGTTCTACAACATCCCCGATTCGCACCGGCCGTTTCCCAACAGCGACAAGGTGAACATCCGCCCGAATCCCGCCGCCGTGAAACTGCCCGCGTTCCTGCCTGATACGCCCGTGGCGCGGAAAGACTGGGCCGAATACCTTGCGGCCATCGAGGAAACCGACCGCATCGCCGGCGAAGCGCTCGCCGCCTTGCGCGCTTCGGGGCAGGAATCGAACACCATCGTCATCTTCCTCGGCGACCACGGCCCCTGTTTTGCGCACGGCAAAATGACGCTGCACGACCTCGGTCTGCGCGTCCCGTTGGTCATCCGCGCGCCCGGCATGAAACCGGGCATTGTCAGCGAGGCGCTCGCCAGCACGCTCGACCTCACGCCGACGTTGCTCGATTTGCTCGGGCTTGCGCCGCTGGCGAAATCGCACGGCGTTTCGCTCCGTTCCGTGCTCGAAGGACGGGCCGATGCGAAAGGGCGGGAGTTTGTGTTCGCAGAAATCTCGGTGCGCGGCCCGTTGCCGAACGACGGGATGCAGGAGCGCAGCGTCTGCGATGGACGTTGGCATTTGATCTATCGCGAGAAGGTTGAGACCCACTGGCGACAAGTGCAGGCCGACAGCAAGGAATGGCCGAAATGGGGCAACCGCACCTACGCCGAGACGGTGCGCGTGAAAGACAAGTTTCCCGACGCGTTTCGCATCCTCGCCGAGATGGACCCGCAAAGTCTCGGCGGCCAGGTTCCTGCGCTCGAACTCTACGATTTGCAAACGGACCCCGACGAACTGCGCAACCTTGCCAGCAACGCAGAAGCGCGCCCGCATCGTGACCGTCTTTACACGGCGTTGCGACAGTGGGTGCGCGACACCGCCGACCCGGCTGTCCAGCCGCCACCATAAGCTTGATTGTTGGGACGATTGGAGTAGAACCTTGGCAACCGAAAGGAAACCGTGACCATGACCAGACACCTCAGCATCGTCCTCGCGTTCGCACTTTGCCTCGCTTCTTGTGCGACCACCTCCACCACCGAAGAAGGTTTCGTCCCGATCTTCAACGGCAAGGATCTCACCGGCTGGCAGGGCATCGGCGGCGACACCACCAGCTACTACGTCGAGGACGGCCAACTCATCTGCAAGGAGACCGGCAAAGTCCACATCTTCACCACGAAGGAATACGCCAACTTCATCTTGCGCCTCCAGATCAAGATGGATCCGGGCGGCAACAACGGCGTCGGCATCCGCACCAAGGTCACCAAGCAACCGCACATCGAAGGCACCGAGGTTCAGGTGCTCGATGATCCATTCTATGCCCGCGGCATCCCGCGTCCGGGCAAACCCCCGGAAGAATGGCCCGCGCTCAAGGATTACCAGCATCACGGCTCGCTCTACGGCGTTGTGCCTGCGAAGCCCGGTCATCTCAAGCCCGCCGGTCAATGGAACGACGAGGAGATCATCTGCAACGGACGCCGCGTGACGGTCAAGCTCAACGGCGTCGTGATTGTGGATGCCGACCTCGACAAAGTGAAACCGATTGATGAAAAAGAGCATCCCGGTTTGTTCTACGAAAAAGGTTTCATCGGCCTGCACGCCCACGGCGGCTACGGCGCCAAAGTCTATTTCCGCAACCTCCGCGTCAAGGAGTTGAAGTAGGCGAAACATGAAACCACTACTCGCTCTGCTCATTTCTTCCTTCTTCCTTCTTCCTTCTTCTTTCGCTGCTCCGCAGCGTCCGAACGTCGTCCTGTTCCTCGTGGACGACATGGGATGGATGGATTGCGGCGCGTACGGCTCGCAGTACTACGAGACGCCGCGCATTGACGCCTTCGCGAAACAAGCGATGCGCTTCACCGACGCCTACGCGCAACCGCTTTGTTCGCCGACGCGCGCCAGTCTGCTCACCGGCAAATACACCGCACGCCACGGCATCACCAGCGCCAGCGGACATCAGCCGCCGCAACCGGCGGGACACAAGTTCCGGCCCGACACCGCGCCGCCGAACCAACCGATGCTCATGCCGCAAAGCAAGAACTACATGGATCCGTCCGAATACACGCTCGCCGAGGCGTTGCGCGACGCCGGCTATCGCACCGCGCACATCGGCAAATGGCACCTCGGCCTCACGCGACCACATTGGCCGGAGCAACAAGGTTTCGACGTCGCGTGGCATTGTCATCCCGATCCCGGCCCGCCGGGCGAATACTTCTCGCCCTATGGGGTGAAGCCCGATGGCGAGCCGCGCGGTCAAAACAAGGTTGGCAACATCACCGACGGTCCAAAGGGCGAATACATCGTGGACCGCCAGGCCGCCGAGGCCGTCAAGTTCATCCAAGCCAGCAAAGACCGCCCGTTCTTCCTCAACCTCTGGTGCTACGGCGTCCACGGGCCGTGGGGACACAAGGTCGAATACACAAAATACTTCGCCAAGAAAAAAGACCCGCGCGGTTTCCAAGGCAATCCCATCATGGCCTCGATGCTCAAGAGCGTGGACGACTGTTTCGGGCGCATCCTCGACGAACTCGACAGGCAGGGTTTGACTGACAACACGATCATTATTTTCTACTCCGACAACGGCGGCAACGTCCACAGCAACGTGCCCGATAGCGCAAAGACAGCCAAAGCAGAGAAAAGCAAGAGCGCATTCCTCGCCGACTGGCGCAAATGGGCCGGCGACCGTCCCCCCACCGACAACACGCCGTTGCGCGACGGCAAAGCCACGCTCTACGAAGGCGGCACGCGCGTCCCGCTGATGTGGAAGTGGCCCGGCCACATTGAGCCAGGCACCACCAGCGACGCCGTCGTCGGACACATTGACCTCTACCCGACCGTGCTCGACCTCATCGAAAGTACTCATCACGCTCCGCGTGATGCTTCTTCCGGGCCGAGCCTCACGCGGAGCGTGAGGACTACTATGGACGGCGTCAGCTACGCCGCCGTGTTGCTCGGCACCGGCAAACTTCAACGCAAAGCGTTCTTCAACTACTTCCCGCACGGACGCAGCCCCGGCCGCTGCGGCGGCGTCTGGGTGCGTTGCGGCGACTGGAAACTCTTCCGCTGGTTCGGCGCGCCGGCGACCTACGAGCTTTACAACCTCCGCGATGACCTCAGCGAAACGAAAGACCTCGCCGCCGCCCAACCCGCGCGCGTGAAAGAACTCGACGCGCTCATTGACGCCTTCCTCGCCGACACCGGCGCGCTCTACCCGATACCGAACCCGGCTTACAAGCCGCGTCCCGACGCTCCTGCAGGGGCCACTCCGACCGGCGACCCGACGACAGGTCTCGTCGCAAAGTCCTGCAAGCTCAAGTTGGTCGCAGGCGCATTGCGAATGGAAGCCGATGGCCGCGCGCCGTTCCTCGGCACCGCGCAACTCGGCAAACTCACCGGCCCATTCACGTTGAAACTCCGTGCCCGCAGCGCCGCCGGCGGCACCGGCAAAGTCCAATGGAAACTCTCCACACAAGACGAATTCCCCGCAACCGGCCAGACCGTCGAGTTCAAGCTGCCCGCCGGCGCCGACTGGCAAGACGTGACCGTGGCATTGCCAATTCAAGGACAACCGTCCCCGCTTCGCCTCTACCTGCCCGCCGACAAATCGCCGGTCGAAATCGAATCCATCAAATACTTCAGCGCCGACGCCACCAAGCCCGTCCGCGTCTGGAACTTCGCCGTCGTCAAGAAGGACGGAACATGAGGCGCGCTTGTCGAAGGCACTTGGTTCCTCTACACTGCACAGCAAACAAAGACCAAGATGAAGCTGTACATTGAGACTACGATCCCGAACATGCTGTTCGCTGAGGATGCACCCGAGAAGCGACGCGCCACGGAAGTGTTCTTTGCGTGGATGAGGATTTGTCGGGACGACCTGTATGTATCGGCATTGGTGGAAAGCGAACTGGCGCTTGCCCCCGAACCGAAACGCGAACGGATGGCGCGGGCGCTGCGTCAGTTGCCATTGCAGGTCTTGCCCGTGACGGCACAAGCCGAAGCTTTGGCGAACAGTTACTTAGCGGCGGGAATCTGGACGCCCCGATCAAAGGATGATGCCGTCCATGTTGCCACTGCGGTTTGTCATGAACTGGATGTTGTCGTAAGCTGGAACATGAGAGATTTGGCCAATGTGCGGCGGGTGGCGCGGATCAATGAGTTCAATACGCGTCGCGGACTGGGCGCGATACGAATCGCCACCCCGGAGGAGGTCATGGACACATGAAAAAGTTGACGATGCCGGAATCGAAGGCGGTGAGAGAAGTGCGCGCTTGGCGGCGCAAAGTGCAGCGACGCGCGGAACAGGTTGGTTGGGAGAAATTCCTTGAAGAAGCCAACCGCAAAGCCGGTTGGTTGCTTGGCGCAGCGCCGCGTGTCGTGCGCGAGAAGCCCTCGAAACGCTACGGCCCATGATGACGGTGTGAGTCGCCAGAGATCCGATCAGAAACCCGTCCGCATCTGGAACTTTCCCAACGCAAAGAAAGCCGGAACATAACCGGAACATGACGTCAGACTTGTCTGCTGTAGCTTGAACGAAGGTGAATCTGTGGTGTAAACTGTCCTGCACAGGGGAGATGAACGCGTTTCTGCACAACATTCGTGAACGGATCAAGAGCCGGCTTGAAGGCCGCACCCGCACCGTGTACGAGGTTAGCACAGACGACACCGGAGTTCGCATTAAGTGGCTGACAATAGAGAACACAACCGGCGAGGCTGGATTCCGATGGGATGCAGTTACGACAGTTCGGGCCTTCAAGCGAGATTACTTCCCTGTTGATTGCATTTGTCTTGCCTTTGAGACGCCAAACGGTTGGTTTGAAGTGAATGAAGATATGAAGCCTTTCGGCCCTTTTCTGGATGCTGTTGAACGCTATCTACCCGGGTTCCCTCCCCAGAAGGACTGGTGGCGTCAGGTCATGCACCCAGCCTTTGCGCCCAACGAACGAGAACTCTGGAAGAGAGAAAAGAACCCATTTCCGGCTTGAACTTTGACGGGAATAGCCCTCCAATCTCGCTCCATGAATCGTCAATTCATTCATCCTCGCGACGAGATCATGCGGACGATGGAACGCATCTATCGCTACCGCATGACCACGACTTCCGGCGGCAACCTTTCAATCCACGAACAGGGCGGCGACATCTGGATCACGCCCGCCCGCGTTGACAAAGGCAGTTTGACGCGCAACGACATCGTTCGCGTCGCGCCTGACGGAACGGTCGAAGGCCCGCACCGGCCGTCGTCGGAATTTCCATTTCATCAGGCCGTGTATGCTGCGCGGCCCGACATCCGCGCAGTCGTCCACGCGCACCCGGTCGCGTTGGTCGCGTTCAGCATCTGCCGTCAAACGCCCGATACGCGGTTGTTTCATCAAGCGCATTCCGTGTGCGGCCGGACCGGCTTCGCGCCGTACGGCCTGCCCGGCAGCGAACAACTTGGCCGCAACATCGCTGAGGCGTTCAAGGCCGGTTGCGACAGCGTGATTCTCGAAAACCACGGCGTCGTGGTCGGCGGCGCGTGCCTGTCGCACGCCTTCCAACGATTCGAGGCATTCGAGTTCGCCGCCAAGACCGTGATCAAAGGCCGTCAGATTGGCGAGGTGCGTTACCTGACCGACGGGCAGCTTGAACAGGCGCACACACGCAGCGTCGCGCTCGAATCGTTTCTACTGCCGCCGCCCGCGGCGAAGGAACAGGAGTTGCGGCGGCAGTTGCACCTGTTTCTGCGACGCGGCTGCCGGCAACGGCTTTTTATCAGCACCGAGGGGAGTTTCTCGGCACGGCTTGGCGAGGATTCGTTCCTCATTACGCCGACGCAACAGGACCGCGAGTCGTTGGAAATTTCCGACTTCGTGCTGGTGCAAGGCGACCGTCGTGAGAAGGGCAAGAAAGCCAGCCGCGCCGTGTTCGCTCACCAAGCCATTTATCGAAAACACCCGCACGTGCAGGCCATTGTCTTCGCGCACCCGGTCAACGCGACCGCCTTCAGCGTGACCGATTCGGTTTTTGACACGCGGACAATCCCGGAAAGCTACGTGTTCCTGCGCGACGTCCAGCGCGTTCCCTACGGCGTGCAATTCCGCCGCGACGCCAGCATCGCCGATTATGTGACCGCCGCCTCGCCCGCCGCCATTCTCGAAAACGACGGCGTCCTCGTGACCGGCAACAGCGTGCTGGATGCGTTTGACCGGCTCGAAGTCCTCGAATCCACGGCCGAGGCCGTCATCAACGCGCACGCCATCGGCAAAGTGTCAGCCATGCCGGACACCGTCATCCGCGAACTGCGCGACGCCTTCAAGATTGGATAACGATGAAACCGTTCCTCCCCATCCTCATTTCTTCCTTCTTCCTTCTTAATTCTTCTTTTTCTGCGCAGCGTCCGAATGTTCTCCTCATCTTCACCGACGACCACGGTTGGGCCGATCTCGGCGCGCAGGGCGTGGACAAGGACATCCGCACGCCCCACACCGATCAACTTGCCCGCGACGGAGTGCGTTTCACGCGCGGGTACGTGACCGGTCCCCAATGCGTCCCATCACGCGCCGGCGTTCTCACCGGCATTCACCAGAACCGTTTCGGCGTGGATGACAACCATAAAGGACCGTTGCCGCTCAGCATTCCCACGCTGGCGACGCGCCTCAAGGCGTTCGGCTACATCAGCGGCATGAGCGGCAAATGGCATTTGGATGTTGCAGGCCCGAAAGGAGGCGCGCAGACGACGCGGATGAGTCCTGCCCACCTACCGCACGCGCATGGCTTTGATGAATACTGGTGCGGTTCCATGCGCCAGTATCACGCCTCCCACGCGCTCGACGGCACGCCATTTTCCGACGCGCCGCGTCTTGTCACCGACAACCGGTTTCGCATCACCGTCCAAACGGAAGCCGCGCTCGGATTTCTCGAACGACGGGCCAAGACACCCGATCAACCTTGGTTCCTGTACCTGCCGTGGTTCGCGCCGCACGTGCCGCTGGAATCGCCAGAACCGTGGTTCTCGAAAACACCGGCCCACTTGCCGAAAGAACGACGGCAGGCGTTGGCCATGATCGCGGCCATGGATGACGGCCTCGGACGAATCCGCGCCAAACTCAAAGCGATGGGACAAGAACAACGCACCCTGATCTTTTACATCAGCGACAACGGCGCGCCGCTCAAACCCGGCGCGTGGGACGGCTCGTTGAACGCGCCGCTGATTGGCGAGAAAGGAATGCTCACCGACGGCGGTGTGCGTGTGCCATTCGTGGCCGCGTGGCCCGGCGCGTTGCCTGCCGGCAAGGTGTATGAGCATCCCGTCAGTTCGCTCGACGTGGCGGCCACGGCGGTCGCGCTGGCCGGGCTGGATAGTAGTCATCTCGCTCCGCGTGATGGATCAGCGGGGGACCTCACGCGGAGCGTGAGGAGTACATTGGACGGCGTCAACCTCATGCCGTTCCTTACCGGCGAGAAAAAGGGCGTGCCACATGATGCGCTCTACTGGCGATGGCGTTCGCAGGCCGCCGTGCTCGCGTTCCCGTGGAAACTCATCCATCTCGGCGCCGACGAAAGTTACCTCTTCAACGTCACCGAGCCGCAAGGCGAGACGATCAATCTCATCAAAGACCACCCCGACATCGCCGCCCGGCTCGACGCCAAGCTCAAAGCGTGGATGGCCGGTCTTCATCGTCCCGGCCCGCAAGAAAGTCTGAATCCGCAGGACAAGTATTTCTTCGACACGCACGTGGTCAAAATCGAAGTTCCAAGCCGGTCAAAACCGGCGTCCGAAGGGACAATCCAGGGCTGGCTTTGCCGCAACGGCACGTTCGCCGTCAACAACGGCGCGCTCGTCATTACCCCGGAGGCCAAGGGGCGTCCCTTCATCACGAATGCCGCGCTCGACCTGCCCGGCCCTCTCACTGCGGTTGTGCGCCTCCGCGCGAAACGGGCGGGACAAGGAAGCTTCGCGTGGCGCACCAAGGAACAGAAGGATTTCATGTCCGGCAACACCGTTTCCTTCCAGTGGACTGCCTCCTCCGAGTTTCAAGAGATCACAACACAGCTACCGGCCCAAGGCCGCGTCATTCATCTGCGGATTCATCCGTCAAAAGACAACAGCGTAGAAATCCAATCCATTGAACTGCGCGGCCAAAGACGGAAAACCCAATCGTGGCAATTCAACGGCACACGAAAAGACGGGCCGTAAAAGGTCGCATCTTGCCGCAGAGCGACTTCCGGTGCTTTGCCCCGGTGTTGGATTTTGGTACAACTCAGTCATGAAAGCATCGAGGATTGCAGTGTTCGGTTTGTTGTTGGTCGCTGCCGGTTGTGGCGACGCCGGTTGGCAGGCGAAATTACGGAGCCAATTGCCGTTGCTCGGCCACCGCAACTGGATTGTCGTTGCCGACTCCGCCTATCCGCTTCAGACAGCGCCCGGCATCGAGACGATCCACGTCAACGCCGACCAACTCAGCGTGGTCAAGACCGTGCTCGCCGAACTGGCCAGGACCCGGCACGTTGCGCCGATGATTTACACGGATGCCGAGTTGAAACACGTTCCGGACAAGAGCGCGCCCGGTGTGGCGGCGTACCGCGATGGCCTGGCGAAACTGCTGGCGGGAAAAGAGACGCAGACGTTGCCGCACGAACAGATCATCGCCAAGCTCGACGAGGCCGGCAAGGCGTTCAAGGTGCTGCTGATCAAAACGCCGTTGACATTGCCGTACACGTCGGTTTTCTTCCAGTTGGAGTGCGGCTACTGGAACGCCGCGTCCGAAAAAGAACTCCGTGAAACAATGCGCCCATGATTTCCTCCATGAAACAACTCCTCTTTGTCCTTGCGTCATTGTGCGTTATTTGCGCCCACGCGCTCGCCAACCGGACGCCGGACATCGTCGTTTTCCTCACCGATGACCAGAGTGTGCTCGATTGCACGCCCTATGGGGGCATGGGCATTCGCACGCCGAACATGCAACGGCTCGCCGATGAAGGAATGACGTTTACCCGCGCGTACGTGGCCTCGCCGAGTTGCGCTCCCAGCCGCGCCGCCTTGCTCACCGGCTTGATGCCCGCGCGCAACGGCGCAGAGTCCAATCACAGCAAACCGCGCCCCGAAATCAAGAAGTGGCCCGCCTACTTTCAGGAACTCGGCTATGAAGTCGTCGCATTCGGCAAGGTCGCGCACTACCGGCACACCGCGGACTACGGCTTCGATTATTTCGCGCACGACACATTTTTCGATCACACGGCGATTCCCGCCGCCGTCGAGTGGTTGAAGAACCGCAAGCGCGACAACGCCAAGCCGCTTTGCCTCATGGTCGGCAGCAACTGGCCGCACGTTCCGTGGCCGGAGCAGCCGACTGACTACGATCCTGCCCGGTTGATGTTGCCCGCCGGCAGCATTGATACGACGGCGACGCGCCAATGGCGCGCCCGCTACGCCGCCGCCGTCACCAAGGGCGATGACGACCTCGGAGTGATTCTCAACGCCGTGCGTGACTGTTTGCCGAAGGACACCTTGTTGTTGTTCAGCGCCGACCACGGCGCGCAATGGCCGTTTGGCAAGTGGAACCTTTACGAGTCCGGCGTCTGTGTGCCGCTCATTGTCGTCTGGCCCGGTGTCGTGCAACCCAACACGCGCACCACGGCGATGGTGCAATGGATTGATTTCCTGCCCACGTTGCACGAAGCCGCCGGCGGGAAACCGCCGTCGGCCATTGACGGGCGTTCTTTTTTGCCGGTGCTGCGGGGAAAAACACAAACGCATCGCGACCGCGTCTTCACCACGCACAGCAACGACAACCGCTACAACGTCTATCCCAGCCGCGCCGTGCGCGACGAACGCTGGAAATACATCCGCAATCTCCACCCGGAATTTGCGTTCACGAGCCACATTGACCTCGTGTCGGGGTATCTCGGCCAGCGCGCGTTCTTCTCCACGTGGGAATCCGCTGCTAAAACCGACCCGCAAGCTGCCGCGATTCTCAAACGCTATCACGCCCGGCCCGGCGAAGAGCTTTATGATCTCGCCAATGACCCGCACGAGCAGCATAACCTTGCCAATAATCCCAAGCACGCCAAACAATTGGCCGCGTTGCACGCCGAACTCGATGCGTGGATGAAGGCGCAAGGCGACCAACAACAGGTGCCCGTTGAACCTCGATTGCTGAGCGATCCGACCAGCTACGGGCCGAAAGCGGAAATCGTTGCCAAGCCGCCGCCAAAAGGAAAAATGAAAGGAAAAGCCAAAAAATGAAACCGTTCCTCGCCATTCTGTTTTCTTCCTTCTTCCTTCTTCCTTCTTCCTTCGCTGCCCCGCAGCGTCCGAACATCGTGTTCATTATCGCCGACGACCTTGGCTGGGCGGACGTGGCGTTCCACGGCGGCAACGCGCCGACGCCGCACCTCGACCGCCTTGCGCGCGAAGGACTCGAACTCGCCCAGCATTATGTCGCGCCCGTGTGCAGCCCGACGCGCACCGGGTTGATGACGGGCCGGTACTGGAGCCGGTTCGGCGTGACGAGTCCGCAAAATGAACGCGCGTTGCCGTGGGACACCGTCACGCTCCCGCGCGCGCTCAAGAGCGCCGGTTACGACACCTGTCTCACCGGCAAATGGCATCTCGGCTCGTTGCCGGAACAGGGGCCGAATCATTTCGGGTTTGATCATTCCTACGGCTCGCTCGCCGGCGGCGTCACGCCCTACAGTCTCCGCTACAAACAGGGGCCGTACAGCCACACGTGGCACCGCAACGAAAAACTCATCGAGGAGCAAGGCCACGTGACCGACCTGATCACTGCCGAAGCCGTCCGCTGGATCGAGTCGCGCGGGAACCGTCCGTTCTTCCTCTACGTGCCGTTCACCGCCGTGCATCTGCCCATCCGTGAACCCGACGAATGGCTGGCGCGTGTTCCCGCCAACATCACCGGTGACGTGCCGCGTCACTATGCCGCCTGCATCATGCACCTCGACGATGCCGTGGGCAAAATCCTCGCCGCGTTGGACAAGAAGGGAGTGCGCGAAAACACGATTGTCGTGTTCACCAGCGACAACGGCGGCAGCACTGCCGAGAACAACGACCGGAAATATCCCGACGACAACTGTCCGAACGGCAGACTCACCGGCAACAACCTGCCGTTGCGCGGCAAGAAGGGCGACTTGTACGAGGGCGGCGTCCGTGTTCCAACGATTGCCTCATGGCCGGGGAAATTGAAGCACGGCATGTTCAACGGCGTGGCGCATATCTGCGATTGGATGCCGACGTTCTGCGCCCTGGCCGGCTACCAGCCGTCGCACGACCTGAAATGGGACGGCCAAAACCTCTGGCCGCAACTCACCGGCGCCGAGTCAGCGAGGCCGCGCGCCATCTACGGCGCTGCGCCGGGGTTCCGCGCCCGCATGGTGCGCGACGGCGATTGGAAACTCATCGTCAAGCAGGACAGCGCCGAGTTGTTCGACCTTGCTCGCGACCCGAACGAAACGACGGATCTCTCCGCGAAGGAGCCGGGCAAAGTGGCCGCGTTGCGCGCCAAGCTCGCAGAGCTTTCCCGCGCTGACAAGGACGCGCTCGCCGAGCCGCGTGTGAGCAAATCCAGGTAGCCAGGGCGCGCTGCAAGTTTTGGGTGGCGCAAGCTGCAGCACGAACGAGCGGGACACCCGTTCCGAAATGCTCCACCTTCGCGGAGCGGTGCCGTTTGCGCTCGAATAAGGACTGTCCTCCCCGGAAAAACTCGATGCCGAAATGGCGCTTGCCGCCGCCGACAAACCATCAAACCCGTAAGCCAAAGCCGAAAGGATACGCGTCCGAGATGCGAACGGGCAGCAAGCCCTTGGGTTTCAGTTCGCCAAAGAGCGCGTCCACGGCGGCGTCAATGGACGCCACGGCATCGCTGAATGTGCAGAGCGCGACGGAAGCTTTCGGCAGATCGGCCACGATGTAGGGATTGCCGAAGTTCAACAGCGCAAGCGTCCGTCCCGCCACACGCGCGATCAGTTCGCGGTAGGCAACAGGCAGGCGAATCGCATCCTCAGCGTAGGAGCGGACACGTGTGAACAAGCCGAACACGACGAGATCCGCGCCCTGTGCGGCGGCAAAGGCACGCTCGATTTCTTCCGGCTTCATCGCGGTGGAAAGCACAACGGTTTGCACGCTGGCAATGCGCTTTCGGAATTGTTCGTTGAGGCGGTGATTTGCAGGCGAGTGTTTGACGGCGGTGTCCTCATCCACGGTGACCGAACTGCCATTGCTGATGACGACGATCTTGGCCGACCTTGAAACGGGCAGACCTCGCTTCTCCAACAGCGTCACGCTCTCGCGCGCGATGCGGACAGCAACTTCCTTGCTCGCCGCTGTCGCGAAGACTTCGGGGATGCGCTTGATGTCCACCAAACGATTCTTGAACAGTCCCAGTTCGCGCTTCAGCTTGATGACACGCTTGACCGATTGCTCGACCTGCGCGAGTGGGATGCGCCCCTTGCGCACGGCGCGGACGAGCGCATCAATCGTGATGCGTGGGTCGGAGTGATAGTCCTGAAGAATCATATCGTGCCCGGCGGCCACGGTTTCGATGGCGGCATCTTCGATGCCGTAGTTGTCCTTGATCGCGCGCATCGTCAGGCTGTCGGACATGATGACGCCGTCGAACTTCAGTTTCTCCCGCAACAGACCCGTGATGATCTTTCGTGACAACGTCGCGGGGATTTCGCGTTGCGGTTCGAATGCCGGGTAGTGGCAGTGGTTGGTGCAGACGATCCGCGACAGCCCGCGCTTGATGACTTCGGCAAACGGTTTCAGGTCCACCGACTCCAACTCCGCGAGGCTCCGATTGATGACGGGAATGGCGACGTGCGAATCGCTGCTGGAACCGCCGTGACCGGGGAAGTGCATCAGGATCGGCGCCGCGCCGCCTTCGAGCGTGCCGCGGCACACTTCGCTTCCCAACTCTGTGACGAGTGAAACGTCGTCGCCGAAACTGCGGAGGTTGATGATTGGGTTGGCCGGGTTGGTGTTGACATCGAGGTTCGGAACGCCGGCGATGTGATAGCCGAGAGCACGCGCTTCGATAGCTTCAATCTTCGCCGCGAGCCGGCAGAGTTCGGCGGAGCGGGTTGCCGCGAGCCGCATCGCTTGGCCAAGGCGCAGTTCCGTGCCGCCGCTGTAGCTGACGCCGCCCCAGCCGAACAGAAGCGGATACTTCGAGAGTTTCTGAAAACGATTGGTGAATTCGGCGACTTCCTGCTGTGAGAGTTTTGTCAGCGAAGGCGTCATGCCGCCGATGATGCCTTGCTTGGCGTATTTCTCCATCAACGCCCAGTCCGGAAAACGCGCGACGACCAACTGGCCGACTTTCTCCTCCAATGACATCTCTGTTTCGGCGCGGCTGCGAGGGAGCAACGCCAACGCGGCGCATTGTCCTAAAAATGTTCGTCGTGATGTTCTCATGGTTTAGTCCTCCAGTACTGGTTGTACTTCGACGAAATTGCAGATGATTTCCTGCCCGACGGGGCCGGCAGGCGTGATGGAGAGTTTTGCGGTTGGACCTGTGGCGCGGAAACGCAGCCAGTGATACGTCATCCAGAACGGTGTCTTGGCTGTGAACTGCTTCACTTCGCGGCCACTGCGAAATGGATGGCTGAAACCGCCGGGCAAAATCTCCGCGCCATCAAGTGCGATCGAAACGGCCTGCGTGGTCTTGCGTGATTTACCGGCGAGAAGGTCGGCGTAGTCGGCGCTGATCAACTTCAGCGAGTAGAGCCGGCCCGGTTTCAGTCGCTGCAACTGCTGGCTGACGACGTTCGAACGTTTCACGCGCACGAAGGTATCACCAATAGGCCCGGTTGGGTAGCGTCCTTGCAGGTTACCGTAGCCGGTGAACTGCCCGGCGCTGACCGCGCCGGCAACCTGCCAGTGGGTTGTGCCCTTCTCGAAATCGGGATCAGTCACGTGCCGCAGTTCGTAGGGATCGTTGAGCATCCGCGCGGTCTTGCCCTCGATGCAATAGTGGCGCAATAACATGCCCATGCAATTCAGAATCTCTTCGTCCGTGTTGTGCGAGCGGTAGGCCTCCACGCCCCAGAGCCCGAAGTACGCCGGATCCGTGGCGAGTGCCTGCATTTGCATGTCAAGGTGAACACGGAAGTCCGCCTGCGGGTATCGGTTGGCGCTCATGGTGCCTAGTCCCGAGTACGAAAGGACGAAGATCATACGTCGCACCGATTCAGGGCTCGCCGCCTCGTACTTGCTCGCGACTTTCGAAAGCCCATTGCGTATGGCTGCCAGATCCTCGGTCTCAGTGGGCATTTCGCTCAGGTACACCTCTTCTTTGAACGGCCAGCCGTTGCCAAGGACCGTTTTGAGGAAGGGGCGGTCTTCAGCGTTCGCCCCCCGCGTGCTGGCGAACCAGGGCACCCAGGACTTGCCCGCGTAGGACGGGTGGTCTGCCAGGTCGGCGATCGACGAAATGGTCATCCGTACGATCTCGGCGGAGGGGCCGCTTCCCGCGTACTCATCCACGCTGATGCCGGTGAACTTGTCCAAGGTGAAGCTCGGTCGCGCGGGCCAGCCCGTGGGCTTGCCGGGGTTGAGCCACACCGCCCGCATCTTTTCGACGGTCCATTCCTGCTTGTCGATCAGGCCGGGAGCCTGGACGTGGGGCGTCCAATGCTTGCCCTGCGCCAGCCATGCCTTGTGTTCAGGCGTGTCCACCACGACGCTTTCGATCGTGTTGACGTTCGGCAGCATGTGCTTGCTCAGACGTTTCCAGGTATGCCGGCCGAAGGGCTCGATCCTCTGGCCACCGGGGGCGTCGGGCCAGTAGATGTTGTAGACCAGCGCGGGAATCGCCCGCACGTTCAGCTCGGATGGCTGCCCCGTCACCTCCAGGACATGCTTGCCCGCGGGCAGGAGGCGCATGGCTTCGGCGGCAGGCTTGTCGGCCTCGGACGTGAGCAGGGAGGCGTCGTTCATCTTCAACGCGCAGGCTCCGGCGGCCCTGAACCAGACCCAGCCATCGCGTGGATTCATGAACTCGATGCGGGTCTGGCCAAGCAACCCTCGACTCTGGGCGTCCATGAGCTCGCTGACCAGGTTGTTGAGCACCCGCACTTGCTGCTTACCGCCGGGCAGGATGGTCGCCAGACGCTTGGTGCTGACCATGGGGCGTCCTCCTGCCTCGAGCAGGCTTACGTGCAGGTCATAAGCGCCCCACGGGAGATGGCGCACGTCGAGTTCGAGCTTCGTGACGGCAGCCGGGCCGCGCACCTCGTGCCGCAGTGCTTCCTTGCCGGTCTCGCGTGAAACCAGCCGTGCCTGCATCGTGCTGGCGAGCAGATGCTCCCTCGGCAGCGCGAATCTGACTTCGGCTTTCACGCGCTCGGAGCGGCCGGAAGGCATTTTGGCCTGCCAAGGGTCTTGAACCGCTACCTGTAACGGCTCGATGCACAGGTTTGACCAGGCACGGGTGACCGACTGGACATCGATTATTTCTCCGTCTATGGTCTTGGCCGTGAACTTGCCGGCGTCCGACGCATCGTCACGCACATACATGTCGGTGCGATTCCGCCAGATCGGCTTCAGCGGGATGCCCACCTCGACGGTCGTCTCGGCGCCTGGCGGTAATTCGACGATCGGCGGAACCGACTGCAAGCCGGCGAGCTCGACGCGCTTAGGCTCGTTGCTCGCATTGCTCACCCTGACGGTGGCAAGCCCGCGCGGGGCTCCGTTCGTCAGGTCGCAGACGACGGAGCCCGGACGGACCGTGACCCCTTGCAGCACCTCTTCGACTTTGACTTGATCCAGCCAGAGCTCCCCTGCGCCGTTTTCGACGAAGATAGCGAGGGAGTATCTCTTTTCTTCCCGTTTCCAGTCTACCTTGATGGTTTTCTCCACGAGCTGCCAATCCGACGTACCCTTGAACTCCGTAAGCACGATGCCGAATTGGGTCGGCCAGCCGTACGGGACAATCACCAAATATCCACGTTTACAGGAGAAATCCTTGGTCTTGACATGGGCAGACACCTTGTAGGTGCTACCGGAAAACACCGGGATTTCCTGCTGCAACAAGAACTTCTTTGTATCCGCAACCTTGACGCAGCGCCGCCCGGCTTTGCCCCCTCCCGGCACGCATTTCAAAGCGTCGGCGCCGGCATCTATGTACCAGCCTTCCGGGACAATGTCGCCCGATTCGAAACTCGAGTTCTCGACGAGGTTGGCGCCGCGCATGACGTGGACGGGTTTGTCGAGGTCAACCGAGACGGAGACGGTGCGCTTGCCTGTCAACGGCTCTGCATCGGCAGCGTGCAGCTTCTCGTTCCCGTGTTTCTTGATCCACTGCTGGGAGAACTCCGCGCTGGGCATGCCGACGTCGAGCACGGTGTTGGCGAGGAAGATCATGTCGCTGATGCGGCCTTCCTTCAGCCACTTCAGGCCCAGGTCGCACTGATGCTTCATCAGATCCAACGGCACGGGCTTCTTGTTGTGGAAATCCCAGATGTAGAGGCCGAGGGCGATGCGGGCATTCTTCGGCGCGATTTTCTCCAGCGCGACGAGGTTCTCCTCCAGCTCGCGCAACTCATCCGAGTTCCACGTCCAGAGGGTCAGCACGTCGAACTGGTCGAGGAACGATGCCAACGGCGGCACGCAGCCGCGATAGGTTGGCGCCGCGGTCTTGCGCGACTCGTTGATCTCGTGGGTGTAGAGCGTCACCCAGACTTCAATCGGCCGGCCAACGGCTTTCATCTGCTCGCGCGCCCGCTTCAGTTCGTCCGGCAGGAGAACCGGGCGGCCCGCCACGCGGCCGTCGGGTTGTTTCTTCGCGTCTATGATGAAATCGTCCAGATAGATGCCGGTGAAGTTGGGGAATTTCTTGGCCAGCGGGAGCACGTAAGGCAGTTCCTTCATGCCGCCTTCACCGCTGCTGCCGACAACGGACCAAACCACGCGATCCAGCGGCTGAAACGAGATGGCGTATTGCTCGAAGGCCGTCTTGGCGCGCCAGCTTTCGAGCGGGCCGGGCAGGGGCGGGATGTTGTAGGCACGGATGAAGAGCATGTTCGGCACGCCGAGCCAGAACGCGCCTTCGGCGGGCGTCATGCGCGAGCCGCCGCGCACGTTGCCCAATTCGAGATGGCTG
>VHCW01000040.1 GCA_016871575.1 Verrucomicrobiota bacterium
CAATGCGGATAATACCATGGATCAGAGAAACCACCGGCGCTGGCGCGTGTGAACCAGCCGAAGTAGGCTTCAATCGCCTTGATGATGGAATCCTTCATCTCATAGCGCGCATTCACAAACAGCAGATTGTTGCCGCCGTGATACTCGGTGGGCAGATAGCTGCCGTCGGTGCTGCGGTCGGTGATTCTGGCTCCGACGAGGTCAATCGTGAGTGGATAGAAATCCAACACGAGACGGGCCGCGTCGAAGTTGTAGGTTTCATTGGCGCTGCTGAGCACGAAGCCTTTGCCGTAGTTCAGGTACTGGCGACCGAGCTTCAGGGTCGTCGGTGTGAAGAACATCTCGCTGAACTGGACATAACCTTCGCTGAGTCCCACGCTCCAACCACGGTCATAGCTGGTGCTACGGAAGCTGGCGTCGCCTTTTTGTCCCCAAAGCCCTTCGGCCTTGAGGGTGATGACGACGAGCACGTGGTCTTCAAGGTCTGCTTCGCACGTTACGCGGGTGCGCTGCAGAATGAACGCGTTGTCTGTACGCTTCGCTGTTGGTGGGGATAACCTTGACTGATCTGGCGCGAATCCCATTTCGCTGTTGAAGTAATATCCGCGGACGCGGACATCGCCACTGAGGCGGATGTTCTGGACGTCGGCGAACACGCTGGTGGCCATCACTCCGGCGGCGGCCAACACTACTGCTAACCATACTTTCTTCATTCTGTTCTCCTATTGTTGTTGTTTGCGTTTACTGCTGTTCAGTTCGTTTTGTGGACTCTCGAGATATCCACAAAACACACAATAGCCAAGAGACCGGTAGAGAATCGCCTGACCAGCAAGCTCTCCACCAACTACTCTCCTAGCAATCGTGCGCGATTATATGCAGGGGCCTTATCTTGTCAAGCAGTCTTTTGAGAATTGTTTTGAGAATTGTGCAGGTTTTGGGCAAGCGCTCAATGTGGAGCAGGTTTGCAACCTGCTCTTCCATTACAACCAGGCAGGTTGCAAACCTGCCCCACATTCCTGCCCAAAGGTTTGTGCGCCCTGCGACAATCTTCACCAAGGGGGCAGGCATCAAGTTGTAGAACCCGCAACGAGATGGCCTGAAGACTGCTTTGGAGAGTTGGCGGGTATTGGGGGTGTAACTGAGAAAGGTTGAAAGGAAACAGACATGAAGACTTTGATGCGACCGCTGGGGCGTCCTGGCTTGAAAAAGGCCGTGGGCGCGTTTGGGGTGTTGGGAGCGTTTTTCGTGGCATTGTTCTATGGGCTGGAACATTCCATTACCGTATTATCCAATGCCGGTGTGCCGGAAGCGTATCGCCGGGCATTCGAAAATGAAGTTCTGCTGTTGCGACTTACAGCCAGCGGCGTGGCGTTGTGCGGCGTGGCAGTGGGGTTTTGCATTGCGACCGTCTATTTCCTGTGGCGGACAGGATTGCAGGCGCAAGATTCGGCCGGTTTCACACCGGTGAAACAAAGCTGATCCAGCAGCCCGCCAGAAATCTGCCAGTTTGTCAGTGTGGTAATGAATTGCTGACATATTGTCTTTTAGGCTTTCTATCTCCATGGGAAACAGGAAGATTTCTTTCTATACATCAACCTTGTCAGCAATGAGTTGCAAAGATCGAGTCAGCTTTGTGAAAAGCGTGGCAGAGCTGGTGCTAATCGGAATGGAGACAATAGTCGTTTTTCACACAGCCAATGAACAACCCCACCGTCAAGGACAAGGCATCGAACGCCGCAGACAAGCGGAGAGTGACGCTTGCCCAGTTGCTTGTCTATGAGTTGCGTGTGCGTGATGCCATGCACAAGGACCCGGTCACGGCGCAGCCGTCCGATTCCCTCCGCGCCATCCAGCACCTGATGAAAAAGCACCGCATTTCCGGTGTGCCCATTACCGAGAACGGCAGGTTGCTTGGCGTTATCAGTATTGAGGACATCATTAACGCCCTCGACAAGGGGTACATCAATGACCCGTGTGACAAGTGGATGACGCGCGATCCTGTGACATTGCGCGACCACTACACGCTGGTGCGCGCCGTGGCCGAGTTTGACCGGCACGGTTTTGGGCGGTTCCCCGTGTTGGATGCGTGCGAGCAGTTGACCGGCATCATCACCCGCGGCGACATCTCCAACGCGCTCGTCCATCACCTCGAAGCGCGCGCCGAGCAGGCTGTCGCCCACGAAGCCGTGCTCGTCGCCGAGCGGCAAGCCGATGAAAAAGCCCATCGTGTTGTCCTCCGCACCCCGATCAAGTCCGGCGATTTTGAGAGCGCCGGCAAGGTTTCCCAGCGGATGCGCGAAACCTTGCGCCAGCGCGGCATTGATCCCGAAGCGCGTCGCCGGGCCGCCATTGTCGCCTACGAAGCGGAGACCAACATCATCATCCACTCCATCGGCGGCGAACTGCGCGTCGTCATCGAGCCGGAGCGTGTCGTCATTGATGCCATGGACCAAGGTCCCGGCATTGAACGCCTCGATCTCGCCATGCAGGAAGGCTGGTCCACCGCCGGGCCGCTGGCCCGGCAGCTTGGGTTTGGCGCCGGGATGGGGTTGCCGAACATGAAAAAAAGCGCCGACCACTTCGAGGTGCGCACCGAACTCGGCATCGGCACGCATCTGCACGCCGAGATTGTTTTGAAGAAAGCGGAACTCAACCCAGGAACAACAGCATCATGACCATCAAAGACCTCATCGGCTGTCTGCAAGCCGAACTCCTGACCGGCAGCGCCGACACGCAGGTGTGCGGCTGTTACGCCGGCGATTTGCTCAGCGATGTGCTTGCCAGCGCGAAACCGGATGTGTTATGGATCACGATCCAAGTCCACCGAAACGTCGTCTCTGTGGCCAGCATGAAGGATATTTCCACCGTATTGATTACTCGCGGACGAAAACTTGACTCGCAAACCATTGCCGAGGCCGAGCAATCCGGCGTGACCGTCTTGAGCACGCCGCTCAGCAGCTACGAAGCCGCCGGCAAACTCTGGGAGACAGGACTACGATGAGCGAACAAAAACAAATCAGCCATTCCGCGCGCCTTGCCACGCTGGACACGACGCATCCCAGCGGCGACCCGCGTTTTGCCGACCTTGACCGGACGATGGAGAGCTACAATTTCGACCCGACATCGCTCATCCAGATTCTTCACGCCGCCCAGCAGATGTTCGGCTACCTCAGCGCCGATGTGCTCCGCTACATTTCCACGTCCTTGAAGCTGCCGATCTCCCACGTGTACGGCGTCGTCACCTTCTACCACCTGTTCACCATGAAACCGCGCGGCAAACACCAGATCATGGTCTGCCGCGGCACCGGCTGCCACGTGCGCGGCGCGACGCAAGTGCTCGAAGCGCTCCAAAAGGAACTCGGCATCCGCGAGGGCGAGACAACGAAGGACGGTCTTCTCAGCCTTGCGACGGCGCGCTGCATCGGCGCCTGCGCGCTCGCGCCCGCCATTTCCGTGGATGACGATGTGTACGGAAAGCTTTCGCCGGACAAGGTCAAGGACCTTGTGAAGAACGACCTGAAAAAATATGTTTGAGGAGTTGTCACTGCACATTCTCGATATCGCGATGAATTCACTTGCCGCCAACGCCAGCAAGATCGAGATCAGCGTGCTGGAAAACCACCAGCGCGACTGGCTCATTCTGCGCGTGCGCGACAACGGCCGCGGCATGGACGCCGCTGCGCTCCACCGCGTGCTGCACCACCGCGCCACCACCAAAACCCTTCGCAAGAAAAACATCGGCCTCGGCGTCGCCCTGTTGCGTCAAACCTCCGAGATGTGCGGCGGTCATTTCCACATCCGCAGCGCCCCCGGCCAAGGCACCAGCGTCACCGCCTCGATGCGCCTCAGCCACATTGACCGGCCGGCGCTCGGTGACTTGAACTCCAGCATCCTCGCCATTTGCGCCGCCAACCCAAAGGTGGACGTGCGTTTGCATTACCGCACCGACAAGAACCAATACCATTTCAGCTCACACGAGCTGGCCCCGAAAGGAGAGTCCTGCCCATGAACCTCGAACAACTCAAACAGCTCAAAAACAAAGCCCAGAAACAGATCGCCCTGCGCGAGAGCGGCAAGAAATACCGCGTCGTCGTCAGCATGGGCACCAGCGGCATCGCCGCCGGGGCGCGCGAGGTCATGAAGACGATGCTCGACGAAATGGAAAAGCGCGGCATCGAAAGCGTCGAAGTCGCCGTCACCGGCGAGATCGGCATGGTGGACGCCGAGCCGGTCGTGCGCATCGAGGAAGCCGGCGGCGAGAAGACCACCTACGCCAAGGTCAATCCCGAAGTCGCCCGCAAAATCGTGGTCGAGCATTTGGAGAAAGGCAAGAAGGTCGAGAGCGTCGCCGTCGGCAAGGTCAAAGAACAGGAGTAATCCCCCATGTCCACCGCCCGAACACATGTGCTGCTCTGCACCGGCACCGGCTGCTCCAGCGCCGGCAGCCTGATTACCCGCGATAAGTTGCGGGACGAACTCAAGAGGGCCGGACTCGGCGACGAAATTCATGTCGTCGAGACCGGCTGCATGGGCCGCTGTGATCTCGGGCCGTGCGCGCTCGTCCATCCCGACGACACTTTCTACCAATACGTCAAGCCCGCCGACGCCCAGGCGCTCATCGAGGAGCATTTCGTCAAGGGACGCCCCTTCGAGAAACTGCTCCCGCGCGACCCCGTCACGCAAAGCGTCATCGCCACCAAGGAAGACTTCGCGTTCTTCCGTCTCCAAGCCAACGTCATCCGCCACAATTGCGGCGTCATCAACCCCGAGAACATCGAGGAATACATTGCCCGCGACGGTTACGCTGCGCTCGGCAAAGTGCTCACCGCGATGAAACCCGAACAAGTCATTGCCGAGGTCAAAGCCAGCGGCCTGCGCGGCCGCGGCGGCGCGGGATTCCCCACCGGCGTGAAATGGGAACTGATGTCCCGCGTGCCGTCCAAGACCAAGTACGTCGTCTGCAACGCCGACGAGGGCGACCCCGGCGCGTTCATGAACCGGTCCGTCATCGAAGGCGACCCGCACAGCGTGCTCGAAGGCATGATCATCGGCGGCTACGCGATGGGCGCCTCGCAGGGGTACATCTACATCCGCGCCGAGTATCCGCTCGCCATCAAACGCCTCCAGATCGCCATTGACCAAGCCTACAAGTACGGCCTGCTCGGCCAGAATCTTTTTGAAACCGGCTTCCAGTTCGACCTCGAACTGCGCATCGGCGCCGGCGCGTTCGTTTGCGGCGAGGAAACCGCGCTCATGCGTTCCATCGAGGGACGCCGGGGCCAGCCGATGCCCCGCCCGCCGTTCCCCGCGCAACGCGGCCTCTGGGGACAGCCCACCAACATCAACAACGTCGAGACGTGGTCCGGCATTCCTATCATCATCCGCAACGGCGCCGCGTGGTACTCGGCCATGGGCACCGAGCGCACCAAGGGCACCAAAGTGTTTGCGCTCACCGGCAAGATCAAGAACACCGGCCTCGCCGAGATCACTTTCGGCACGCCGCTCAGCGACATCGTTTACGAAATTGGCGGCGGCTGTCCCAACGGCAAACAATTCAAAGCCGTCCAGACCGGCGGCCCCTCCGGCGGCGTCATTCCGGCCAAACATCTCGACACCCCCGTCGAATACGAGAGCCTCCAGAAACTCGGCTCGATCATGGGTTCCGGCGGCATGGTCGTCATGGACGAGGATTCCTGTATGGTGGACGTGGCGCGGTTTTTCCTCGAATTCTGCTGCGACGAAAGCTGCGGCAAATGCCCGCCCTGCCGGGTCGGCACGAAGCAGATGCTCGACCTCCTCGAAAAAATCTGCCGCGGCGAAGCCTCCCTCGCCGACCTTGACCTGCTTGAAAGTCTCTGTACCACCGTCAAGGACGCCAGCCTCTGCGGCCTCGGCCAGACTGCGCCGAACCCTGTCCTCACGACGCTCCGTTATTTCCGGCACGAGTACGAGCAACACATCCGCGAGCATCGTTGCGTCGCCGGCGCTTGCGGCGCGCTCGCCATCTCGCCCTGCGAGAACACCTGCCCGCTGAACATGAACATCCCGGCCTTCCTCCAGTTGCTCAAGGAAGACCGCCTTGATGACGCCTTCGAGCAGGTCGTCATGGACAACCCGCTCCCGTCTTCCACCGGCCGCGTCTGCCAGCACCCGTGCGAGATTCGTTGCCGTCGTTCGCAGGCCGACGCCCCGATCAACATGCGCGAGACGCACCGCTACATTGCTGACGTGGCGTATGAAGGCACGGTGGCGAAAAGAGTCCTCAAACGCATTCTCAAACGGAAACAGAAACCGACCGGCAAGAAGATTGCCGTCATCGGCGCCGGTCCCGCCGGGTTGAGCGCGGCGTTTTATCTTGCGTTGCTCGGCCACAAGGTCACCGTCTTCGAGAAAGCCGCCGATGCCGGCGGCATGTTGCGGTACGCGCTGCCCGAATACCGGCTCCCGAAGAAGATCGTGGACAAGGAAATCGCGCTGATCAAGGCCGCCGGAGTCAAATTCCAGTTCAACACCAAACTCCGCAAGCTCGACAAGTTCGCGAAGGAACACGACGCCGTGTTCGTCGCCGTCGGCACGTGGGAGGAACAGGCGCTCGGTGTCCCCGGCGACGAGGCGAAGGGACTCTACTCCTCGCTCAGCTTCCTCAACGAAGCGTCGCTCGGCAAGAAGACCAAACTCGGCCAGAAAGTGCTCGTCATCGGCGGCGGCAACTCCGCCATTGACGCCGCGCGCACCGCGATGCGGCAGGGCGCGGTCGCGACGATTGTCTATCGCCGCAGCCGCGCTGACATGCCGGCGATCCAGGAGGAAGTGGACCAGGCCCTCGAAGAAGGCGCGCAGTTGATCACGATGGTCGCCCCGGTGCGGTTGATCACCGATGCCAAGGGCAAGCTCACCGGCCTCGAAGTCGCCAAGACCGTCCCCGGCAAATACGACGCCAAGGGCCGGCGCGCGCCCGTGGTGACGAAGGACACGTTCATCATCCCGTGCGACGCCATCATCAAGGCCATCGGCGAGAAGGCCGACAGCGTGTTGACGAAGGGACTCGGCCTCGAAACGACCTCGTGGGGCACGATCAAGGTTGACCCGTGGACGCTGCAGACCAGCAACCCGAAAGTCTATGCCGGCGGCGATTACGTCAGCGGCGCGGCCAACGTCGCCACGGCGATGGGCTACGGCAAGAAAGCCGCCAAACAGATGGATCGCGCGCTAACCGGTTTCGACCGGTTCGAAGAGTTGTGGCCGAAGTTCGAATACGACAACACCGTGCCGCCGCCTTCGCAAGGCGGCGCGCGCAATCCCGCGCGGGCGATCCTGCCCGCCGAACGCGTCGGCAACACGGAAGTCTCGCCGACGTTCACCGAGTGGCAGGCCAAAGCCGAGTGCCTGCGTTGCCTGCGTTGCGATATCAAGACGGAGGCCAAGTAACCATGATTGCCCCCAAGAAAATCTCCATCACCATCAACGGGCAGGTTTGCGAAGGCGAACAGGGCCAGACCATCCTCGAAATCGCTCGCGCCAACAACATCTATATCCCGACGCTCTGCTACATGAAGGGGCTGACGCCGTGGGGCGGCTGCCGGCTGTGCATCGTCGAGGTCGAGGGCAACCCGAAAGTGGTTCCCTCGTGCGCCACGCCGGCCGTGGACGGCACGAAGATCACGACCCACAACGACCGGCTCGTCGCGTTGCGCAAGGCGACGCTCGAATTGCTGTTCAGCGAACGCAACCACATCTGCCCGATCTGCCCCTACAACAAGGGCGATTGCGGCCTCCAGCATCAGGGACTGGCGCACGGCATCACCGGCATCCGTTACCCGTACTTGTATCCTGCGTTGCCGGTGGACGTGACTGGGCGGTACTTCGGCATTGACCACAACCGTTGCATCCTCTGCACCCGTTGTATCCGCACCTGTGACGAGATCGAAGGCGTTCACACGCTCGATGTCTCCAGTCGCGGCATCAAGAACCAGATCGTCGTGGACATGAACACGACGTTTGGCGCGTCCGACACCTGCACCCAGTGCGGCGCCTGCGTCGTCAGTTGCCCCACGGGCGCGCTCTTCGACAAGGCTGCCGCGTTCCGCGGCCAGTGGACAAGTTCCGTGCAAATCCTCACCACCTGCACCGAGTGCCCCGTCGGTTGCGGCCTGAAAGTGCACACGAAAGAAAACCGGATCGTGAATGTCTGGGGCGACCCCGACAGCCCGGTCAACACGGGCCACCTCTGCGTCAAGGGCCGTTACCAGACTTGGGCCGAACCGCGCGACCGGATCACCACGCCGCTCATCAAAGGCCAGCCGGCGACCTGGGACGAAGCCCTCGCCGCCATCAAGAAAGCCGCGAAGGTCAAGAAGGCGGAGAAAGCGTTGCTCGTCGCGCCGCGCGTCACCAACGAAACCGCCGCCGCCATCGCCGGCGTCGCCGGTAAATTCGGCCAGACTGCCATGTTCGTCGGCGCCAACGAAGCCGCGCTCTGCGCCGAGCCGTCGTTCACCGGGGACGCGCTGCGCAAGTTGCAGGACGCCGACGCCATCATTGTTCTCGGCGCGCAGCCAACCCGCGACAACGGCGTCGTGGCCTCCCGCATTCGCGTGGCCGTTCGCAAGCGTGGCGCGAAGCTCTTGATCTTCCACGCCCGCAAGAGCGAGCTGGACCGGCACGCCGACGTTGCCGCCAACGTCGTCAGCTTGGAAAGCAAACTCTGGAATAAGGTCAAAGCCGCGCTCGCCGGCGCGCAGCGGCCTGCCATCGTTTACGGCCCCAACGCGATGACGCCCATCGGCGTCACCGTGATGGAACGGCTCATCGCCATCTTCGAGGCCAACACCGGCGGCAGCGAACCGTTGCTGATCGGGTTGCCCGTCAGCGCCAACGCGCTCGCCATGTCCCGCGCCGGCATCCCGGCGGTCGAGGAAGTCGGGCCGTGGCTCGACGCGAAACCGTTGAAGTTCCTGCACATCGTCGTCGGCGACGCGCTCGACGGCGGCGCGGGCTTGCTGGAGGAAAAATACGTGCCCGCGTTGCTGGAGCGGATTGACTGCCTCGTCGTGCAGGCGAGCTACAAGTCGGCGTTGACCGACAAGGCGAGCGTCGTGTTGCCCGCGACCATCTGGTGCGAGAAGACCGGCACCGTCACCAACCTCGAAGGCCGCGAGTTGCCGCTGCGGCCCGTCGTGACCGTCGCCGGCGAAGCCCGCGATGACAAAGCGATTCTGGAGAGCGTTTACGCATGAGCACAAACGGAAAAGTAAAAGTGGCAACGATGTGGTTGAGCGGCTGTTCGGGCTGCCACATGTCGTTGCTCGACATTGACGAGCGGATCCTCGAACTGGTGAAGCACGTGGACATCCTGTTCAGCCCGATCGTGGACATCAAGGTCAAGGACATGCCATACGTGGACGTCGGCATCGTCGAGGGCTGCGTCAACAACACCGATCAGGAACACGAATTGAAGATGCTGCGCGAACGTTGCAAGGTGCTCATCGCGCTCGGCGATTGTGCCGTGACCGGTAATGTGCCGTCGTTGCGGAATCAGTTTGCGTTGAAGGATTGCCTTAGCCGCGCCTACGAACAGACCGAGAGCACCAAGATTGCCTGCATTCCCAATGATCCCGTGGTGCCCAAACTGTTGCCCAAGGCCCATCCGTTGCAGGAGATCGTGAAAGTGGATTTGCATATTCCCGGCTGTCCGCCTGATGCCGACTGCATCTGGTTTGCGCTGACCGAACTGCTCGCCGGGCGCATCCCGCAATTGAACGAGAAGAACATGAGGTACGACTAGAATGACCAGCAAGACCATCCTCATCAACCCGGTGACCCGCATTGAGGGGCACGCGAAGATTACGATTCACGTGGACGCGAAGGGTAACGTGGACGACGCCCGGTTCCACGTCGTCGAGTTCCGCGGCTTTGAGAAATTCTGCGAAGGCCGGCACTACACCGAGATGCCAAACATAACGCCGCGCACCTGCGGCATCTGCCCCGTCAGCCACCTGCTCGCCAGCGCCAAGGCGTGCGACGCCATCGTTGGACGCGAAATCCCGCGCACGGCGAAGATGCTGCGCGAACTGATGCACATGGGCCAGATCATCCAGTCCCACGCCCTCAGCTTCTTCCATCTCAGCGCGCCGGACATGTTGCTCGGCTTCGACAGCGACCCGCTGAAACGCAACGTCATCGGCCTCGTCGCCGCCGCGCCCGACATCGCGGTCAAGGGCGTCCTCCTGCGCAAGTACGGCCAGGAAATGATCAAGACCGTCGCCGGCCGCAAGGTCCACGCCGATTTCCCCGTCCCCGGCGGCGTCAACAAGGCGCTCACCGCCGAGCAGCGCGACGCGATGCTCAAGGGAATGCCGGCGGCGTTTGAGACGGCGAAGTTCGCGCTCGATCTGCTCAAGGGCTACCACGCGAAGAACCTCGCCGAGGTCGAGGACTTCGGGAATTTCGATTCCAACTACATGGGCCTTGTCCAGCCCGACGGCGCGCTGGAGTTGTACGACGGCAATCTCCGGTTCTGCAACGCCAAGGGCGAGATCATCCACGACCAGATTCCCCCGTCGCAGTATCTCGACTACGTGGCCGAGGCGGTGGAGCCGTGGAGCTACATGAAGTTCCCGTTCATCGCCAAGCTCGGCTACCCGCACGGCATGTACCGCGTCGGCCCGCTGGCGCGCCTGAACGTGTGCAGCCACATCTCAACGCCGCTGGCCAATGCCGAGTTGAAAGTCTGGCGCGAGAAACGCCGGGTGCAGACCAGCTCGTTCTACTTCCACTGGGCGCGGCTCATCGAACTGCTCTACGGCTTGGAACGCGCGCAGCAATTGCTCGAAGACAAGGAAATCACCAGCACCGACATCCTCGTGCCGAATCAACCGCAGAACCCGGTCGGCGTCGGCATCGTCGAGGCGCCGCGCGGCACGCTCATTCATAATTATTGGGTGAACAAGGACGGCCGGGTCGAGAAGGTGAACCTCATCGTCTCCACCGGCCACAACAACCTCGCCATGAACAAGGGCGTGTACGCGCTGGCGAAGAAATACGTGAAGTCGAAGAAGCTCCAGGAAGGCATGCTCAACCGCGTCGAGGCGGTCATCCGCTGTTACGACCCGTGCTTGAGCTGCGCGACGCACGCCGTCGGCCAGATGCCGATGATGGTGGAGTTGCAGGACGCGGATGGCAAGATATTGGAAACGTTACGGAGGGATCCGGGAGGGGAGTAATGGGGTAGAGGAGTTTTGGAGTGTTGTTATTCCCATCACTCCATTTCTCCAACACTCCACCACACCATGAAAACACTGATTATTGGCTACGGCAACGACAGTCGCAACGACGACGGCGCAGGCTGGTTCGTCGTGAACGAATTGTCGAAGCTGAATCTGCCCGACGTGACACTGGAAACAGCGCACCAGCTCGAGGTGGATTTCGCCGAGACCGTCCGTGACTACGATGAGGTTGTCTTCGTGGATGCCGCGATACCGGAAAGTCCGGAGCCGTGGTGGACGGCGGAAGTCGAGCCGGGTTTCCGCAGCCACGCCGTTGCGCACTTCATGACGCCGGGCGACGTGCTCGGATTGTGCCGGACGCTGTACGGCAAGACGCCGCGCGGGCGGTTGTTCAGCATTCGCGGGCACGATTTCAATTTTGGAATGGAACTGTCGCCGCAGACGCGGGAAGCGGCGCTGGAGGTTGTGCGGAAGATTGCCCATGCATGAGATGAGTATCATTGAATCACTGCTGGACGCGGTGCGTGCGGAATTGGTAAAGTATCCGGGCGCACAGGTGACCGTTGTGCGCGTCCGCGTCGGCGCGTTGCGGCTCGTGGTGCCGGACGTGATGGAGTCCTGCTACGCGGCAGCAACGCTGGGCACGCCGCTCGAAGGGTCGCGGTTGGAATTGGAGGCGGTGGCCGCAACGGCGCGTTGTCCGCAATGCCAACGCGAGTTCGCGGTGCAGGAACAGTGGTTTGAGTGTCCGAAATGCCAGGCGGTCGGCGGCGAGTTGCTGACCGGGCAGGAGTTGGACCTGATGAACATTGAACTGGAGGAAACCGGAGCCGTGGCGACGGCCTGAGAGGAGCACACATGCCAGTCATCGCAGAAGACATGAACGAGATTACGCTGGAGAACCTGTGGAACACCCCGGAAGGCCACCGTGTGCTCAGTTGCATGCAGTGCGGCATGTGCGCGGGGACGTGTCCCTACGGCGAGGTGATGGAATATCCGCCGCGCCGGATCATCGGGATGCTCAAGGCGGGCGAACTGGACACCGTGCTGCGCAGCCAGAGCCTGTTGACCTGCGTGACTTGTTACGCCTGCATGAATAAATGCCCGCGCGGCATCCGGCTCACCGAAGTTCTGTTGCCGCTCGTCAAGGAACAGACGTTCATCCAGCTGACCGACATGCCGGCGGAACTCCAGAAGGCGCTCGAAAACACCGACCGCTACGGCAACCCGCTCGGCGAATCGCCCCGCAAACGCGCCGACTGGGTCAAGACCTCGAAAGTCCCCGTCCGCATCCTGCCGACTGACCGCAAGCCGACCGACGTGCTCTGGTTCGTCGAGTGCTACACCGCCTATCATCCGCGCGGCCAGGACAACTGCCGGGCCACCGCGAAGCTGTTCCACGCGCTCGGCGTTGATTTTGCCATCCTCGGCCACGAGGAAAAATGCGCCGGCGAATGCGCCCGCCTCACCGGCGAGACCGGCTTGTTCGACAAACTGACCGATTACACGATGAAGCTGCTCGGCAAGTACAAATTCAACCGCCTCGTCACCTCCGGCGCGCACGCCTATGACACCTTCGTGCACGAGTATCGGCCCCGCGGATTCAATCACGAGTTGGACCACACCGTTTCGTTCTTCGCCAGCCGGCTCGACCAACTCAAGCCAAAGCTCAAGAAGAAACTCAATTACACCGTCACCTACCACGACGCCTGCGCGCTCGGCCGGCACAACAACATGTACGACGAGCCGCGCAAACTCCTCGCCGCCATCCCTGGCGTGAAACTCGTCGAGATGGAGCACAACCGCGAGAACGGAATCTGTTGCGGCGGCGGCGGCGGCGGGATGTGGCTCGACACCTATTACAAGGCGAAGGGCTACGAGCGTCTCAGCGAACGCCGCATCAAGGAAGCCATCGCCACCGGCGCCAACGTGCTCGCCGTCTCTTGCCCCTACGAAGTCTCCCGTTTTGAAGACGCCCTCAAGACCGTGGGCGGCAACAGCAACATGATTGTCCGCGACGTGGTCGAACTGCTCGCCGAATCCTTGGAGGAATAACGCATGAACATACTCGTCCTGCTCAAAATGGTTCCCGATGTCGTCGAGGAACTGGAGGTGGCCGGCGACGGCAAGTCGCTCGACACCTCGTTCCTGCGCACCATCATCAACGAACGCGACGACCACGCGCTCGAACAGGCGATCCTCCTGAAGGAACGCCACGGCGGCAAGGTCACCGTTGTCGCGCTCGATGCGCCCGACATTGACGACACGCTGTTCGCCACGATGGCGAAAGGCGCCGACCGCGCCGTGAAAATCACCGACGCGCCCGAAGGCATGACCACGCAGATGGCCGCCAAGCTCTGCGGGCAGGTTGTCGCCGGGCTGTTGCCGGCCGATCTCGTCCTCACCGGCGTGCAGGCGCTCGACGACCTCGACGGACTCAGCGCCGCGTTGGTCGCGCAGCAACTCAACTTCCCCTACATCGGCGTCGTGACCGCCGTCACTGCCGGCGGGCCGACCGCGACGGTCCTCAAGGAATTTGCCGGCGGCGTGCGCGGCGAGTTTGCCGTGACGTTGCCCGCCGTGCTCGGCGTGCAGGCGGCGGAGAAACCGCCGCGCTATGTGCCCGTTGCCAAGGTGCGCGCCGTGATGAAGACGAACAAGATCGAGACCGTTTCCGCGCCCGGCGATGCCGGCGCGGCGCAGATTGAAGTCCGGCAACTGGCCAAGCCCGTGGTGAGCAGCCATGCCGAGATGTTGGAAGGCTCACCCGAAGAAGCCGCCGGCAAGCTCGTCGAGCTGCTGGCCCAACGCGGTCTGCTCTAAAGGAGGACGACACCATGGCATCCAACATCTGGGTTCTCGCTGAAACGTGGCGCGGTCAGGTCACCGAGACCACGCTCGAACTGTTGACACTCGGCCGCGAAGTCGCCGGCCAATCCGGCAGCCAACTCGAAGCCGTCCTGCTTGGCGACAAATCGCTCGCCGCCTCGCTCGGCGCCGCCGACAACGTGCTCTGCGCCGCCAATGTCGAGCCGACACCCGAAGCCGTCGCCGCGGCGCTCGCGCAACTCGTCAAGGAACGCCAGCCGCAGGCTGTGCTCGTTCCGTGGACGAACCTTTCAATGGACGCCGGGGCGCTTGCCGCGGCGCAGTTGAACGTGCCGTTCGTCAACGGCTGCAAAGACCTCAAGTCCGACGCCGGGACACTCGTGGCGCAGTGCGTGGTTTACGGCGGCAAACTCGAAGCCGCCGTCTCAGCCACAACTGCCTCGACATTGTTCGGCGTCTTGCCGGGGTCGCGTTCCGCCGCAAGTCCGGGAAACGCCCCGACGGTCACGGATGTCGCGGTGACGTTGCCGGAAGCGAAAGTGAAATTCACCAAGTATCTCGAACCCGAAGCCGGCGGCGTGGACATCACGCAGCAGGACGTGCTCATCGCCGTCGGTCGCGGCATCCAGACGCAGGACAACATGGAATTGGCGAATGATCTTGCCGCGGCGCTCGGCGGCGCGGTGTGCGGGTCGCGGCCGGTGATTGACCAGGGCTGGCTGCCGTTGTCCTGTCAGGTCGGCAAGTCCGGGATGCAGGTGAAACCGAAGCTCTACATCATGCTCGGCATCAGCGGCGCGCCGGAACACATCGAGGGCATCAAGGGCGCGCAGGTTGTTGTTGCTGTCAACACCGACGCGGCGGCGCCGGTGTTCAACGCGTCGCACTACGGCATCAATGCCGACCTGTTCGAGGTTGTGCCGGCGTTGACGGAAGCCGTGAAGGCGAAAAAAGGATAACGAACCGTGACCCACGATCCAGTCAGAATCTCTTTGTTGGGCGTGCCCGGCTGGGCGGTGCTCTGGGCGCTGTCGGTGGCGGCGTTCGGCGTGTTCGGCTGGCGCGCGTGGCAACTGATCGGGTTGCTGCGGCAGGGGCGGCCGGAAAACCGGTTCGACCAACTCGGCCAGCGCGTGCTGCGGTTTTGCAAGCACGTGCTGTTGCAGCCGCGGCTGCTCAATGAACGCAGCATCGGGCTGCCGCACTTGCTGATCTTCTGGGGGTTCGTCGTTTATGTGATCTGCTTCAACTGGAGTTTGGTGCGCGGGCTGGTGCCGGTGTTGCCGATACCGTACCCGGAGGAAGTTTTTGTCGCGGCGTTGTTCCTCAAGGCGTTTGCGGTGCTCGTGTTGATTTCGCTCGGTATCGCGGTGGCGCGCCGGATCTTTTTCCCGCCGCCGCACCTGCACTTGAGTTGGGACGCCAACCTAATTTTGTCGCTGATCGCGGTGCTGATGTTGACGACGCTGCTCAGCGCGTTTTGGCCGAGGGCAATGTGGTGGCTGCACATGGTCACCGTGTTGTTCTTCCTGGTCTATCTGCCGTACTCGAAACACCTGCACCTGCTGGCGTCGCCATTCAACGTCTTCTTCGGCAACCTGCGCCCGGCGGGCGACTTGGGCATCGCGGGCGGCAGCGAGGAGATTACGGCGGGGTCGGCGAAGTGGAACGAGTTCACGTGGAAACAACTGCTCAGCGGTTTCTCATGCGCCGAGTGCGGGCGCTGCGACCGGGCCTGCCCGGCGACGACGGCGGGGTTCCCGTTGCAACCGCAAGAGATCGTCCAGAAACTCAAGAAGCACACCATCCATGCGGGGCTGGAAACGAACGGCGGCAAGTTGATCGGCGACGTGATCACCGAGGACGAAATCTGGGCCTGCACGACGTGCATGTCGTGCATGGAGCGGTGCGCGGTGCTCAACGAGCAGATTCCGATCATCGTTCAACTGCGCCGGCACCTGGTGGCCGAGGGGCAGATGGCGAAGACGTTGCAGGACGCGCTCCAGAACTTCACCCGCTACGGCAACTCGTTTGGCAAGTCGGACCGGATGCGGGCAAAATGGACGCAGCCGCTCGGCTGGAAGGTCAAGGACGCCCGCAAGGAGCCGGTCGAGTATTTGTGGTTTGTCGGCGACTACGCCAGCTACGATCCGCGTCTGGAGGAAATCACGCGCCAGACCGCGCGGCTGTTCCAGCAGGCCGGCGTGGACTTCGGGATTTTGTACGAGGGCGAACGCAACGCCGGCAACGACGTGCGCCGGATCGGCGAGGAAGGTTTGTTCGAGATGCTGCGCGACAAGAACAAGCAGAGCTTCGAGAAGGCGCAGTTCAAGGCAATCGTCACGACTGACCCGCACGCCTACAACGCGCTGAAGAACGAGTACGGCCTCAGCGTGCCGGTGCTGCACTACAGCGAACTGCTCGACCAACTCGTCGCGCAGGGCAAACTGACGTTTGCGAAGAAGAACGGCGTCCGTGCGACGTACCACGATCCGTGTTACCTCGGCCGGTACAACGACATTTACGAGCCGGCTCGTCGTGTGTTGCAGGCGGCCGGCGTGGAGTTGGTGGAAATGCCGCGCAGCCGTTGCCAGAGTTACTGCTGCGGCGCCGGCGGAGGCCGGATTTGGATGGAAGACACCCCCGGCGTGAAAGAACGTTCCGCGGAGAGCCGAGTGCGCGAGGCGGCGGCATTGGGCGTGGACACGCTCGTGGTCGCGTGCCCGAAAGACTTGGTGATGTTCCAGGACGCGGTGAAGACCGCGGGGCTGGAAGGCAAACTCACGATCAAGGATTTGACGGAACTGGTGCAGGAGGCGCTCAAACCCGCTGCGCAAGCATAACATGATCGAACCGACGAACAACAATCCCGGCGGCTGCCTGTTGCGGATGCCGATGGGAACGAAGCTGACGCTCAGCTTCGTGTCCATCATCGTCATCATCAGCGCCGTGTTCGTCGTGGTGGGCATCCGGTTGATTGCGAACCGGGTGGTGGCGGAGGCGCAGCAGAAGGTCACGCTCGACTTGAACGCCGCGCGCGAGATCTACAATGGCCGGTTGAACCGGGTGCACGACACGGTGCGGTTTCTGGCGGACCGGTATCTGTTGTTGGATCCGTTGTTCGCGGGCGACATGCAGCGCACCGCGGAGGAATTGGCGCGGATCAAGGAGCGCGAGGGGCTGGACGTGTTGACCGTGACCGACAAGAACGGCGCGGTGCTGCTGCGCACGAGCAACCCCGGCCAGGCCGGCGACAGCCAGCGCGCGGACGAGTTGGTGCGGGCCGTGCTGGAACGGAAACAGGCCGTGGCCGCGACGGCGGTGGTGCCGGCGGAGGAGTTGCGGCGGGAACTGCCCGCGCTGGCGGAGCGGGCGCGGGGCGACGGGATGATGCTGAAGGCGGCGGCGCCGATTTTCGATGCGCGGAAAAATTTCGTCGGGATTCTGTACGGCGGCTCGTTGTTGAACGGCAATTTCGATCTGGTGGACAAGATCAAGCAGACGGTCTATCAGGATGTCGTCTATCAGGGCAAAGACATTGGGACGGCGACGATCTTCCTCGACGGCCTGCGGATCGCCACCAACGTCCGCAACGAGGACGGCACCCGCGCCATTGGCACCCGCATCGCCGACGACGTGTACCAGCAGGTTGTCAAAGACGGGAAACAGTGGTTGGGACGGGCGCGCGTGGTCAACTCCCATTACATTGCCGCGTACGAGCCGGTCCGCAACCTCGGCAACAAGATCGTCGGTGTCCTCTACGTCGGGATGCTGGAACAGAAGTACCTCGACATCCAGCGGCGGACGATCTGGGTGTTCCTTGGCATCACGCTGGTCGGCGCGCTGGTGGCGCTGGGGCTGTCGCTGTTCATTTCCCAGAAGGTTTCCGGCGCGGTCCAGAAACTGGTGTCCGCCTCCCACGAGCTGACGCACGGCAACCTCGACGCGAAGGTGGACATCCGCTCCAACGACGAGTTGAACGATCTGGCCGAGGCGTTCAACTCGATGGCGGCTTCGCTGAAGAAACGCGACGAGAAACTCAAGGAGTTCGCCCGCAAACGGATCATGGAATCGGAGCGGCTGGCCATCATCGGCCAGTTGGCGGCGGGCGTCGCGCACGAGTTGAACAACCCGATGCAGGGCATCGTGACCTACTCGCACCTGTTGCTGGAGGAAATGCCCAACGGCAACCCCGGCCGCGAACTCGCGCAGAAGATTGTCACCCAGGCCAACCGCTGCACCGGCATCGTGCGCGGCCTGCTCGACTTCTCCCGCCAGCGCAAGCCGCAGACCCGCTCCATCAACATCAACAACATCCTCAACGACTGCGTCTCGCTCGTCAAACACCAGTCGCTGTTCCACAACATCCAGATCTTCCCCGTGCTCGCCCCGGACCTGCCAGTGGTGGTGGTGGACCCGACACAGATGCAGCAGGTGTTCATGAACCTCATCATCAACGCCGCCGAGGCGATACACGACGGCGGGCAGTTGCGCCTGGCCACCCGCGTCAACGCCGCCGACCAGTGCGTCGAGATCGAGGTCGCCGACACCGGCCACGGGATCACCGAGGAACACCTGGAGCGGATTTTTGACCCGTTTTTCACGACCAAGGAGGCCACGCACGGCACCGGGCTGGGCCTGGCCATCAGCTTTGGCATCATCAAGGAACACCAGGGAACCATTTCCGTCGAAAGCGAAGTCGGCAAAGGCACGACCTTCACCGTGCGGCTGCCGGTCCTCGTGGAGGAGAAAGTCTGATGGGCAACGAACGCTACAAAATCCTGTTGATTGACGACGAGGAAGTCGTGCTCGATTCCTGCGCCCGCATGTTGCGCGGCGGCAACCACGAGGTCGTGAGCATCATGGACGGCGCCCAGGGCGTGGAACTGGCCCACCAGTTCCATCCCGACCTCGTCATCGTGGACCTGAAGATGCCCGGCATCTCCGGGCTGGAAGTCCTGGAGCGCATCCACGCCTTCGATCCGACCATCGTCAGCATCATGCTCACCGGCTTCGCCACTGTCGGCAGCGCCGTGGACGCGATGAAACGGGGCGCCTGCGATTTCCTGCCGAAGCCGATCGCGCCGGATGAGTTTCGGATGGTGGTCTCTCGCGCGCTGGAGCGACGGCGGCTGATTCTGGAGACGCAGGCATTACGGCGCGAGAAGGAGATGTTGCGGGAACAGTTCGCCGCCATCGTGTCGCACGAGCTGAAAAGCCCGCTCGGCGCGATTCAGCAGAACCTGTTCGTGCTGGCCGAGGAACTTTCCGACAAGCTCGACGAATCGCAACGCCAGCGGCTGGAGCGCATGAAGGTCCGCGTGACCGACCTGATGAAGATGATCCAGACCTGGCTGCGGCTGATCTCCGCCGACATCGGCAAGATCCGCGACAACTTCCATCCGGTCGCCATCAAGGAAGTCATCGCCAAGGCCATCGAGAGCGTGCAGAACGAGGCGACCCGCAAAAACATCGAAGTGCTCGCCGAGGGCGCCGACACGCCCCGCCGCGTCAACGGCGACGAGGGCACGCTCGTGCAGGCGCTCGTCAACCTTCTGAACAACGCGATCAAATACTCCCGCAGCGCCAGCGAAATCCAGGTGCGCGTGACGGAAGACGGCGACAAGGTCGCCCTCGCCGTGGCCGACAGCGGCGTCGGCATCGCGGCGGACGAACTGCCGCACGTGTTTGAGGACTTCTATCGCGCGCCGTCGTCGGCCAAGGGCGAGCAGGGCGCCGGCCTCGGCCTGCCGCTGAGCCGGCGGATCGTGGAGGCGCATGACGGAACGATTTCCGTGAGCAGTGAACCCGGCAAAGGCAGCACGTTCACCATCCGTCTGCCCGCGCTGAAAACCAGTTAAGGAGAAACGACATGAGCAAAGCCAAGCAACTGTTGATCATTGACGATGATGTGGACTATGTGGATGGGATCAAAGCCATCCTGACGCGCGCCGGCTACGAGGTCGCGGCGGCCTACAACCCGAAGTCGGGCATGGAATTGTTGAAATCGAAACCGTGGGACCTGTTCTTGCTCGATGTGATGATGGGGCGCGGCGCCGAGGGCATCATGATGGCCCGCCAGATCGGCAAGGACCCGAAACTGCGCGAGACGCCGTTGCTGATCATCACCGGCATCCGCGAACAGATCGCGTTCCTGTTCCCCGGCGAGCCGGTCCACCCGCATTTCGTCGCCAACGACGAATTGATGGAAAAACCGGTGGACCCGAAGCTGTTGCTGGAACGGGTCGCCGCGCTGCTGAAGGCGTCGGAAGCCAAGAAAGCGAAAGCGAAATAGTCATGGCTGACAAACCCACATTCCGCGAAGAGATCGCCGGCGTGCTGCACGCTTCGACGGGCAATCCCCTCGACGTGTGCATGCAGTGCGGCACCTGCTCGGCCACCTGCCCGGTGGCGTCGGGCGGGTTCATGGACAACAGCCCGCGACGGATCATCGCGATGATCAACGCGGGCCTCAAGGAGCGCGTCCTGAAGAGCAACACCTACTGGTATTGCGCCTCTTGTTATCATTGCACGGTGCGTTGCCCGCGCGGCATTGACATTGCCGAACTGATGTATGGGCTGAAACGCTACACCGTCTGGCACGCCAAAACCCAGGAAGGCATGATCGGCCCGGTCTTCTCAGAGACGTTCGTCAAGATGATCGTCCGCACCGGCCGCTCCTACGAACCCGTGCTGGCCACCAGCTACCTGTTCACGCTCGGCGTGCCGGAGATGATCCAGGAAGCGCAGACGGCCACGAGCCTCATGCTGAAAGGTCGCCTCCCGCTGTTGCCGGCCCGCATCAAGCGGCTCGACAACTTCAAGAAGGTCCTCAAACGCATCATCCCGCTGGGAGACCCTGACGAATGAAGAAATACGCTTATTTCCCTGGTTGTTCGCTGGAGAAGATGGCGCAGAGCTATCACCACTCCTCCATCGAGACCATGCGCAAGCTGGATGTGGAGTTGGAGGAACTCGAAGACTGGAACTGCTGCGGCGCGACCGCCTACTTCCACGTGGACGAGTTGCTCGCCTACACGCTCTGCGCCCGCAACCTCGCGCAGGCCGAGAAACAAAAGCTCGACGTCGTCGCCCCGTGCAGCGGGTGCTACAAGAACATGTTTTCCACCCGCGCCCACCTCCAGCACGAGCCGGCGCTGGCCGACCACATCAATTACGCGCTGGAGGCCGACAACCTGAAGTTCACCGGCAGCAGCGCCGTCCGCCACCTCATCGAGGTGTTCGTGCAGGACATCGGGCTGGACGCCGTGAAAGCCAAGGTCACACAGCCGCTGAAAGGGTTGCGCGTCGCGCCGTATTACGGCTGCCAGATTCTTCGGCCCCGCAAGGCCGACGAGGATGTCGAGCAGGCGCATTACTTCGAGGACCTGATGGCGGCCATCGGCGCCACGCCGGTGGATTTCGAGTTGAAACTGCGCTGCTGCGGCGGCGCGTTGATCATCACCAACCGCAAAGCCGCGCTCAGCCTTGTGCGCAACCTGCTCGACAACGCCGCCAAGGTGGGTTCGCAGGTCATCGCCACGGCGTGCCCGCTCTGCCAGGTCAACCTCGAGTGTTACCAGAAGCTGGTGAACCAGGAGTTCGGCACCAACTTCAACATGCCGGTGCTGTATTTCACGCAACTGATCGGGCTGGCGTTCGGACTGCCGCCCAAACAACTGGGGATCGGCACCGAGCTGGTCTCCGCTGAATCCGTCGTCTGCCTCGCGCGCAGCAAACCATCGTAACGAGAAGGAGAACCTATGAGCAACCGAATTGGAGTCTATGTCTGCCACTGCGGCACCAACATCGCCAGCATGGTGGACTGCAAGGCCGTGGCCGAGTATGCCGCCACGCTGCCCGGCGTCGCACTGTCGCGCGACTACAAATACATGTGTTCGGATCCCGGCCAGACGCTGATCCAGCAGGACATCAAGGAACACAAGCTCGACCGCATCATCGTGTCGGCCTGTTCGCCCCTGTTGCACGAGCACACGTTCCGCAACGCCACCAGGCAGGGCGGAATCAACGAATTCTTCTTCCAGATGGTCAACATCCGCGAGCACGACGCGTGGGTCCACACCGACCGCGCGAAAGCCACGGAGAAGGCCAAGGACCTGATCCGCGCCGCCGTGCATCGCGTCCCGTTCCACAAACCGCTGGAGAAAAAGACTGTCCCGATCAAGCCCGACGTGCTGATCGTCGGCGGCGGCATCGCCGGCATCCACGCCGCGCTCACGCTGGCCAACGCGGGGAAGAAAGTCTATCTCGTCGAGCGCGATGCCACCATCGGCGGCCACATGGCCAAGTTCGACAAGACGTTCCCGACGCTCGATTGCGCGGCGTGCATCCTGACGCCGAAGATGAGCACCGTGAAGACGCACCCCAACATCACGATGTGGACGTACTCCGACGTGACCAAGGTGGAGGGCTTTGTCGGCAACTACAAAGTCACCGTCCGCCGCAACCCGCGCTACATTATCGAGGAGCTTTGCGTCGGTTGCTCCGAGTGCGTCGAAGCCTGCGTCTTCAAGGAACCAAAATTCCCCGACGAGTTCAACCTCGGCCTCGGCAAACGCAAGCCCGTCTTTCTGCCGTTCCCGCAGGCCACGCCGCTCGTGGCGGTCATTGACCCGGAGACCTGCATCCAACTCAAGACCGGAAAGTGCAAGAAAACCTGCGTCGAGGCCTGCGGCGACCGCAAGGCCATTGACTTCTCGCAGAAGGCTGAGGAGAAGGAAATCGAGGTTGGCACCATCATCCTGTCAACCGGCTTCAAGATCTTCGACGCGAAACGCATCCCCTACTACGGCTACGGCACCTATTCGAATGTCTTTACCGCCCTCGACATCGAGCGGCTCGTCAATGCCAGCGGCCCGACCGGCGGTGAACTCGTCCTCCGCAACGGACAGAAACCAAAATCCGTTGCCATCGTCCATTGCGTCGGCAGCCGCGACGAGAACACCAACAAGTATTGCTCGCGCGTCTGTTGCATGTACTCGCTGAAGCTCGCCCATCTCGTCAAGGAACGAACCGGCGCCGAAGTCTATAACTTCTACATTGACATGCGGACCCCCGGCAAAGGCTTCGAGGAGTTTTACTCCAAAGTCTCCGGCGAAGGCGTCCACATGATCCGCGGCAAAGTCGCCGACGTCTTCCTCGAAAATCCCGCCGACAAGAGCGGCCGGATGATCGTTCAGGCGGAGGACACGTTGCTGAACATCATGCGGAAAGTGCCGGTGGACATGGTCGTGCTCGGCGTCGGCCTCGAAGCGCAAGCTGATGCCAACGACGTGCGGCGGCAGTTCAACATCTCCTGCTCCACTGAGGGCTGGTTCCTCGAACGCCACCCGAAGCTCGCGCCGGTGAACACGTTCACCGACGGCATCTTCCTCGCTGGCTGTTGCCAGGGACCGAAGGACATTCCCGACACCGTCGCCCAAGCCGGCGCGGCGGCCGCGGAAGCGCTGGCGTTGATTGACGCCGGGTCCGTCGAGTTGGAGCCGAACACGGCGTTTGTCGTCGAACAGGAATGTTCGGGTTGCAAGACCTGCATCCCGATGTGCCCGTACACGGCCATCAGCCGCAACGAGGACAAGAAGATCGCTGTCATCAACGAGGCCCTCTGCAAAGGCTGCGGCACCTGCGTCGCCGCCTGCCCCAGCGGCGCCATCAAACAAAATCTCTTCGAGGACGATGAAATCTTCGAGGAAATCAACGGAGTGCTCGCCCATGTCTGAACCCACCAACACATTTGAACCGCGCATCGTTGCGTTCTTCTGCAACTGGTGCACCTACACCGCCGCCGACCTCGCCGGCGTGTCCCGGATGAAATACGCCCCGAACATCCGCGTCGTCCGCCTGATGTGTTCGGGCCGGCTCGACCCGCAGTTCGTCATGGCGGCGTTCGCCAAGGGCGCCGACGGCGTCCTCATCGGCGGCTGCCATCCCGGCGACTGCCATTACGTCGAGGGAAACTACAAGGCGTTGCGCCGCGTAACGCTCCTCAAGCGGATGCTCGCCGACCTCGGCATCGAGGAGGACCGGTTCCGCCTCGAATGGATTTCCGCGAGCGAAGGCGACAAGGTCAAGCACGTCGTCAACGAGATGGTCGAGAAGATCCGCGCGCTCGGCCCGCTCGACATGCCCGGCAAACACACCCACTGGGACAAGGAAATGGAAGAACTTGAAGCCCACGTCAACCACAGCCAGAAGGAGATTCCCGCCCATGCCCACTAAACCCAAAATCGGTTTCTACTGGTGCGCCAGTTGCGGCGGCTGCGAAGAGTCCGTCGTTGATTTGGCCGAGGACGTCTTGATGGTCACCGCGGCGGTGGACATCATCTTCTGGCCCTGCGCGATGGACTTCAAGAAAGCCGACATCGAAGCGATGCCCGACAAGAGCATCGTCGCCACACTGCTGAACGGCGCGATCCGTTCCAGCGAACAGGAAGAGATGGCGCACCTGTTGCGTCGCAAGAGCCAGGTGCTCATTGCCTTCGGTTCCTGCGCCCACACCGGCGGCATCCCCGGCCTCGCCAACCAGTTCACGTGCGAACAGATCATGAAATACGTCTATGAGGAATGCCCGACGATGGTCAACGACCAGAAGACGCACCCGCAGACGCATTTCAAGGACGGCAACCGCGAGACGGAACTGCCCGTGATCCGCAATGTCGTTCGCGCGCTCGACCAGGTCGTGGATGTTGACTACTACATCCCCGGCTGTCCGCCGACGCCGAAGCTGTTGAAGGAGGCCGTGCTCGCGTTGCTCAGCGGCAAGCTCCCGCCGAAAGGCAGCGTGCTCGCGCCGAACATCGCTGTTTGCCAGCAGTGCAAACGCAACGACAGCAAACCGCAGGACATCAGCCTCACCGAGTTCAAGCGTCCGCACCAGATCATCGCTGACCCCGACATCTGCCTGCTCGCACAAGGTTTGCCCTGCCTCGGCCCCGCCACGCGCGGCGGTTGCGACGCCGTCTGCATTCAGGGCAACATGCCCTGCACCGGTTGCTTCGGTCCCGTGGACAACGTCCACGATCACGGCGCCAAGATTCTCAGTTACCTCGCCTCCACCGCCGCCGGCAAGGAGGAGAAGGACATCACCAAAACGCTGGCCGGGATTCCCGATCCGGTCGGCACGTTCTACCGTTACGGTTTGGCGAAGTGCTTGCTTCGCGGAAAGGTCTCCCAGTCATGAATGATCCCCTGAAACAAGTTTGGAACCAAGGCCAGCAGGCCGCCGCCGCCGCCTACAAGGCGCGTCGCGTTGCCATTGACCCAATCACCCGCCTCGAGGGCCACGGTAAGATTGACATCCATCTCGATGAGAAGGGCGACGTCGAGCGCGCCTATTTCCAAGTGCCCGAACTGCGCGGATTTGAGGTGTTCTCGTTGGGGCGACCGGCTGAGGACATGCCGCAAATCACCTCCCGCATCTGCGGCGTCTGCCCGACCGCCCACCACATGTCCGGCGTCAAGGCGTTGGATGACCTCTACAAGGTCGAACCGACTTCCGCCGCCAAGAAACTGCGCGAGCTGGTCTATAGCGCGTTCATGCTCGAGGACCACGCGCTCCACGTGTATATCCTCGGCGGCCCCGACTTCATCGTTGGCCCCGATGCGCCGCCCGAACTGCGCAACGTCGTCGGCGTCATCCAGAAAGTCGGCCTCGAAATCGGCAAGCGCGTCATCTCATCTCGCCGGCGCGTCCGCGAATTGATCGCCTACCTCGGCGGCAAAGTCATTCACCCCGTGCTCGGCCTCCCCGGCGGCGTCGCGAAAGGCATGTCGCCACAAGACCTGCCGCAGTTCCAGCAGCTCGGCAAGGACGCGCTCGACTTCGCGCAGTTCACGCTCCAGGTCTTCAAGGACATCGTCCTCAAGAACGACGCCTACGTGAAGCTCATCACCTCCGACGATTACACGCACAAGACCTATTACATGGGCATGGTGGACGCCAACAACAAGGTCAACTTCTACGACGGCAAGATCCGCGTCGTCACGCCCGCCGGCAAGGAATACGCCAAGTTCGACATCCATCAGTACAAGGACTTCGTGGCCGAGCACGTCGAGCCGTGGAGCTACATGAAGTTCTGTTTCCTCAAGCCGGTTGGCTGGAACGGATTCACCGAGGGCGACAAGAGCGGCATCTACTCCGTTGCGCCGCTCGCCCGCCTCAACGCCTCCGACGGCATGGCCACGCCCATCGCGCAGAAGGCCTACGAGGAATTCTATGTGACACTCGGCGGCAAGCCCGTCCATCACACGTTGGCGAATCATTGGGCGCGTTGCATCGAAATCATCTACGCAGCCGAGCGCATGAACGAACTCCTCAACGACCCGGAGATCACGAGCAAGGACATCCGTTGCCTGCCGACACAGAAGCCGACCGTCGGCATCGGCGTCGTCGAAGCGCCGCGCGGCACGCTCATCCACGAGTATTACACCGACGACAACGGTATCCTCACCAAGGCCAACCTCATCGTCGCCACGCAAGGCAACGCCGCCCGCATGGCGATGAGCGTCGAGAAAGCCGCGAAAGGATTGATCCACGGCGGCAAGGTTGATCACGGGTTGCTTAACAAAGTCGAGATGGCGTTCCGCGCCTACGACCCCTGTCTCGGTTGCGCCACCCACGCCATCGGCCAGACGCCGATGATCGTCACCATCCGCGACCCGCAAGGCAACGTGGTGCAAACATTACGGCGCGACTGACGTTCCATGAACATCAAGGTCCTCAAGAATGTCCTTGAGGCGAACGACCAGTTGGCGGCGCGCATCCGCCACCAACTGGCCGCTCGTCGCATCACCGCCATCAACGTCATCAGCGCCCCCGGCGCCGGCAAGACCTCGCTGCTGGAGCGGACGATCCCGCTGCTGAAGCAGTTCCGCGTCGGCGTCCTCGAAGGCGACATCGCCACCACGCGCGACGCCGAGCGCATCGAAAAACTCGGCGTTCCCGTCATCCAACTTCTCACCGGCGGCGCCTGCCACCTCGAAGCCGCGCTCATCCAGCGCGGCCTCGGGGAACTCAACCTCGACGCCATCAACCTCCTCATCATCGAAAACGTCGGCAACATCGCCTGCCCCGCCGAGTTCGACCTCGGCGAGAACGCGAAGGTCGGCATCCTCAGCGTCACCGAGGGCCACGACAAACCGGCGAAGTACCCGCTCCTCTTCCACGAAGTCGCCGCGCTCGTCCTCAACAAGATTGACCTGTTGCCGTACACCGATTTCGACTACGCGAAGTTCGAGGCCGATTTCCGGAAGCTCAACGCCGCCGCTCCCATCTTCAAGCTCTCCTGCCGCACCGGCGAAGGTATTGGCGACTGGATCCACTGGCTCGAACACGTCGCTGGCGGCGAGATCCACGTTCACCCGCACACGCATTCCCACGTCGAGGGCGTCGAGCCGCACACCCACCCGCACCGATGAAGACGCGCGTGCAGGCGAAGATCGTTGGCCGCGTCCAAGGCGTCGGCTTCCGCCCGACTGTTTATCGCTACGCCACCGAACTCGGCCTCGCCGGTTTCGTCCGCAACGACCCGCAAGGCGTCATCCTCGAAGTCGAAGGCGAACCCGAAAACGTCAATGCCTTTCTCGATCATCTTCAAGCAGCACCCCCGCCACAGGCCGTCATCACCAGCGTCGAGACACACCCGCAAACGCCGCGCGGCGACAACAAGTTCGAGGTCGTCGAGTCCGAAGCCACCGGCAACGCTGAGGTTCACATCTCGCCCGACCTCGCCACTTGCGACGATTGCCTCCGTGAACTGAACGACCCGCAAGACCGCCGCCACGGTTATCCGTTCATCAACTGCACCAACTGCGGCCCGCGTTTCACCATCATCCGCGATCTCCCCTACGACCGAGCCAACACCAGCATGGCCGGCTTCGCGATGTGTCCGCCGTGCGGCTACGAGTATCACGACCCGCACGACCGTCGTTTCCACGCCCAGCCAGACGCATGTGAGCGATGCGGCCCGCGCTTGAGCATGGAAATCACCGACGCCGTCAACTTGCTCCGTTCCGGCCAGATCGTCGCCATCAAGAGCCTCGGCGGGTTTCATCTCGCCTGCACGCTCGCCGCCGTCGCCACGCTGCGCGAGCGGAAGCATCGTCCGCACAAACCGTTTGCCGTCATGTTCCGCGACGTCGAAACCGTAAAGCGTTACTGCCGCGTGAATGAGTCCGAAGAAGCGGAACTGCTCTCCACAGCGCGACCAATTGTTGTCCTTAAAACTCCATCACTCCATCGCTCCATCACTCCCGATTTTCCCACCATCGGCGCATTCCTCCCCTACACCCCGATTCACCACTTACTCATGCAGCACTTCGACGCGCTGGTGATGACCAGCGGCAACCTTGCCGAGGAGCCGATTGCCAGTGATGACGCCGAACTGCCGCACGTCGCCGACGCCGTGCTCACGCACAACCGGCCCATCGTCCACAAGTGCGATGATTCCGTCGTTCGCATCGTCAACGGCCAGCGACAGTTCTTCCGCCGGGCGCGCGGCTTCGCGCCGAGCGCGATCCGGTTCGCTGAGGATTGTCCGCATATCCTCGCCGTTGGCGGCGAGTTGAAGAGTACCTTCTGCCTCGCGCGAAACGGTTTTGCCTTTCTCTCCCAGCACATTGGCGACTTGAAGGAACTGAAGACGGTCGAGTATTTCGAGCGAGAGATTGCCGAGTGGCAGCGCCTGATGCGCGTCGCGCCGGTGGCAGTCGCTCACGATCTGCACCCCGGTTATCGTTCGACGCGCTGGGCGCAGGGGCAGGCGGTGAAGTTGATTCCAGTTCAGCATCACCACGCCCACATCGTCACTGTGATGGCGGAGCATGACCTACACGGCGAAGTCATCGGCGTCGCGCTCGATGGAACCGGCTACGGGACCGACGGCACGATCTGGGGCGGCGAGTTCTTGTTGGCGACCCGCGCCGATTTCGAGCGGGTCGCCCACTTCAAACAATACCGGCTCCCCGGCGGCGAAAAGGCCATTGAGGAACCGTGGCGCATGGCCGTCAGCGTATTGGCCGCCGAAAACCTCGCCCCCGAAATCCGGTCAATCAGAGGAACGATCGTTCCCCTGAAACACCGGATGGTGGAGCAACTGGTGAGGGACGGGTTCCAGTCGCCGCTCACCTCCAGCGCCGGGCGGTTGTTCGACGCGGCGGCGGCGATGCTCGGCCTGTGCGATGTGGCGACGCACGAGGCGCAGGCCGCAATCCGTCTCGAAGCGGCGGCGGACGCGTCGGTGACGGGACATTACCCGTTTGACTTGAACGGCCCTGTGCTCGACTTCGGACGGACGATTCGCGCATTGCTTGACGACCGGCAGAACGTCGGCCTTGCAGCAGCCCGTTTCCACAACACCATCGTCGCCGGCATTGTGCGCGTTTGCGAATCGGTGCGCGAACAACGCGGGTTGAAGCGTGTGGCGCTGTCGGGCGGCGTGTTCCAGAACGAGTGGATTCTGACACGCACGACTGCGGCCTTGCGCGAGCGCGGTTTCGAGGTGTTCACCAATACGCTCGTGCCGCCCAATGACGGCGGGCTGTCGCTCGGACAGGCAGCAGTTGCGGCGGCGCGATTTGTGGGACAAGCGTCCCGCTTGTCCGCAGTAAACGTGGACAACCGGGACGGTTGTCCCACAGAGGACAAATAATCATGTGTCTAGCGGTACCAGCGAAGATAGTGGAACTGAACGGGATGACCGCGACGATCTCGATTGAGGGGACGTTGCGCGAGGTGGACGTGTCGCTTGTGGACGAGCCGCGGCTTGGTGATTACGTGTTGATACACGCCGGGTTCGCCATTCAGAAGTGGGACGAGTCCGATTATCAGGAGTGGAAGGAGATTCAGGAATCCGTGCCGCATGAATGAGGCGTTGAACAGAATCGCCGAACAGGCGCGTCGCGTCGGGCGCAACGTCACCTTCATGGAGGTGTGCGGGACGCACACGATGGCGGTGTCGCGCTCCGGCCTGCGCCAACTCCTGCCGGCGAATGTGAAGCTGATTTCGGGGCCGGGCTGCCCGGTCTGCGTGACGGACACCAGCTACATTGACGCCGCCATCGAGCTGGCGCGTCGGCCCGGCGTGATCGTTACGACGTTCGGCGATCTGATTCGCGTTCCCGGCAGCGAGTCGTCGTTGGAACGGGAGCGAGCAGCCGGCGCCGACGTGCGTGTGGTCTATTCGCCGGCGGACGCGCTGGCGTTGGCGCGGGAGAACCCGGACAAACAAGTCGTGTTCCTCGGCGTCGGTTTCGAAACGACGGCGCCAACAGTCGCGTGGACGATCAAGAAGGCGGCGCAGGATGGCGTGATGAATTTCTCGGTGCTCTGCGCGCACAAGACGATGCCGTTCGCGATGGAGGCGTTGCTGAAGGATCAGGAAGTGAAGATTGACGGGTTCATCTGCCCCGGCCACGTCAGCGTCATCACCGGCGCGCAGCTTTACCGGTTCATCCCGGAGCGGTACGGCATCCCATGCGTCGTGTGCGGGTTCGAAGCGGTGGATGTGATGAAGTGCATCGTGATGTTGCTGGCGCAGATTGCCGGCAAACGGACGGCGGTCGAGATCGAGTACAGCCGTTCGGTCAACGAGACCGGCAACCCGGCCGCGCAGCAGCTTATCGCCGAGGTGTTCGAGGAGAGCGACGCCGGGTGGCGCGGCATTGGTGTGATCCCGCGCAGCGGGCTGGCGATTCGGAAGGAGTTTGCGCGTTGGGATGCTGGGCGAAGCGTGACGTTCCGCGAATCGAAGCCGCATCCGGGCTGTCGGTGCGGCGACGTGTTGCGCGGTGTCCTCACGCCGCCGGACTGCAAGCTGTTTGCGAAAGTCTGCACGCCGACGAACCCGTTGGGACCGTGCATGGTGTCAAGCGAAGGCGCGTGTGCCGCGTTCTACAAGTACGAACGAAAGGCGGCAGTATGAAACACGACCGTATCTTACTGGCACATGGCGGCGGCGGGACATTGACGCATGAGTTGATCGAGCAGTTGTTTGCGCCGGCGTTTGGGTTGAAAGAACTGGAGGATAGCGCGGTACTCGATGACAAGTTGGCGTTCACGACGGATTCGTATGTGGTGAAGCCTTACTTTTTCCCCGGTGGCGACATCGGGAAGTTGGCGGTGTGCGGGACGGTGAATGATCTGGCGATGCAGGGGGCGGAGCCGTTGTGGCTGAGCCTCGGTATGATTTTGGAGGAAGGACTGCCGCTGGCGGACTTGGAGAAGATTGTCGCTTCGATCAAGGCGACGGCGGCGGAAGCCGGCGTGACAATTGTGACGGGCGACACGAAAGTCGTCGAGCGCGGGAAGTGTGAAGGGCTTTACTTGAACACTGCCGGGATTGGGCGCGTGGTGGCGGATGTTGGCAGCACGCACGTGCGCCCCGGTGATGCGGTGATTGTGAATGGGAACCTGGGCGAGCACGGCGTGGCGGTGTTGAGCCGGCGGGAGGGGATTGCCTTTCAAACGAGTGTAATCAGTGATTGCGCGCCGCTCTGGAGCTTGGTACAAAGTGCGCTCGTTTCGGGCGCGGAGATCCACGCGATGCGCGACCCGACACGCGGCGGACTGGCGGCGACGGTATGTGACATTGCCGCTGCGTCGGGTGTCGGGATTTGGCTGCAGGAGTCGGCGTTGCCGATCAGCGCCGAGGTTCGCGGGGCGTGCGATTTGCTGGGACTGGATCCCTTGAACATCGCCAACGAAGGGAAAGTCGTCGTGTTCTGTCGCGGGACCGACGCGGGGCGCGTGTTGGACGCGATGCGGGCGCATCCGTTGGGACGCGGCGCGCGGGTGATCGGGGAAGTGACGGAGAAACCGAAGGGCATGGCCGTGTTGCGGACCGCGATTGGCGGCGAGCGGATTGTGGACATGCCGACGGGCGAGGATTTGCCCAGAATTTGTTAAATCCAAGTAATAACAGGAGAAAAAATGAGCAAGAGAGAATTCATCACGATGGACGGCAACGAGGCGGTAGCCCACGTTGCGGTTCGCACCAACGAAGTCATAGCGATTTACCCGATTACGCCGTCCTCGCCGATGGGCGAGTGGGCCGACCAATGGGTCTCCGAGGACCTGAAAAACATCTGGGGCACGATTCCGTCGGTCGCCGAAATGCAGAGCGAAGGCGGCGCCGTCGGCGCCGTCCACGGCGCGCTCCAGACCGGCTCGTTGTCCTGCACGTTCACGGCGTCGCAGGGCCTGTTGTTGATGATCCCGAACATGTACAAAATCGCCGGCGAACTGACGCCGTCCGTGTTCCACGTTTCCGCCCGCACCGTCGCGGCGCACGCGCTTTCGATCTTCGGCGATCACGGCGACGTGATGTCCACCCGCCAATGCGGCTGGGCGATGCTCTGCTCCAACAGCGTCCAGGAAGCCCACGACTTCGCGCTCATTGCACAGGCTGCGACGCTTGAATCGCGCGTGCCGTTCCTGCATTTCTTCGACGGGTTCCGCACCTCGCACGAAGTCGCCAAGATCGAGGTCCTGACCGACGACGATATGCGGGCGATGATTGACTACCAACACGTCCTCGCCCACCGCGCCCGTTGCCTCTCGCCCGACCATCCCGTGTTGCGCGGCACCGCGCAGAATCCGGACGTCTTCTTCCAGACCCGCGAAGCCTGCAACAAGTTCTACGCCGCCTGCCCCGACATCACGCAGAAGGCGATGGACAAGTTCGCCAAGCTCGTCGGGCGCCCGTATCACCTGTTCGACTACGTCGGCGCGCCCGATGCCGAGCGCGTGATCGTCGCGATGGGTTCCGGCTGCGAGACCGCGCACGAAGCCATCGAGTACATGGTCAAACAGGGCGAGAAAGTCGGCCTCGTCAAGGTCCGCCTCTTCCGTCCATTCGACACCAAGCGGTTCATCGCCGCGTTGCCGGCCAGCGTCAAGGCCGTCGCTGTCCTCGACCGCACGAAGGAACCCGGTTCCGCCGGCGAGCCGCTGTATCAGGATTGCCTCACGGCGGCCTTCGAGGAAGGACGCGCGTTGAAGATCGTCGGCGGACGCTACGCGCTTGCCTCGAAGGAGTTCACCCCGGCGATCGTCAAGGCCGTGTTCGACAACCTCAAGGCCGATCGTCCGAAGAATCATTTCACCGTCGGCATCAATGACGACGTGACGCACACCAACCTCCCCTTCGATCCGTCCTTCACCACCGAGTCGCCCAAGGTCGTCAGCGCGCTCTTTTACGGACTCGGCGCGGACGGCACCGTCGGCGCGAACAAGAACTCGATCAAGATCATCGGCGAGAACACCGACAACTGGGCGCAAGGCTACTTCGTCTATGACTCGAAGAAATCCGGCGCGATGACCGTGTCGCACCTGCGTTTCGGCCCCGACCCGATCCGCTCGACCTACCTCGTCACTGAGGCCAACTTCGTCGCGTGTCACCAGACCGTGTTCCTGGAGCGCTACGACATGCTCCAGTACGTCAAGCCCGGCGGCGTGTTCCTGTTGAACGCCCCGTGGAGTGCCGAGGAAGTGTGGAATCATCTCCCGCGCGTCACGCAACAACAGATCGTGGACAAGAAGCTGAGGTTCTTCACGATTGACGCCGTGAAGGTCGCCCGCGACTCCGGCATGGGCGGCCGCATCAACACCGTCATGCAAGTCTGCTTCTTCGCGATCAGCGGGGTGTTGCCGAAGGACGAAGCCATCGAGCAGATCAAGTACTCCATCAAGAAGACCTACGGCAAGAAGGGCGACGACGTTGTCCAGATGAACCTCAAGGCCGTGGACAACACGCTCTCCAACCTCCACGAAGTCAAAGTACCCGCCGCCGTCAGCAGCAACGCCGAGTTGCTTCCGCCCGTCACGTCGAATGCCCCGGCGTTCGTGCGCGAGGTGCTTGGCGAAATCAGCGCCAACCGCGGCGATCTGCTGCCGGTCAGCGCGTTCCAGCCCGACGGCACCTTCCCGACGGCCACCACCCAGTACGAGAAACGCAATATTGCCCTCGACACTCCCGTCTGGGACCCGGCCACCTGCATCCAGTGCGGCAAATGCGCCATGGTCTGCCCCCACGCCTGCATCCGCGGCAAGGTCTATGAGGCAGCCCTCCTCGCGAACGCGCCCGCCGCGTTCAAGAGCGTTGATGCGCGCGATCCGGAATGGAAGAAGTCCGGGTGCAAATTCACCATTCAGGTCGCCGTCGAGGATTGCACCGGCTGCGGCCTCTGCGTGGACATCTGCCCCGCCAAGAACAAAACGCAGACCAAACTCAAAGCCATCAACATGGCGCCACAACCGCCGCTCCGTCGCCAGGAAGCTGTCAACTGGGACTTCTTCCTTGCGTTGCCCGACGTGGATCGCCGGCGGCTCAAGGTCACCAGCATCCCGCAACAACAATTGCAGCGTCCGCTCTTCGAGTTCAGCGGCGCCTGCGGCGGCTGCGGCGAGACGCCCTACGTCAAGCTCGCCAGCCAGCTTTTCGGCGACCGCATGATCATCGCCAACGCCACCGGTTGCTCCTCGATTTACGGCGGCAACCTGCCGACCACCCCATGGGCGACGAACCCCGACGGACGCGGCCCCGCGTGGTGCAACTCGCTCTTCGAGGACAACGCCGAGTTCGGCATGGGCTACCGCCTCTCGATTGACAAACAGAAACAGTTCGCCGAGGAACTCGTCCGCGCCCTCGCCCCGCGCATCGGCGACGTGCTCGCCACCGGCCTTCTCACCGCCGACCAGAAAGACGAAGCCGGTATCTACGAGCAACGCATCCGCGTCGCCGAACTCAAAGGCAAACTGGCCCGACTCCAGCAGGAGAACGACGCCACCGCCAAGTCGCTCGCCACGCAATTGCTCGGCATCGCCGACATGCTCGTCAAGAAGAGCGTCTGGATCATGGGCGGCGACGGCTGGGCCTACGACATCGGGTACGGCGGCCTCGACCACGTCATCGCCTGCGGCCGCAACGTCAACCTTCTCGTCATGGACACCGAAGTCTATTCCAACACCGGCGGCCAGATGTCGAAGGCCACGCCGCGCGGCGCCATCGCCAAGTTCGCCGCCGGCGGCAAACCGGCCGGCAAGAAAGACCTTGGCCTCATCGCCATGAGCTACGGCAACGTCTATGTCGCCAGCGTCGCGATGGGCGCGCGCGACGAGCACACGCTCCGCGCGTTCCTCGAAGCCGAGAGCTACGACGGCGCGTCGCTGATCATCGCGTACAGCCATTGCATCGCCCACGGCATCAACATGACCACCGGCATGCAGAACCAGAAAGCGGCGGTCGCCAGCGGCCAATGGCTGCTCTACCGCTACGACCCGCGCCGTGCCGCGGCGGGCCAGAACCCGTTGCAGCTCGACTCGCGAAAGCCGACCATCCCCGTCGAGCAATACCTGCTCATGGAAAACCGCTTCAAGATGCTTACCAAGAGCAACCCCGAAGCCGCCAAGACGTTGTTCAAACAGGCGCAGGACGACATCAACACCCGCTTCGCCTACTACGAATACCTCGCCGCCCGGCCTTTTGGCGCCGCAGCAAAACCGGAACAACCACTCCCACCCGCCGCCCCGGCCGCCTGAGCGGAAAGGAGATTATCATCATGGACTTGACCACCACATACCTGGGAATGACACTGCGAAACCCGCTGGTGATGAGCGCCTGCCAGCCGCTCTCCGAGGAAATCAGCAACATCAAGCTCGCCGAGGATTCCGGCGCGGGCGCCGTGGTGCTCTACTCGTTGTTCGAGGAGCAACTTCTCACCGACGCGCAGGAACTGCACAGCCACACCACTGCCGGGACCGAGAGTTTCGCGGAGTCGTTGAGCTACTTCCCCGAACCGTCGCAATATCACCTCGGCCCCGAAGGCTACCTCAAGCACATCCAGAAAGCCAAGGCCGCGGTGACAATCCCGGTCATCGCCAGCCTCAACGGCTGCTCGATCGGCGGCTGGACCGAGTTTGCCAGGCAAATCGAGCAGGCCGGGGCCGACGCCCTCGAACTGAACATCTACTGGATCCCCGCCGACATGAACCTGTCCGGCGCGCAGGTCGAGCAGACCTACATGGACATCATCAAGGCCGTCAAGGGCGCGGTGAAGATTCCCGTCTCGGTGAAGCTCAGCGCCCGCTTCACCAACATCGCCAACATGGCCAAGCGGCTCGATGATTGTTGCGCCGACGGGCTGACGTTGTTCAGCCGCTTCTATCAGCCGGACATTGACCTCGACTCGCTGGAGATCAAACCGAGGATTCTGTTGAGCACGCCGCAATCCTTGCGGTTGCCATTGCGCTGGATCGCCATCCTGCATGGACGGGTCAAGGCCAGCCTGGCCGCCTCCAGCGGCATCCACAACGCCGAGGACGTCATCAAGATGCTCATGGCCGGCGCCAACGTCACGATGCTCTGTTCCGCGCTGCTCAAGCACGGCATCGGCCACCTGCGAACCGTCGAGCGCGACATGGCGCGGTGGATGGAGGAACACGAGTACGAGTCCGTCAAGCAAATGTGGGGCAGCATGAGCCAGGTGGAGTGTCCCGACCCCGGTGAGTTTGAGCGCGCCCAGTACCTCCGCGCCGTCACCACCTACCGGCCCGCATAACGCCCCGGCATGAACCGGCGACCGCGATCCGCGTCGGCATTCACAAGGGCCGAACTGCTTGTGGCGCTGGTTGTGCTGGCTGTCGTCTGGCTGTTGGTCTTGCCGCTGCTGAACACGCAGCGCGAAAAACGCAACCGCGCCGTCTGCGCCCGCAACCTCGCCATGATCGGCGCGGCCATACGCGCCTATCAATCCGACCATCACGGCCTGATCCCAAACGCCGGGCTTTGGCATCGTCCGCACCAGGACGATCCCAGTTGGGACCTCAAGTTGATCAACGGCGGTTACGCCGCGCCGCCGGTCTTCCATTGCCCGTCCGACCGCATCCAGCGCGCCACGGCGCTTTGCGACTGGCATCCCATGCCGCCCAATGTCGGGTTGCGTTCCTACGCGATCAACATGGGCAGCAACGGCGCGCCGGAAACCTTCTGGATCCAAGGCTCCCGCCTGCCGTGCCCCCACCTGCCCAACCCCGACGAAGTCGTGCTCGTCTCCGAAATGCTCGACGACGCGCTGAAAGGACGGATCGGCGCGAAGTGTTCCAGCCTCGCCTTTCACAGCCCCGCGCAAATCACCTCGTTCCACGTCAAGAAACCGCATCCGCTCGCCCGCGACCCGCGCACCAACTATCTGTTCCTCGACGGCCATGTCGCCTGGGTGGACGCGCCGCGTTGGGAGATGTTTCCACCGCCGCCCGGCGCCGGCTTTGCCAGCCGGCCTTGCCCGTGACGATTGACAGTTGCGCGACACGTTCCTATAGTCACCTCCCATTGTGCCTGAGATTGCCTGCATCAACGGGAAGTTCATGCCGCTTGAACAAGCCACAGTCCCCGTCGAGGACCGCGGTTACCAGTTCGCCGACGCCGTCTATGAAGTCGTCCGCACCTATCGCGGCCGGCTTTTCGCGCTCGACGAGCATCTCGCCCGGCTCTTTCGCAGCCTCGATGCCATCCAGATTCAACATCCCTACACCGTTGACCAACTGAAATCGCTCATTGGCGAAGCCATCCAGCGCGCCGGGTTTGCCGAGACGATGGTTTACATCCAAATCAGCCGCGGCGTCGCCAAACGCCACCGGGGTGTTCCCGCCGGTTGCGAGCCGATGTTCGTGATGACGGTTCGCGCGGTGCCGGATTCCCGCCCTCTCCGCGAACGCGGCGCCACGGTCATCACCGTGCCCGACAACCGCTGGAGCCGGTGCGACATCAAGAGTGTCGCCCTTCTCGCCAACGTGCTCGCCTACCAGGCCGCCAAACACGCCGGCGCCACCGACGCCATCTTCATCGCCGACGACGGCACGATCAATGAAGCCACCGCGGCCAACGTGTTCATCATCCGCAACGGTGAGCTGCTCACGCCACCCGAAGGGCCGAAGATTCTCAGCGGCATCACCCGCGGCAAAATCCTCGAAGCCGCCCGCGCCGCCGGTCTGCCGGCAGCGGAGCGGCGGGTGACGAAGGCGGAGTTGATTGGCGCCGATGAGGCGTTTCTGTGCAGCACAACGGCTGAGGTCGTTCCGATCCGCTCCGTGGACGGACAGAAGATCGGGACCGGACCGCTGGCCGCGCGCATTTACGACCAATTCATCAGGATGTTTGCCTCATGAAGCTCACGCTCAACCGGCGACCGGCAGCCCGGCAGATGGGACGGACGGGTCTGTTGTTGTTTTTCTCCGTGTTCCTGCTCGCGGGATTGGCTGCGACTTGGTTTCTCTTGATTCGTCCGATCGCCCGTGTGTACGAGGCCCGGCAATGGCCGGCCACGCCGTGTGTGGTTGTTTCCAGCCAGGTGCGTTCCCACAGCGACAGCGACGGCACAACGTACAGTGTCCACATCGTCTATCGGTACACCGTCAACCGGCGCGACTATCAATCCGACCGCTACGATTTCATGGGCGGTTCCTCCAGCGGTCGCAAAGGCAAACAAGCCATCGTGCGCCGCTATCCGCCCGGCAAAGAAGCCGTCTGTTACGTCAACCCGCGCGACCCGTCCGACGCCGTGCTGGAGCCGCGGTTCACGCCGATGATGCTGGTTGGATTGTTTCCGCTGCTGTTCGTCGGCGTCGGCGTGGGCGGCCTGCTCTGGGTGTTCGCCAACAAGTCGCTTCGCAAACCGATTGACGGCGCGTTGCCGTGGCAGTCGCGCGCCGACTGGGCCGAAGGACGAATTGTGTCGTCGAGCAAACCGATGATGCTCGTGGCGTGGGTCGTGGCCATCATCTGGAACATCGCGGCGTGGACGGCAACGTTGATCTTGATGGACCAGTTTCCGTGGATCGTGCTGTTCCCGTTCATCGGCGTGTGGCTCCTGTACGCCGCTTTCCGCCAGATGCGCCGTTGGCAGCAATACGGCGAAACCGTCTTCGAGATGACCACCCGCCCCGGCGCAGTCGGCGGCGCGTTCGCCGGGACGTTGCGCCTGCAACAGTATGTCCGGTTCGACGGCGGACTGAAACTCAGCTTGCGCTGCATCCGCATCGAATCCAGCGGCAAGTCCACCACCGAACGCTTGCTCTGGACCGACGAACAGACTGTTGCCGCCGACGGCACCGATGCCGTGCCGGTCAACTTCTACATCCCGCCCGATTGCGCAGAGACAGACATCGTCAACCGCGTCCTCTGGCGGCTCGAAGCAAAGGCGCCCGGCTACACGGCGCAATTCGAGGTGCCGGTGTTCAAGGTTGCGCAAGATGCTGCCACTGCTAGCCTGAATAATTCACTGATTGATTGAACGAAGGCCGGGGAGGCCGGTCAAATAGGTGATGATCAATCACCTATGAAAACCACCCACTCCACCAACACTCCAACAGTCTGTTTCCCAGAACCTCTCCTG
>VHCW01000041.1 GCA_016871575.1 Verrucomicrobiota bacterium
CAACGGGACGCTCGAACTTCTCGTCCGGCGCGGCTACGAATACGACGCCTCGACGTGGCCGACGTTCTACATGCCCGTCGCGCGCTTCGTCTATTTCCGATCCCAGAGGTTCAGCGCGGAACAACGCCGGCAACGCCGGCATCTTGGCGTGCGGGCGCGCGACGGTTTCCGCCCGTTGCGCCCCTACTGGTGGGACACCCCGGCGGGACGGCTTCTGGAGATTCCGGTCACGACGCTGCCGTTGTTGCGGACGCCGATTCATCTGAGTTATCTGTTCGCGCTCGCGACCCAATCAACGGCGGCGGCGCTGGCTTATTTTCGCAGTGCGCTGTGGTTGTGCCGGCGGTGCGGCGTGTCGCCGTCGCTGTTGTTGCACCCGACGGATTTTTTGGGTGTCGAGGATGGCTTTGGATTGCCGTATATTCCCGGCATGAACCTGCCGTTGCCGGCCAAGATCGAGTTCACAACGCTCGTGCTCGACGCGCTTCGGGAATCGTTCACGGTCGTCACGTTGCAGTCATACGCGCGGCAACTGGCGAACGCGGACGGGCTGCAGTTGATCAAACCGGACTTTGAGAGTGCCGAATGAAAACCCACATCCTCCTGATTCTCTGTTTCGTTGTCATCGGATGCAAACCGAAGGATCCGCTGCAACAAGCGACGCACTACCTGATTGACTACGAATACATTTTGGACCGCGAGGCCCTCGTCGGCACGATGGGGCATCTGGTGGTGCTGAATCCGGGACCTCGCGTCGCCAACCTGAACGTCACGGCATTCTTCGAGGACCGCGAGCCCGCGAGATTCAATCTGAAGGCAGCACCGGGTGCGAGCACCGAGTCGAATTTCGAGAACTGGCCCGTTCAACCCGGCGCCCGTTTCGCGCTCCGCGTCGAGAGCAGCGAGCCGGTTGTCTGCCAGGCCACCGTCGGCTGGACGAATACCGGCAACAACTACAAACCCGACGCCCCGACCCGTTCGCCTCGTGGCATCCGCGAGGCCGCGAAATCCTACATGTCGCTCACGACACTGGCCAAGCATTGGTATGTGGCCGACGGAATCGTCATCAACATGCCCGGCCAGTTGTGGATTCGCGAATCCGAATGGGCGCTCGTGCTGAACCCGTCCGACGAACCGGCGCTGATGACCATGACCTTGCTCGACGGCACGAAGCCGCGCGATCATGGAATTGAAATCCCGGCGCGCCGGTTGAGGCGGGTGTTCATGGACGAGATCGCGCCGCACAATCGCCATTACGGTGTGCGCTTCAGCGGCAACCGGCCCGTGGCCGCGCAGTGGTTGCGCGCGGTTTACTGGCACGACTCGACGGAAGTCATGGCATTCTGGTCGGTGCCCTGCGTGCCTTTGGTTGAATCAACGAGATGAATGTTATTATTCGCATCCTCCTGCCGGCGCTGGTGTTGACGCTGCTTAACAGCGTCAAGCCGATGACGACGGATGATCCCTCTTACTACTGGCACGCACAACGCCTCTGCCAAGCGCCGTTGCGTCCTTATTCGGGCGAGGCCTGGCATGAGAAGCGGTTTCGACCGGCCATCGAGAATGCAGTGCCGCCGGTTGTCCCTTACTGGTTGATGCTGGGCATGCAACTTCTGGGTGAGAACCTGTTTCTGCTCAAGCTGTGGTTGTTTCCGTTCACCGTGATTCTCGTCTGGTCCCTGCGCGAACTGTTGCGGCGGTTTTCGCCCGGGATGGAAACGCCGCTTCTGTGGGTGACGATTGTATCGCCATGGCTCCTGCCCAGTTTCAATTTCATGCTCGATGTGCCGGTGCTCGCGTTGATGTTGCTGGTTCTGGTGCTTTTCCTGCGCGCGTCCGATATCTCCTCCGTTCCACTGTCCCTGCTGACGGGTTTGGTCGCGGGGGCGGCCATGCAGACGAAGTACAACGCAGCGACGATTCTCGTCGCCATCCTCGGGTACGGACTGTTGTTCCGCCGGCTGCGGCTGGCCGTCTTTGTCGCGCTCGCAGCAGCGGTGGTCTTCGTCAGTTGGGAGTGTTTCGTGTATTCGCTGCATGGAACGTCGCAGTTCCTCGTTTTATTATTCCGTGAATCCCGCTTCGCTGCGGGGAGCAAGGACAATCTCCTGAAGTCGTTGTTCCTGACTGCGGGACAAGTGGCGTCCGTGTTGATCCCCGTTGGCGTGCTCGCGTTGGGAGGTCGTCCGTGGAAAACCGTGGCGGCCATCGCGGCGGTGGCGGCCTCGTTCTGGTTTCTCGCCCTGTCTGCCAGTCCGCACGCGTGGAAACTCAGCATGACATGGATGGGGCCGGTGCTGTTCGCGACGATTGCCGTTGCCGCATGGCCTCTCCGAGGGGACCGGATGGCGCAATTTCTTCTGTTATGGCTGGCGGTCGAAGTGGCCGGAGTTTTTCTTCTTTCGCCGTACCCCGCCGTTCGCCGGTTTTTCGGGATGATCGTTGTCATGACATTCTTGTTGGGGCGCAGGCTCAGCCAGCAACCATCCGTCAATACCCGCCTGCTCAACGGGGCAACCGCGATGGGAGCCGTGTTGGGTCTGGTCGTCTGGCTGGCCGGCTGGCTGGACAGCATAGCGGAAGTATCCATCGCGCAACGCGCGCTCGCCGATATTCACAAGCGCGGCGACCAGCGGACCATCTGGTATCTTCCCGATCATTGGAAGGGGTTTCAGTTTGTCGCGCCGCGGCTTGGCATGGCGCCCGTGCACTCCGGCCGTTCGCTGCTGAAAGCGGGGGATTGGCTGGTGCGGGATTTCGACAGCAAAATCCACGAACATGGCATTGACGCGACGAAGTTGGAGGTTGTGGAGGTGTACAACGACACCACGGTCTTTCCGCTCCGGATTTTGCCGGACTATTTTGGCGGCAAGTATGCCATTCGGCATCGCGAGAGTCCGCGTATTTTGGGCGCCGTGTACAAGGTGCGCGAGGATTTCATCCCGCAAGATCCGTTGCTGTTGGTGAGGTATTGGTGAGATGATGAAACGAAAGTTGAAAGTGCTTTCCGTCATTGGAACGCGCCCGGAAGCGATCAAAATGGCGCCGCTCATCCGCGAGTTGTCGCGTCGCGCCGACCGGGTCGAATCGCTTGTCGTTTCCACCGCTCAACATCGCCAGATGCTCGACCAGACGTTGCGCGTGTTTGGAATTGTCCCGGACATTGATCTCGACATCATGCGGCCCCGGCAGTCGTTACGCCAAACCACCGTTGATGTGCTGACGGGAATGGAACCTGTGCTGCGGCAACACAAGCCTGATGTCCTGCTGGTCCAAGGTGACACCACGAGCGCGTGGGCCTCGGCGTTGGCAGGGTTTCACCAGAAAACTCCTGTCGGCCATGTGGAGGCCGGTTTGCGGAGCTTCGATCTTGGAAATCCCTACCCCGAAGAAATGAACCGGCGGTTGACAGATGCGCTCGCCTCCTTCCATTTCGCCCCCACAGCCCGCGCCCGTGACAATCTGTTGCGGGAAGGATTTTCCCGAGGGAACATTTTCGTGACCGGCAACACGGTGGTTGATGCCCTTCAGTTGGCCCTGCGCATGCCCTTTGAGCCGCGCGACGGCGCGATCCGAAAGATACTGGATGCGCCGGGCCGATTATTGCTCGTCACGGCGCACCGCCGCGAAAACTGGGGCAAACCGCTTGCTGAGATCTGCGATGCGTTGCGGAAGCTTGTCCGTCAGTTTCCCGATCTCCGGGTTGTTTGTCCCGTGCATCTCAATCCCGAAGTTCGTCAAACCGTCATGCCCACATTGAAAAGGCTGGATCGCATCCACCTCATTCAACCGGTGGATTACCTCACACTGGCGCAACTGATGAAACGCGCCCACCTGATCCTCACCGACTCCGGCGGCCTGCAAGAGGAGGCGCCCACCTTCGGCAAGCCGGTGTTGGTGATGCGAAAATGCACCGAACGTCCTGAAGCAACCGACGCCGGCTGGGCATCCTTGGTGGGAACCCGCGCGAACTCCATTCTATCCGAGACGCGCCGATTGCTGATGGATTCCTCCGCTTATGCCCGCATGATTCCCCGTTCCAATCCCTATGGGGATGGCCAAGCGGCCCGTAGAATTGTTGACATCCTTCTGCGCTGAAGAATGTCCGACTTATTTCAGCACTATCCACAATGTGCGCGAGCGCGGGCCGTCGAACTCGCAGAAGTAAATCGCCTGCCATGTGCCGAGTTGGAGTCGCTCGTTCTTCACGGGAATCTGTGCGCTGCTGCCCATCATGCTCGCCTTGACGTGCGCAGCGGTGTTGCCCTCGCCGTGGCGATAGTACGGCGAAGTCCACGGCACGGCTTTGTCGAGCGCATAAAGAATGTCCGCCACAACATCCGGATCGGCGTTCTCGTTGATGGTGATCCCCGCGGTGGTGTGCGGGACGAAGACGGTGCAGACGCCGTCCTTGACACCGGAGTCGGTGACGGCTTGCTGGACCTCGCTGGTAACGTTCACGAACTGGTCGCGGCGGCTGGTGCGGATGGTCAACTCTTTCATGGCAAGCCGCGTTTACACAAACCGGCGAAGGATGTCCATGACTTCCTCATCCTCGACCTGCGTAAAATCATCGTAGAACTGGCCAACGCTGCTGAACCAAGGCCGATCATGACGACCGCAGTCAGGGGGTTTATTTTTTTTCGACGCCGGCCTTGTAGGCCAAGATGCCGTCGGCGATGGCTTTTGCCAAACGGTTGCGGTAGTCGGCAGTGAGAAGTTTCCGTTCTTCGGTTGCGTTGCTCAGAAAACCGGCTTCCACGAGCACGGCCGGGCAAGGCGCGTCGCGGATGACGACGAACCGCGCGCGGCGCACACCGCGATCATGAGCGGCAGTGGAGCGAATGAGGGATTTCTGGATGCAATGGGCCAGCCAGATGTTTTGTTCGTCGTGACGGTTGCCGCGATACGAGTTCTGGTCGCGGGTCGCCTGCCAGCCGCGAAACGCGGCAGCCGTGGAAACGGCTTTGGCGGGCGTCAGGCAAAACGTTTCGATGCCGCTGGCGTTGCCGCCGGAGTTGAGGTGGAGGCTGACAAAGAGGTCGGCATTTTTTTGCGCGGCAAATGCAGGGCGGGATTCGAGTGAGAGCAACCGGTCGGTCGTGCGGGTGAGCGAGACGCGCAACCCGCGGGCTTCGAGTTGTTGTTGGAGGCGTTTGGCGAGGTCGAGGACGAGTGTTTTTTCGACGCTCCTGCGGGTGGTGGCGCCGCTTTCGTTGCCGCCATGGCCCGGGTCGAGGACGATGGTGCGAACGGCCAGAGGTTTGGCAACACGACCTTGACGCAGCACGGGATCAACAGTCTTCAGCACGTCGGTGGCGGACATCCAGAGTTTGCCTTGATAGAAATGGATGGGCGCGCTGAGCCAGTGTTGGATGCCGTTGAGTGTGATCTCGCGGCGGTCGGCCTTTGCAACGAGATCACGATATGAAACGGTTTCGCGGTCGTTGCTGGTGTTGCGACCGAGGTGGTAGTAGTAGGCAATGTCGCTGATGAGAACATATTCGCCGCCCTCGAACCGTCGCGATTTGAGAACGGCAGCGCCGGCGTCGGCGGCCAGCAGGCACGCAGCGAGCGCCACGAGAAAACAGCGGCGACAAATTGGCGTCAACGAACTTCCTCCTTGTGGCGCGCAAGATTGCAGAATCGCGGCGCGGTTGCAAGGCAAATGGCTTTGACAGTCGGCGACATGCGGCCTAGAGTCGCCTCGGCATCATGAGATTGTATTTGTATTACGAGAACGTCGAGCGCCCCTTGGCGGTGGAAATTCCCGACCACGAGGTGGAAGGCTTCCTGCGCGAGTACGAGGAGGCGTTGCACGACACGTCGGTGGAATCATTCCAGTGGCGGAATTCGAGTTTCCGCATCGGCGGGCTGCTGGCGATCCTGCAGGAGCGCCACGCAAGTTTATCGTGAGAAACGTCCTGACATGTTTTTGCGTTGCGCTGTCGCTGCTGTCGGTCGCGGCCACGATGGAGGAGATCCGCCTGTTCCGCGCGGGGGAGGCGACGTTTGCCGACAAGCTCTACGACGTGACCGAACGCCAGTTGGCGGAGTTTCTCCAGAAGTTCCCCAACTCGTCGCGCGCCGAACGCGCGCACTTGTTGCTCGGGCGCGCGCAGTTGGAATTGGGCAAATGGCAGCCGGCGTCCGAGACGCTGGCGGCCGGGCTGAAACGCTGGCCGGACAAGACGCCGGATGCGTTTCGATTTTGGCTGGCGGAATCGCTGGCGCGCGGCGGAAAATTTGCGGAAGCGGGGCCGCTGTACCGCGAGGTGACGGAGAAATTCCCGCGCAGCGAGTACCGCGCCTTGTCGTGGTACGGATTGGCGTTTGCAGAATTCAAGCAGGGACGCTTCGATGCGGCCAACGCAACGCTGGATCAATTTTCGACGGAAGCGGCAGAACCCGAGCGGAAGATGGAAACGCCATTGGAGACGGATTTGTTGCGCGGTCAGGTCGAGCTGGCGCTCGGCCGCGCCGAAAAAGCGGAGGCGGCCTTTCAAGCGTTGACGCAGAAGGCGCCGGAGTCGAGGCCCGCCTATCAGGCGCGGTTGTGGCTGGCCGAGTCGTTGTCGCGCCGCAAGAAATTTGATCCAGCGGCAGCGCAATTCGGGGCCATAACGGCGGCGTTTCAGGCAAAACCGAACCAGCCGGTGGACGCCGCGCTGGCGTCGGAAGCGTGGTATGCCCTCGGATGGATGCGCTGGCAACAGGGACAGTTCGATGCGAGCGTGGATGCGTTTTCGCAGGTGTTGACCAACTCCGTCAGCGCGGCGTTGCGGCGGGACGCCTTGTTGAAGTCGAGCGAGGCCAGCGTGCGCGCCGGCAAAGTGGCGGACGGCGTGGCGCGGATGCGCGAATTTCTGAAGGCGTACCCGCAAGACAAGCTGGTCGAGCAGGTGCAGATTGGCATCGCCGATTTGTTGTACGGGCAGGGCGATTTGCCGGCGGCATTGGCGGAATACGCCCAGTTCATCGCGCAACATCCGCAAAGCCCGCTGCTGGCCAAGGCCAACGCCAACGCCGGCTGGTGCGCGTGGAAGACGGGACAACTGGCGGAGTCCACCAAGTTCTACGAACGGGCGGCGGCGTTGTCGAAGGAGCCGGCGGTGGTGGCCGAATCGTTGTTCAAACTGGCGGACGTGCAGTTTGCGCTCGGCCAGTACACGAACGCCGTCACGAGTTATCAGCGACTCCTCAAGGAACAGCCCGGCGCCGCATCGCTGGATCGCGCGATGTTTCAACTTGGCCAGGCGCAGTTGCGAGCGCGCAACGACACCGGTGCCTCGGATGCGTTTGCGTTGCTGGTGAAACGATTTCCCAGCAGCCCGTTGGCGGCGGAAGCGCAATTTCTTGTCGGGCAGATCGCCGTGTCGCACCGGCGCGAGGCGGAGGCGCGCGCGGCGTTTGCGGCGACCGCGGCGAAATTCGCCGGCAGTTCGTGGGCGAAGGAAGCGGCGCTGGCCATCGGCGAATCGCATCAACGCGAGGGGAAATACGACACGGCGCTGAGTTGTTTCGACACGTTCATCGTGAACCATCCCGGCTCGGAACTGGCGCACCGCGCGTTGTACCAGCGCGGTCGTTGCCTGGTGGCAAAGAACCAGGCCGAGAAGACATTGGCTGAGTACGCGGATTTTCTCGCGAAGCAGCCGAACGCGCGGTTGGCGCCCGACATGCAGTTCTGGATCGCCAGTTATTATCTGGAGAAGAAGGATTATCTCAAGGCGCAGGAGCAATTCCAGTCGCTCGCCAAGAATTATCCCGGCAGCCCGCTGGCCGATGCCGCGCAATACTACGCCGGGCGCACGGCCTACCTGCGGCAGGACTACAAGGGTGCGATCGAGTTGTTCGAGTCCGTGTTGAAAACGTTTACGAACTCGGCATGGAGCGCCGACGCGCGATTCGGGCAGGGCGACGCGCTCAGCGAACTCGGCCAATTCGGCGACGCGCTCACGGTGTTCGAGAACCTGATCAAACAATTTCCCCAACACCCGCTGGCCGTCGAGGCGGAAGGACGCAAGGGCGATTGCCAATTCACGCTGGCGCGCTACGACGAAGCGCTGGGCAGCTATCGCAAGGCGCTGGACGGCGCGCGGGACACCGCCATGCGCAACCAGGCGTTGTTCAAGCTCGGCCAATGTTACGAGAAACTGGCCAAACCGGAAGACGCCATCCAGTTTTACACGCAGTCCCTCTACGAGACCGCCGCCACGCCGTCCACCAACGAGCCGCCCGAACGGTTCTGGGCGTCGAAAGCGGCCCGGTCCGCCGCCGCGCTGAAGGAACAACAACAACAATGGCGCGACGCCATCACGTTGTACCAAAAACTTGGCGAAGTCTGTCCCGACCTCAAGTCGCTGGCGGAGGACCGGATTCGCCGCATCCGTCTGGAACAGGTGATTTTGTTCTGAGTTGAAAAAAATGATTGATTCCAGTACACGAGGAACGCGCACATGATGATGTTGATGCTCAAAGGCGGACCGTTGATGTGGGTGATCGCCCTGCTGGGGCTGATCGCCCTGCTCGTGTTCCTGGAGCGTCTTCTTTTGTATCACCGCTCCCAGATCCACGCGCTGGATTTCGCCAGCGGCGTGCGCAACGCGCTGCGCCGTGGCAACATTCCCGAGGCCCTCGCCATTTGCGATGAAACCGCCGGGCCGGTCGCGTTGGTCATCAAGACCATCGTCAAGCTCCACCAACTGCCGCTGAATGAGATTCGCGAGGCGGTGCAGGAATTCGGGCGCGCGGAAGTGGCGCGCCTGGAGAAACGCCTTGTCGTGCTGGCCACCATCGCGCAAATCGCGCCGTTGATCGGGTTTCTCGGCACGGTCATGGGCATGATCCAGATGTTCCGTGAGATTCAGGACAAAGTGTTGCCCAGCCCCGGCCAACTGGCCGGCGGCGTCTGGGTCGCCTTGCTGACCACGGCGGCCGGGCTGGTGATTGCCGTGCCGTCCTACGTTGGCTACAACTACCTCGTCAGCCGCGTCCAACAGCTTGTGCTCGACATGGAAAAAGCGGCCAACGAAATCCTGAATTATCTTTCTGGCCGCGACGATACGTCCGCCGCCCCGCCGTCATGAGGCTTCAGACTCATTGCAAGATCGTCAAGGGGCCGATTGATTCGACGCCGTTGGTGGACGTGGTGTTTCTGCTGCTGATTTTTCTCGTGTTGAGTTCGCCGCTCGTGTTGCAGCCGGGCATCGGCATGGTGGAACTCCAACAGTCCAGCGCGCCCTCCACAGCTTCCTTTCAGGGATTGGTGGTCACCGTCACCCGCGACAACCTGATCTTCTTCAACAATCAACTGACCACGCTCGAGAATCTCCGCCAATCCTTGCGCGCCATGGCCGGCCAGTTCCCGCGCCAGGAACTCATCATCAAGGCCGACCGCCAAGTTCCCCACGGCACCGTTGTGCAAGTGATGAGCCTCGCGCTGGAAACCGGCATCTCCGCCATCAACTGGGCGACGCGTCCCGAAATTCCGCCGCCCTCCGCCGGAAAGTAAACCATGAAACTGCCCCGTTTCCGCGTCAGCGAGCGGCAGGTCCTGCATTTCATCATGGTTTCCTGCATCATCGGGTTTGCCGTCGCATTTCTGATGGTGTTCCAGCGCCGGCACGTGATGCAGACCGATATTCCCAAACGACCATTCGTCCGTTGGATTTCGCCGCGGCTCACCGAGTCCCGTGATGATCTGCGCACCATCGTTGCCGAGCTTGACGATCCAAGTCTGATGTCGTTGCCCAGTCCGCGCGCGTTTTCGGCGGCCCTGTGGCAGCATCAAGTCCGGCTCGACGATCATCTGATCCAACCCTCCAATTCCCTTGCCTACCTTGACGCCAAGCCGCTGCGCGAACCCGATCCATTACTTCCATCGGCCTCGCTTGCCGATGCCGTTCGCGCCGCCGCCGAGAAACCGAAGGCGCATTTCGTCGAGCCGGCTCCCGCCACAACCGTCACGATGCCCGGCGCTTCCTCCATCCATTTTGACGAGGCGCTGGCCGCCTGCCGGCTGCTGCACGCGCCGTCGTTGCCCATCATCGCCAGCGAGACGGCGTTGCGCGCGACCGTTGTGCGCCTTGCCTTGGCCGCCGACGGGAGCGTCCTCCATGTCGTGCTCGACCGCACCTGCGGCAACGAAAACGCCGACGCCGTGGCGCTCGATGCGGCGCGTCGGCTCCGTTTTGAGTTGCCGGCGGGACACGGCCAGCAAAGATCGTTGTGGGGCACGGCACGGTTCCTCTGGGCCACGAAGATGCCGTAGGCTGCATTTGGGCATTGCGTTTCGCCGGCAAACCGGCTAAAGAAAAACCAAGCGAGTTTGCAGTTCCAACAACCAACATTTGTCAACAACGGAGGTATTGTCATCATGGGAATGTGGATTGGCCGTAATCGAAAAGCACGCGTCACGTATGGTTTTGACGACATCGCCCTGGTGCCGGGCGACATCACCATCAACCCCAACGAGGTGGACACCACCATCCAGCTCGGTCCGCACAAAATCAAAGTCCCCATTCTGGCCAGCGCGATGGACGGCGTCGTGGATGTCAACTTCGCCATCGCGATGGGCAAGCTTGGCGGCATCGCCGTCCTCAACCTCGAAGGCGTCCAGACCCGTTACAAGGATCCTTCAGAAATCCTCGATAAGATTGCCAACGCATCGAAGGAAGAAGCGACGCACCTGACACAGGAAATCTACCGGGAGAAGATCAAAGAAGAGTTGGTCGCCCAGCGCGTCAAGGAGATCAAGGACGCTGGCGTTATCTGCTCCGTCAGCGCCATCCCGCAACGCGCCGACCGCTTTGGCGCCATCGCGCAGGAAGCCGGTTGCGACATCTTTGTCGTCCAGTCCACCGTCTCCACCGTCCGTCATATCTCCAAGGAGTACAACACACTTAACATCGCTGACTTCTGCAAGAAGATGAAAATTCCGGTGATCATCGGCAACACTGTCACCTATTCCGCCACGCTCGAACTGATGCAAGCCGGTCCCGCCGCGATCCTCGTCGGCGTCGGCCCCGGCGCCGCCTGCACGACCCGCGGCGTCCTCGGTCTTGGCGTCCCCCAAGTCACCGCCACCGCCGACTGCGCGGCCGCCCGCGACTACTACTTCAAACAAACCGGCCGCTACTGTCCCATCATCACCGATGGCGGCATGAGCAAGGGCGGCGACATCTGCAAGGCGTTCGCCTGCGGCGCCGACGCCGTCATGATCGGCAGCGCGTTTGCCCGCTGCAAGGAAGCCCCCGGCCGCGGCTATCACTGGGGCATGGCCACGCCGCACGCAAACTTGCCGCGCGGCACCCGCGTCCGCGTCGGCGTCACCGGCACCGTGAACCAGATTCTCTTCGGCCCCGCCGAACTCGATGACGGTTCGCAGAACCTCATGGGCGCGCTCATGACCTGCATGGGCAACGTCGGCAAAAAGAACATCAAGGAGTTCCAGGAAACCGAGATCATCATCGCCCCCGCCATCAAGACCGAAGGCAAAGTCTTCCAGACCGTCCAAGGCGTCGGCATGGGCAGCAAGTAGGAGTCAAGAGCACCCATGAGCAAGTCGGCAACACTTCCTGTGGGAGCGGTTTTCAACCGCGACTGCTGTCGTCCACCGAAATGTATGCCCAAATACGAAGTCATCATCTATTGGAGTGCCGAGGACAATGCGTTTATCGCCGAAGTGCCCGAACTCCCCGGCTGTGCCGCTGATGGAGCCACCTACAAGGAGGCTTTGGCCAACGCCGAAGTAATCATCAAGGAATGGATCGCCACCGCCAAGGAACTCGGCCGCCCCATTCCCGAACCAAAAGGCCGGTTGGTTTACGCCTGATCATGAGGAAGCGTCACCCAGAACGAAACAGACGCAAGGTAATGCGCTGTGTGAGCGCACCATCCTCAGCGGCTTTTGTTGGCTCCGCTGTCCAAAACGTGTCCCTGTCACCCAATGAAGACGTTGAATGGACTTGGACACACACCGCACAAGGCAGCTACGTCAGCGGCTACACCATCGTTCCACGGCTGCAGCTAGTCCGGCGACGGAGAATAACAACCATCTAAGGGGTCAATCTCTAAGGGGCTCTAAGGGGTCTAAGGGGTCAACTCTCCACAATTGACAGACCAACACCGCAACAAACTATGGAACAAATCATCATCCTCGATTTTGGGTCGCAATACACGCAAGTCATCGCACGGTGGATGCGCGAGCGCGGTGGAGGCCACGGCTTCCCAAGCCACGGGCAATCTGTTAGGTTTGGCTCATGAAAACTTTGGCTCCAACACTGCTGGATGAGGTCGTGGAACGGCTGGCAGCGGAGTTTACCCCGGAACAGATCATCCTCTTTGGTTCGCACGCTTGGGGAACGCCGACCGACGACAGCGATTTGGATTTGTTCGTTGTCGTCTCCGACAGCGATGAATCCTCCTACCGGCGCGATATTCGAGCGCGCCGCTGTCTGCACGGAATGGGGTTGGCCAAGGATGTACTGGTGCGCACCCGCGCGGAAACCGAACGTTATCGGGGTGTCGTCGCCTCGCTCGAACACAAGATCTTCACGGAAGGCAGAATCTTGTATGAACGAAGCTGAACGCAACTTGGTCCAGCAATGGCTGGTGAAAGCCAAGCACGACCTCGCTGCGGCGCAGCTCATTGCCGGCGCTGCTGATCCGTACCTGGACATGGCGCTGTTTCATCTCCAGCAAGCGGCTGAAAAAGCAGTCAAAGCTTATCTCGCCTTTCGCAATCAGCCGTTCCGCAAAACCCACGACATGGAGGAACTCGTCAGCTTGGCCGCCACGTTGGACGCACGTTTCGAGGCATGGATCGAACCGGCTGATGATTTGACGCCATTTGCCACCGACTTCCGCTATCCCATGATGCGGGAACTGACCCGCGCCGAATACGACCAAGCCCTTCAAACTGCACAGAACCTATTTGCCTTCGTGCTTTCAGTGCTGCCAGCCGAGGTCCATCCGACACCATGAGCGACCCCCATCTCGGCTGCCAAGACTACCACCCAAAACAACCGCTAACCGGAGGGGATAAGTGAGCGATTTACAGTTTACAGAGTTGACCCCGAAACCTCCCAGAGTTGACCCCGAAACCTCCCCGAAACCTAAATGAATGATCTCCAACTTCAAGAATTAACTCCGAAGATCACTCCCGAAGCGTTTTATGAGGCATTCAGGAAAGCCGCTTCCGAGGTGTTCAGTAAACCTGATGCCGCCAGTTATTCTAGAGGACAGATGACGGAGTTGGTAACATCCGATGCGGGAGTCTTTACTCGTACCATACAGTTGCTGGGACGACCAGAGCTTGAGGGGCGTGGTGAACTTTACAAGATCGACTATACAATCTACGACAAGCGACCAATTATTGGAAACAAGGTTGAGTATCGGCAGCCCATTTACGTACACGCACTGATTGAACATGAACTTGGCAGGAATCCAGAAGAGGAGTTTTGGAAGTTACTACATCATTATGCACCCTTGAAAGTGCTAGTGTTTTATTCTGACGTACCGCAACAATTCCTTGATGGTTTTGCATCCACATATCATCAAGTCTCGTCATTTCACCCACGTGTTGCTTCCGAGCAATATCTTCTAATTTGTGGGAATCCAAATTGGAATGGACGCGACTGGGTCGCTTGGAGAACTTCAGACTTTCACGACTTAAAACCTCTGTGAACTTAACCGGTAAAACCACAGAGAACCGTAAATAATCACCATGGAACAAATCATCATTCTCGATTTTGGGTCGCAATACACGCAAGTCATCGCGCGGCGGGTTCGCGAGTGCCAGGTGTTCTCGCAAATCCTCCGTTACGACACGCCGGCCAGCAAACTGGCGGAGTTGCAGCCGTCGGGCATCATCCTCTCCGGTGGGCCGTGCAGTGTGTATGACAAGAAAGCGCCGCATTGCGATGCCGGCCTCTGGCAGCTTGGCATTCCGATTCTTGGGATCTGCTACGGGATGCAGTTGATGGCGCACCAACTCGGCGGGAAAGTCCAGCGTGGGGACAAACGCGAGTACGGCCCGGCCGAGATCGCCATCGAAAAGGACACGACGCTGTTCCGCGAGATGGCGTACGAGCAACAGGTCTGGATGAGCCACGGCGACAAAGTCACAAAACTCCCGGATGGCTTCAAGACCATCGCGAAGAGCGGCAACTCGCCATTCGCCGTCATCGCCGATGACAGCCGGCAGCTCTACGGTTTGCAGTTTCATCCCGAAGTCCATCACACGCCCAACGGCAAACAGGTGCTCTCCAACTTCATCCACGGCATCTGCCGGTGCGGTCGGAACTGGACGATGAAATCGTTCATCGAACGCAGCATTGAGGACATCCGCGCGAGGGTCGGCAAGGACAAGGTGCTTCTTGGATTGTCCGGCGGCGTGGACTCCAGCGTGGCGGCGGCGTTGCTGCACAAGGCCATCGGCAAGCAGTTGTTGTGTGTGTTCGTCAACAACGGCGTCCTGCGCAAAGGCGAAGCCGAAGGCGTTCAGAAACTGTTTGGGCGCGGTCTCGGCATCCACTTGCACTACGAGGATGCGACCAAGGTGTTCCTCCGCCGGCTCAAGAGCGTCGAGGACCCGGAACGCAAACGCAAGATCATCGGGCGCACCTTCGTCGAGGTGTTCGACAACGCGGCAAAGAAGGCCGCGAGCAAGGCTCGCGGCTACAGGTTTTTAGCGCAGGGCACGACCTACCCGGACGTCATCGAGAGCATCCCCATTGCCGGTAACCCGGCGGCGATGATCAAATCACATCACAACGTCGGCGGCCTGCCGAAGAAGATGCGGTTCGAACTGCTCGAACCGCTCCGTCAATTGTTCAAGGACGAAGTCCGGGAAGTCGGCGCCCAACTCGGTCTGCCGAAAGAAATTGTCTGGCGGCAGCCGTTCCCCGGTCCCGGTCTTGCCGTTCGCATCCTCGGCGAAGTCACGGCGGAGCGAATTGCTGTGTTGCAGGAGGCCGACTGGATCATCATTGACGAGATGAAGAAGGCCGACCTCTACTACAAGATCTGGCAGACGTTTGCCGTGCTGTTGCCGGTGAAGTCGGTGGGCGTGATGGGTGACGAACGCACCTACGAGAACGCCGTTGCCATCCGCGCCGTGCACAGCGTGGACGGCATGACCGCCGATTGGGTCCGGTTGCCCTACGACCTGCTGGCAAAGCTCTCGACGCGCATCATCAACGAAGTCAAAGGCGTCAACCGCGTCACGTTTGACATCTCCAGCAAGCCGCCCGCCACCATCGAGTGGGAATAATCGAAGACCCGCATCAAGGAAGCGGTTTGACAAAGATGTCTTTGTAAAAAACGGTGCTCTTCGGGTCGTGACCTTGGAGGCAGAAGGTGCCTTCGGAGAGACGGCGGCCGGGCATTTTCGCCGGCGGTTCCCAGTCGGCCGGTTCGGTGAACTCGGCGGTGGTCTTGCCGTTGATTGTCACGACGATCTTTTTGCCTTCGACCTTGATGTAGTAGTCGAACCACTCGTTGTCCTTGGCCGGCGCGTTGTTGAGCACGTCCTGAATCGCATAGATGCCGCCGGTTTTTTTCACGTCCTTGTGGGAGGTGTTGACCTGGCACTCGTAGCCTTTGCTCGGCCAGCCTTTGTCTTGGAACTCAGTGTGAATGTAGATGCCGGAGTTGGAACCGGGCGTGGTCATCACTTTCGCTTTGAACTCGAAATTCTTGAACTTTGCCTTGCCGTCCGCGCCGAGATAGAACAGGTGGGCGCGACCGCCGCTGACTTTGAGCGTGCCATTTTCGACGCTGAAGCAACCGGCCACTTCGTCGTTGGATTTCCAGCCGTTGAGGGTTTTACCGTCGAACATCGAAATCCAACCGCGGTCCGCTGCACACGCTGCTGCTGTCATGAGTAAGGAAAGAAAGATATGTTTCATGACGGTCTTGTACTCGAAGAGAGATGGTTTGTCGAGTTACTGCGTCACGCGGAGATGGATGAAACGTTTGGGACGGTCGGCCACGGGATGTTGGTCGCGGACGGTGATGGTGCGCCATGAGCCATTGACGGTGTTGCTGACCACAACGGTCTCGGCGCTGGTCCAGTCGGGAACAACGAGGTCGTTGGCGACTTCGACGGCGTAAGTGAGGCCGGGCGGCGCGGGTTCGGGTCGCGTGTAGGTCAACGTCAGGTACGTTTGACCGGAAAGATTGGTAGTGCTGGTGAGGAGATGGCCTTGATAGCCGTTGGTCATCGCGTGCAAACCAAGAGCGTGTTTCATCAGGTTGGGGATGCCGTCGCCGGCAGGAGTGGCTGTGGATGCGCCGTTGCCGGAACCGTCGGTGGGCAATCCATTGTCGGCGCACCATTGTTGATAAGCGGAGTAGGTGGCGGCAGTGGCAATGGCTGAATACTCGGAAACGCCCCAACTGTTGGTGGCGCAGACGCGATACTCGTAGGTCGTGCCGGCGAGGGCAGTGGCATCGGTGTACGCGGTGATGTTGCTGACAGTACCGGCGATGGTGTCGAACGTTCCTGACAATGGACGGCGTTGAATCGAGAAGTTGTCGGCGCTGTTGCCGGGGTCTGTCCATGAAAGATTGACGCGGTTGGTAGCGGCTGGCGCCGCGGCAAGGTTCGCCGGAACAACGGGCAGTACATTGGTCGTGATGGAGACATTGCGGAAGGTGGCCAACTGGAAATCTCTCAGGTTGGGGTCGGAATAGTGGAACAGTCCCCAGTAACAAACAGACGGGGCGGTTTGCGTGATGTTGGTCAACGCAAGCCAGTGGACGCCGTTGGAGGATGTTTCGGCTAAGAAGTTGTTGCCAAGCCGGGCGAGGCGGAGCCAGTAGGGAGCCTTGTTCGTGTTGCTGGTGCTGGGCAGATACGTGACACTGCCGCCACTGGCGCTGCGATAGCCGAGTTTGGCGCCGCTGTTGTCGCCGGGCAGCCAGAGCAAGGCCATCGTGGCAGTGCTGGCGAGGTTGCTGCGCATCATGAGGCCATAGCGCGCGGTGGTCTGTACGGGCAGCGGCGCTTCGACCTTTGCGGTGAGGAGCACGTTGTTGGTCATCACTTGGTAGATGAACCGCAGCTCATCATCAGTGGAGATGCCGCCGCCGTAGATGCTGGAGCCGATGACGCCTTCGGCGGAGACCGCGGGACCGTAGTCAGTCGGCGCACCAACGATGGTTTGTTGCCACGGCGGCGCGAGCGTGGCGGTGGCGTCCTCGATGAGGACAAGGGTGTTGGTGCCGAGCGCAACGCTGGCGCCGCCGGTGGGTGTCTTGGCGATGAGTTTGAAAGAACGGGGCAGTTGCGGCTGGCCGATGTCGAGCAACGGAACATTGATGGTTTGTTGTGTGATGTCGCCGTCGGCGAATGTCATGGTGTTGGAGAAACCCGTGTAGTGCGTGCCGGCGAAAGCGGAGATATTGGTGGTGTAACAGAGGACACTGACAGCGCCGTTGCTGCCGCCGTACCGTGTCAGGGAAATAACAGCGTTGCCGGCGGATTTGTCCACGTGCAGGATGGATGTCGGCAGTTCGAGGAACCCGGTGTTTCCGTCCGCGTACACTTCGTTGGACGGCGCGGAATCGCCGGTGTCACCGGTGGCGATGACGCGATAGTAGAAGATCGCGCCGGCTGGCAACGGTCCGGTGTCGGTGAAGGTGTTTGTGTTTGCACTGACGGTGGCGATGGCGACAAAGTTGGCGCCGGGGCCGTCGCGGCGTTCGATGCGATAACCGGTTTCGTTGTTGGCGTTGTCCTTCCAGTTGAGAACGATTTCCGTCGCGGCTGGGATCGTGACTTGCAGGCTGGTGGGATTGCGGGGAGCACTGCTCCCGGCGGTGAAAGTGACAAACGCACCCTGACTGAGGTTCTGGAAAGTGCCCCCCGGCACGGTTTCGAGTTTCAGGACGCGAACCATATAGGTGTAGGTGGACCCGGCGGTGACCGTGTCGTCCACAAAGAAAGTCAAACCGTACCGCAGGAAGTTGGTGGTCAGCCGTGTGAATGGGACATTGGGAGAATCCGCACGGAACACGTGATAGCCCATGACTCCGGTCATCAGGCTCCAATTCAACCTCACCGCGCCGCTGCTGTTGACTGCAGTGAGATTTTTGGGTGGAGGAACCGCATAAAACCGCAGGGCTGGGTCGCCCACCAATCCCACATGCACACCGCGCGTGGAGGAACCGTAGTACTGGTAACCGCTGGACGAGTTGTTCTGCGAAAGACGCGCAGCATAGCCGATGGTTTCGCCCATGCCCATGTGATGCAGGAACCAGGAAGGGCGCCCCGACCAGAAACAGGTCAGGCCATAGGAATTGCCGCGGGCATTGCCGGCGAGGGGGGCGCGCAGGAAGACGTTCGCCCGGTCCCAGTCGCCGAAATAGCTGCCGAACAGGCTGGTGAAAACGGCCCGGCTTGGTTTGTCGCCGAAATCAGCGGAACTGCCAACGGTGCTTGCGCCTTCATAATTGCCGCCTCCGTTGCCGTAGGCGAACAGGTAGGTGCTGGTTTCCGGTCGAATGAACCATTCACCGGAGGAGATCGCATCCCAGGCCGTGGATGTGCGTCCAATAGCGCTGTAAATCGCGCCCCATCCACTCGCTGCAAAACGCTCGCCGCTAAAATAACCAAATCCGTCCCGCAACATGGCCCGTCGCTCGATGTTGCCGTAAACGCCTTCGCAGTGGCGGTACTCGTGGGCCTTGTGCAGGTAACGGCGCAGCAGATTGGTCTCGGTGACGGCTGCCGTGGGAAACTTGGTCATGTTGGCCATGTCCACCCGTCCGACCTGCAACTCAAGGTCGCTGGGGATGCTGGATTGGTCGAACTTGCCGTCGCCGGGCTGGTTCCAGTTGCGCCGGTCGGAGCCGTTGGTGCTGGTTATCGAGGTGTCTGTCCAGTTGCCGTTGATATCGCCGTAAAATCCGAGTGCCGGCCATGCGCCGTAGTGGTCGCCGTGGCCGTCGGGAGCAATGCTGCCGGAATAGGGCACGGGTGTGCGCCCCAAGAGATAGACGGCTTTCACGTTGGCTGGGTCGGCGTTGTAGTTGGAAACAATGAGGCTTTTCACGTAAGCCAGTTCGTTGGAGCGCGTGGCCCAGAAGATCGAATTCGTTTCCGATGGCGCGACAGTCATGCGCGGCACATCGTGGCGGATGACGCTCCAACCGTCGCCCACGAGGTCTTGCTGAAGTTGTGACAATTCCGGCGCGAGCGCGTTGGTCATTGAATCGTCCACGATCAAAATGAGTTTGCCGCGATCCTCGACGAACGGCACATTGACCCCCGCGATGAGATATCCGTCGGCTCTGCCGGCATACACATTCAACTTGCGAGCCAACCAATACTCATACTCGATGCCCTCGCTGACGGAGGAATCCACGAAACTCGTGGTATTCGTTGTCAACGCGTTGGTCACCGTCCAACTCGACTCGCCTTTCAATCGCCGATAGAGCGTCTGCGACGTGATGTTGGCGGTCAAACGCAATGACCAGTTCAACTCGATCTGCGCCGGGTTGGTCGAAACGGTCGCCCCCAAGTCCACGACAAAATCCTGACACACCTGCGCTCCCGCTCTGCTGGCACACAACGACAATAGGCTGGCCATCACAATGACAAAGCGGTGTCGGGTCATTTCGGTTTCAATCGAACGTTACGGAAATGAATCTCAGTCCCCTCGGAGGTCAACAAAATCTTCCCGCCAACCACTTCACAGCCGGTGGCCCGGTTCACGAGTTTGCCGTTGACCGTCTGCGTGATCGTCGGGCCGTCCACGACAGCTTCGAGCGTGTTCCACTCACCAGCGGGTTTCTCGGCGTCGGCCAACCGCTTGAGATGACGCAACACGCCAAACGCGCTTTGCGGCGTCACTTTCAGCCGGTCCGTCGGTCCGCTGAATTCGTAGCCGCGAATCGCCCAGACATCGCCGGCGGCGCCCTGATTGAGTTGGCACTCGAAACAGCGCGGCCAGATGGCGTGCTCGCCCGTCATCCGCACCAACACGCCGCCTTTGCCGCCCGTCGCGCCGGCCGGGTACCGCCACTCGACGCGCAACGTGAAATTCGTGTAGCTCGCTTCCGTGTAGAGGTAGCCGCGCGGCTGGCCTTTGCAGACCAGCACGCCATCCGGTTGCAACCGCCACACATCACCTGTTGTTGCGCCCTCTTTCTCGTGAAACGTTTTCCAACCGTCAAACTCGCCGTCTGCCCGCTGTGCCGTCAACAAGTTGCCCGCTATAGGCGCGCGGCCTCCAACAGGATCGGTTCTCCGAACGCCGGCGAGGATGCAACATGTACCCGTCCCGGCCTGTACGTCGCATTCGCCGGGCAGTTTCTTGATCTGGGAAGCGTTGCTGGATTCCGCCGGGGACCGGTGTGCAGGCAGCAGGATGAACAACGAAAACACGACGCCGCAAAACAGGAGTTTGTTCATGGGGCATGAACCATATTCGAAACCATCTGATTGCGCAAGAATTGCGCGGAGACGAAAATGTTGCGCAGAGGTTGCACAGCGCGCTTGACATTTCTCTCGGTAAATAGGCGTGTGCGACGGATGGCACGGTCCTTGCAGAGAGACCTCAGCGTCAACCAATCAACCAATCGGAAAGGAATAGATTCAATGAACGCAAACAAAATCGTCTCACTTTGCAGCGTCGCTGCGGTCCTCACCTTGGGCAGCGGCATGTTAGTGGCGCAAGACAATACCCCGCCCCAGCGCCCGCCCGGCGGGGAAAAAAGCGGTGATCGAAACGGCGACCGCGACCGGGGCCGCAGCCGGTTTGATCCCGCCGAGATCCAAAAACGCATCTCGGAAAGCATCAAGGACCGCCTCGGATTCAAGGACGACGAATGGACTGTCGTGCAACCGCTGGTGCAGAAGGTCATGGATTTGCGCCGCGACACGTTGATCGGCGGTTTGAGCGGTTTCCGATTCGGCAGCCGTCCCAGCAGCGATGGCAAATCATCATCCAAGGGAAGTTCAGAAGGAAGCCGGAGTCCTTGGTTCACGCCCAGCCCCGAAGCCGAGGCGTTGCAGAAGGCGATTGACGACAACGCGCCCGCCGCGCAGGTGAAGGCCGCGCTCGACAAATACCGCGCTTCCAGAAAAGACAAGGAAGCACAGCTCGCCGCCGCGCAGGAAGACCTCCGCAAGGTCCTGACGGCGCGCCAGGAAGCGCAGGCGACATTGATGGGAATGCTGCCGTAAGCGGCAACACCCCGGAAAGACTGGCGACAGGTTTATGAGTGACGCACTCACACAAAGTTTGTCTCTCGACCAACTGCTCAGCCAGATGGTCGCGGCCAAGCAACTGTCCGTGCCTGACGCGGAACTGTTGCGGCGCGGGCGGCAGTCTGTCGCCGGCGAGGAGGACGTGCTTCGCTGGCTCGCGAAAGAATACGGACTCGCCTTCACCATGCTCGACGACCTCGAACCGGACCGCGAGCTTCTCTCATTGTTCCCCGCGCGCATTCTCCTGAAGGAAGAATTGCTCCCGCTGCGCCGCGTCAATGGCACCGTCCAGATCGCCACCAGCCGGCTGTTCGCCACGCAGGGACTCGACGCGCTGAAAACCCTCACCGGCCTCCAACTCCAACCGGTGCTTGCCACCGGCGAAGTCGTCCAGCGCGAAATCAAACGCCGCCTCGGCGTCGGCGCCGACACCATCGGCACGCTCGACGAGGAGAAAACCTTTCAGGTCGTTGATGAAGGCGAGGAACAGACGGATCTCGACACCGGCATAGAGGACGAAGCCTCCATCATCCGCTTTGTCAACCAAGTCCTCAAGGACGCCATTGACCTGCGAGCCTCCGACCTCCACCTCGAACCGTTCGAGGACGAGTTCCGGATTCGCTACCGCATTGACGGCGACTTGCAGGACATTCCCGTCCCGGCGCAACTCAAGCGGTTCCAGCCGGCCATTGTGTCGCGCATCAAAATCCTCAGCCACCTCAACATCGCCGAGAAGCGGTTGCCGCAGGACGGCGCCATCAAGATTCTCGTCGGCGACGCTGAGGTGGACATCCGCGTTTCCATCATCCCGATGATCCACGGCGAGGCGGTTGTCATGCGCTTGCTGAGGCAGAACGTGACGTTGCGCGGCATGGTCCAACTCGACATGGCGCCGCGCGAATACCAATGTTTCCAGCGCGTCCTTCGCCTCCCGCACGGCATCATCCTCGTCACCGGCCCGACCGGCAGCGGCAAGACCTCGACGCTCTACACCGCGCTCGGCGAGATCAACGACACCATCCGCAAGATCATCACCGTCGAGGACCCGGTCGAGTACCGGCTCAAAGGCGTCAACCAAATCCAGGTCTCCGAGAAATCCGGACTCACGTTCGCGCGCGGCCTGCGTTCGATTCTCCGCCACGACCCCGACGTCGTGCTCATCGGCGAAATCCGCGACCAGGAAACCGCGCAGATTGCCGTCCAAGCCTCGCTCACCGGCCACTTGGTCTTCTCGACACTCCACACCAACGATGCCCCGACCGCGTTCACCCGTTTGGTGGACATGGGCGTTGAACCGTATCTTGTCGCTTCCTCGGTGGAAGCCGTGCTCGCCCAGCGTCTCGTCCGTGTTCTCTGCGAGCAATGCAAGCAACCCGACACTTCGCCCGCCGCGCAAGCGTTCAAAGCGAAAGTCGGCATCCCCGCCGACGTGACGATTTACAAATCCGTTGGCTGCCGCGAGTGCCGCAACACCGGTTTCCTTGGCCGGCACGCCATCTTCGAGTGGTTGGACACCGACACCGAGATTCGCAAACTGGTTCTGCAAAACGCCTCGACCGACCAACTCCGCGACGCCGCTCGCCGCGGCGGCATGAGCACGCTGGCCGAAGACGGCTGGCGGCTTGTGCGCGCAGGTATCACAACCGTCGAAGAAGTGTTGAGCGTCACCACGGCGAAAGAAATCGAACGCACGACAAAGACGAAGACGAAGGGATCATGAGAATAAATCCGAAATCCGAATCTCGAAATCCGAAACAGATTCGAATGACCAAAGCGGCAATTCGAATTTCGGATTTTCCGCGTTGTTTCGGATTTCGGATTTCGGATTTCGGATTTTCCTGAGCCATGCCCACATTCACCTACAAAGCAATCGGCGCAGTGGCGGCGTTAGATCACAACCTGCACCGACTGAGGGTCGAGTTCGACGAGGGAGTTGTTTTGGAGGGCGGCAATGATCGCCGGCAGGTGCCGTTCGACCAGCGCGGTCAGATCGCGAGTGCGGATGTTGCCGGTGCGAATCAACAACAGTTTCCACGGTTCGCCCCGCTGGAGATGGGAGTAAAAGAAGTCAGTGTCCTTGGTAATCACCACGCGGTGCTCCGCCACGGAGAACGCGTTGATCACGTCGTCGGTCGTGGCATTGTAGGCTGGCAATTGCCGCGTGTGAACGGCCTCATGCCCGGCAGCTTGGAGCACGCCGCACAACCTTGGCGGCAGGTGCGCATCAACGAGGAATCTCATGAAAGCGCCAAGTGCAGGCTCTTTTGTTTGAGCGATGCCGCCGCAAACTCCAGACACGCACGGAGATCATCGCGTTCCAAGTCTGGGAACTCGCGCAACAAATCCTCAAAGCTGTCTCCCGCCGCGAGGTATTCAAGGATGGTTTCGACGGGATACCGCAGGTGGCGAATGGCCGGTTTGCCGTGGCAAATCGCCGGGTCAATCGTGATGCGAGACAGCAGTGCGTTCATGACGAGAGACACTAGCTTTCCGATGCACCAGTTGTCAAGTTGTGGCAGTCCATTGTTTCACGCCAAGGCTGTCATTCTGGGCGCAGCGAAGAATCTCAGTTTTTCCTTCCCGGAACGACAGAGGCCCTTCGCTTCGCTCAGGGTGACAGGCTTTGAAGAACAGCCGTTTTGGTCATTCGGATTTCGTGCTTGTTTCGGATTGCCGCATACGACAGTGGCGTCTCGTCGGACTCGGCTTCGGATTTCGTGCTTCGGATTTTCTTAAAATGCCCACATTCACCTACAAAGCAGTCGGCGCGGACGGCGCTCTGGCGGAAGGCCAGATTGACGCCGGGAGCCGGCCGGAGGCGTTTCGTCAAATGGAAACGCGCGGGCTGCGGCCGGTGAACCTTGCGGAGAAGACAGCCAGTGAGGACGAAAGCAATGCGCCAGCAGCGTTTTCCTTCAAGTTGCAGTCGCACAAGATCACGGCGAAGGCGCTGGAGAATTTCACGCGACTGCTGTCGAGCTTGCTGGCGGCGGGCGTTGCGTTGAGCCGGGCGCTGGTGATTCTGTATCGCGAAGCGAGCACGCCGGTGGCGGGCGCGAAGTGGAAGGAGATTCACGGTCTGGTCGTGGATGGGATGTCGCTGGCCGACGCGATGGCGAAATCGCCGGAGACATTCCCGCGGGTCTATACGGCGATGGTGGCGGCGGGCGAGACGGGCGGATTCCTCGATGTGGTGCTGGCGCAGATTGCGGATTTCCAATCGCGCGAGAAGGAACTGCGTTCCAAAGTAATGACAGCGCTGCTTTACCCGGCCATCCTGCTGGTGCTGGCGCTGGCGGTGCTGGCGTTTCTGCTGGTGTTCTTCATTCCGCGGTTCCAGAAGGTCTTCTCCGGTTTTGGCGGCTCGCTGCCGGTGATTACACAACTCATCATCGGCGCCAGCGACTTGTTGCGGTCGTATGGTTTGTTTGTGCTGGTCGGATTTTTTGTCATCGGGCTGATGCTGCGGAGTTGGTTTGCCTCGGAGAAGGGGCGACGGGTGTGGGAGGGATTGATGTTGCGCGCGCCGCTGGTCGGGCCGCTGGTGGCGCAGTTTGCGATGGCGCGGTTCTGCCGGATGCTGGGCACGTTGCTCGGCGCGGGCGTGCCGCTGATCCACGCGCTCAACGTCGCCCGCAAATCCATCGGCAACCAGATTCTGGTGGACGCCGTCTCGACCTCGATTGAAGGCGTCCAGGAAGGCGCGCGGCTTGGCCAGAGCTTGGCCAGTTGTCGCGGACTGTTTCCGGGGTCGGTGCTTGAAATGATTTCCGTCGCGGAGGAAAGCGGGCGGCTCGATGGCGAGTTGATCCGCATCGCGAATGTCACCGAAACCGATCTCGACCGTCACTTGAAGACGGCGGTGGCGTTTGCGGAGCCGCTGATGCTGTTTTTGATCGCCGGTTTCATCGGGACAATTTTCATCGGCATGTTGCTGCCGATTTTCTCGCTGCAGGAGTACATCAAATAACCGTCAACACAGGAACTATCATGAATCCAAATCATCGTCGGACAAATCGAATCGGCCAGGAGGCGTTCACGCTGGTCGAACTGTTGCTGGTGCTCACCATCCTCGGCATCCTCGCCGCGCTGGTCGTGCCGAAAATGGTCGGGCGCAGCGAACAGGCCCGCACCGTGGCCGCCCGCACGGACATCGCCACGTTCAGCACGGCGCTGGACGCATTCGAGGTGGACAACGGTTATTACCCGAAGGGCAAGGGCGGCCTCGGCGATCTCGTCGTGCAGCCGCGCGATTGCCCGAACTGGCGCGGGCCGTATGTGAAGGAAATCCCGAAGGACCCGTGGGGCAACGATTACGTTTACGAAGCTCCCGGCCGGCACAATCCGAAGTCGTACGACCTTTATTCCGCCGGTCCTGACGGGCGTCCCGGCAACGAGGACGATATCACCAACTGGACGGCCAGAAGGTAAGGAATGCGCGCAAAGCTTCCAACCCGTCATCTCACCCCTGCCAAGGCTGGGTTCACCTTCATCGAGTTGATCCTCGTGATGGCGTTGTTGGTGGCGATGATTTCGGTGGCCGCGCCGATGCTCTCGGAATTTTTCCGGGGCCGGACGCTGGACTCCGAGGCGCGACGGTTATTGGCGTTGACGCGGGCGGCGCAGGTGCGGGCGGTGTCGGAAGGCTTGCCGATGTTGTTGTGGGTGGACGCCAATGAGCACACCTACGGCTTGGAGCAGGAGACGCCGCCGCGCGATGGCGATTCGCGGGCGCTGGAATTTGAGTTGGACGAAAACCTGTTGCTGGAGGCCGTGAAGGCGAACCCGGTGCCGGTGCGCGGCAAGTCGTTGCCGGCGATCCGGTTTTTGCCGGAAGGCGTGGTGGACGAATCCAGCCCGACCGTCCTGCAGTTGACGGCGATGGACAGTTCGACGTTGTGGCTGGTGCAGAGCACGAATCGCGTGAATTATGAAATTCGCAACATCCATCCATAACCGCAACGGCTTCACGCTGGCCGAGTTGTTGGCGGCGCTGATGTTTCTGGCCATTGTCGTGCCGGTCAGCGTCGGGGCGTTGCGCATCGCCGGCCTGGCCGGCGAAGTGGCGGCGCGCAAGGCCGTCGCCGCGCGCGTGGCGGAGCGGGTGTTGAACGAGAGCCTCGTCATGGGGAACTGGAACCGCTCCCAGCAAAGCGGCGCGATCACGGAAAACGGCGTCGAGTACCGCTGGACGCTGCTCAACGAGCGTTGGCCGGTGGATGAGATGCAGTTGTTGACGGCAGAAGTCAGTTTCAACGCGCAGGACCGGGAACAATCAGTGCGCCTGAGCACGCTGGTGAATTCGCCATGAGGAAGACACGACAACGCGCCGCAGGGTTCACATTGATGGAACTGCTGTTGGCGATGGGAGTGAGCGCGGTGGCATTGGCCGCGATCAACGCCCTGTTTTTCAGCGCGATTCGCCTCCGGGAAACCGCGCTGGACGCCGTGGACAACGCGCTGCCGATGGAACAGGCGTTGACCGTGGTGCGGCGCGATTTGCAGGACGTGATGCTGTCGCCGTCCACCAACCGCGTCATGTCCGGCGATTTTCGCGTGGGCGACATCGGCAGCATCGGTTTCAGCGAGAGCGTCAATATCGAGCTATACACCACCACCGGCACGCTGCGCGACCACGAGGCATGGGCGGAAGTCCAGCGCGTCACGTACCGTCTGCGCGAATCAAACGACCGTTCCAGCGCCGGCAAGGAGCTGGTCCGGGGCGTCACGCGCAATCTGCTCGCCACCATCACGCCGATGCCGGACGAACAAGTGTTGCTGACCAACGTCAAGATGCTCGAAATCGAGTGTTACGACGGCTTCCAATGGCGCAACACGTGGGACTCCACGCAAAACGACACCAACCTGCCGGTGGCTGTCCGCATGAGAATTCTCCCGTCGGTGCCCCCGGCCAATCCGGAGCCGATTGAATTGCTGGTGCCGATCCAAGTGCAGGTGACCGCAAACGAAACCGAGACGGAGGAAACGCCATGAAACGGTTTCAAACCAATCAACGCGGCTCGGTGTTGATCATCGTGCTTTGGATTTCGTTCGGGCTGGTGAGCATGGCGCTGTATCTTGCCCACGGGATGAGCCTGGAACTGCGCGCCGCCGACAATCGCGCCGCCGCGCTGGCCGCCGACCAAGCCATCGAGGGCGCGGCGCGTTATATCAGCGAAGTGTTGTACGCCTACGCGACCAACGGCGTCATGCCCGACCTTTCGCAATACGATGCCGAAGCCGTGCCGGTGGGCGATGCGCGTTTCTGGATCATCGGCCGCGATCCTGCCTGGCCGCGCAGCCATTCGGACCGCGTCTATTTCGGGCTGGTGGACGAGGCGTCAAAGTTGAACCTGAACTCCGTCTCGACCAATCAGCTGCAATATCTCCCCAGCATGAATTGGGACCTGCTCAACGCGATTCTCGACTGGCGCAATCCGAACGCCAGCGGCGCGTCGCAGATGTACTACGCGATGGCTTCATCGCCGTACACCTGCAAGGGCGCGCCGTTCGAAACGGTTGACGAATTGCGGCTGGTCTATGGCACTTCGCTGGAAATCCTTGCCGGCGACGACGTCAACCGCAACGGCATCCTCGACGCGCACGAGAAAGACATCGAAGGCAACAACCAGTGCGATCCGGGGATCTTCGAGTACCTGACCGTCTATAGCCGCGAGCCGAATTTCCACAGCGACGGCACGATGAAGACCAATGTGAACTCCGCCGCGCAATTGTTGCCGCTGTTGCAGGAGCGGCTCGGCCCGTCACGGGCAAGCCAAATCATGGTTCGGCTCGGGCCGTTGCCATCGCCCAGTTTGCTGGCGTTCTATTTGCGCAGCGGGATGACAGCCGACGAGTTCGCGTTGATTTATCGCGATGTCACCACCACAAATTCCCGCTACCGTCGCGGCCGGGTCAACATCAACACCGCGCCCGTTGCCGTGCTCGCCTGCCTGCCGGGCATGGACGACAATTCCGCCCAACAAATTGTCTCCTACCGCCAGACCGCCGCAAACCTCACCTCCATCGCGTGGATTGCGGACGCGCTTGGCGCGACCAATCCCGTGCTCCTCCAGCTCGCTGCCGGCGATTACATCACCACGCAAAGCTACCAATTCACGGCTGACATCGCCGCGCTCGGCCAGCACGGGCGCGGCTACCGGCGCGCCAAGTTCATTTTCGACATCACCGAGGGCGCGCCCAAAATCCTTTACCGCCAGGACCTGACCCGGCTCGGCTGGGCGCTGGGCGAAACTGTCCGACAAGAATGGGTGCTGAAGAACACGCTATGATTGACCTTGAAAAATTCTATCCCGCCAAACGCCGGCGCTTGTCCGCGCTGCTGGGGCTTGCGCTCGACGGCAGCCGGCTCGACGGCGTGCTGTTGCGCCGCACCAACGGTTCGCTGCAACTCATGCAGTCGTTCTCCGTGACGCTGTCGCTCGACCCGTTGACTGCCGATCCTGAACTTGTGGCGCGCGAAATCCGCAACCACCTCGATGCCGCCGGCATCAAGGAACACCATTGCGCGGTGTGTCTGCCGTTGAAATGGGCGCTCAGTGTTCATTCGGATTTGCCCGATTTGCCGGAAACCGACGTGGCCAGTTTCCTCGCCATCGAGGCCGAGCGCGGTTTTCCCTGCGATGTGGGGACGCTGCGGCTCGCCACGTCGCGCTCCGCCAGGCGCGCCGCGCAAATCGGCCTGCCCGCCAACCAGCTTGCCGCGCTCGAAAACATTTTGCGCCGGGCCAAATTGAAACCGGTCAGTTTCTCGCTCGGCATCGCCGCGCTCCAACCGCCGGAAGACGCATCCTCCGACGGCGTGCTGGCGCTGGCCATCGGCGAGACGCAGCTCGATCTCCAGGTCACCGCCGGCGGAGGCGTGGTGGCGTTGCGGACGCTGGAGGGAGCGTTTGATCGCGACGGCGGTCAACCCGCGCTCGATGCCGATCTTGTCGCGCGCGAATTGCGGATCACGCTCGGCCAACTGCCGGCGGAGGCGCGCGCCGCGCTGCGCCGGGTCCGGTTGTTCGGGCCGCGCGACCTCGCCCGTCAACTGGCCGATGCGCTGAAATCGCGCCTGGAATCCCTCGACTTGCCGGTGGAACAGGTGGCGGCGTACAGCGCGGACGATTTCGGCCTGCAAGCGCCGTCCGATGCCCCCGTGTCGCGCGCGTTCAGCCTCGCCGCCCGTCAACTGGCGCGCCGCGAAGCGGCGTTTGAGTTTTTGCCGCCGCAGGTCACGGTCTGGCAACAATTGGCCGCGCGATATTCCTCCGGCCGTTGGCGGATGATCGGGGCGGCCTCGGCAGCCGTTGTCGTGTTGATTGGCGGCCCGTTTCTCGTCCAGCAAATCCAGCTCATGACACTGCGCGCCCGCTGGGATGGAATGTCGGCGAAAGTCGCCCAACTCGAAAACGTGCAGCGCCAGATTCGGCAATACCGCCCGTGGTTCGACAGCAACTTCCGATCGCTGCGCGTCCTGCGGCAACTGAGCGAGTCGTTTCCCGAGGACGGCTCGGTCACGGCCAAGAACGTCGAAATCCGCGACCAGCGTGTCGTGACCTGTTCGGGCGTCGCGCGCGACAACGCCGCGCTGCTGCGGACGCTGGGCCAGTTGCGCGGCGCGAAATCCGTGAGCGATGTGAAGGTGTCCCAGATTCGCGGCAAGAAGGCGATGCAGTTCGTCTTCGATTTCCGCTGGCAGGAAGGAGGCAGGAATGAAAATCCGTAATCGCCAACAATGGCTCGTGGTGATTGCCGTGGCCGGCATCGTCCTGCTGGTGGCGGACCGGGCGGTGCTCACGCCGTTGATGGGGCTGTGGAAGGCGCGCTCCGCCAGGGTCGCCGACCTGCGCAAACAGATCGCGCAGGGCGAGAACCTCCTGCAACGCGAGCAGTCCATTCACCGGCGCTGGGACGAAATGCGCCGCCAAACGCTGCCGAAGGATTCCTCGGTCGCTGAACAACAATTGTTGAAGGCGTTCGATGCCTGGGCGCGCGACAGCCGCGCCGCGATCTCGCTCATCACGCCGCAATGGAAACAGGACGACGAATACAAGACCCTCGAATGCCGCGTGGACGCCTCCGGCAGCCTGGAGACCTTGTGCCGGTTCCTCTACAGCGTCGAGAAAGACCCGATGGCATTGAGATTCGACAGGGTGGAACTCACCACGCACGACGACAACGGGCAACAACTGACGCTCGCGTTGCAAGTCAGCGGCCTCGTGCTTACTCCCTCGACGCCATGAATGCATCCCGCATCACACTCATTGTATTGGCGTGTCTCCTCAGCGTGGCCAAGGGCGCGGAGAACCTCGATTCGTTCCGCATCATCGGCCAGCGCAACATCTTCAACCTCCACCGCACGCCCCGGCGACCGGAAACCGGCGCCGTCCGCCCGCCGCCACGCCCGACTGTCGGCGACACGTTCACGCTGGTTGGAACGATGGCGTATGAGACCAACCAACTCGCCTTCTTCGACGGGACGAGTTCTGATTGTCGCAAGGCGTTGAAGCTCGACGACACCATCGCCGGCTACAAACTCGTCTCCATTGCCTTCAACAGCGTCCGCCTCGAAGCCGGCGGCCAGCCGTTTGATCTGCGCGTCGGCGCCCGATTGCCGCGCGCCGCCGGCAGCGCCGCGCCGCCTTCGACCAACATCGAAACCAACGTCGAAGTTCCCACCGTGCCGTCTGCGCCGGCAGCGCCAGCGGGAGACCCGAGCGAGATCCTCAAGAAACTCATGCAGAAACGAGAGCAGGAGATGAAATGAAAACAAAAATCATTCGCATATTGTCAGTAACCGTCCTGGCTGGCTTGTTGTGGACGGCTGTCGCCCAACAGACGCCGCTTCCGCCACCACCGCCCATCGAGGCGCCGCCGGTGGTGTTGGTGGCCACGAATGCGCCGCCAGAGATGACAACGCCGGCGCCGACCAATCCGCCTGCCGCGACGGAGACCGCGCCGACGTCGTTGCCGCCGCCGGAGCCGCCGTTGGTGATGCTGGGCGAGAACGAGATGCGGCTGAACTTCCGCAATGCGCCGCTGGACGTCGTGTTGAGCCATCTCAGCGAGGCGTGCGGATTCATCATCGAGTTGCAGACGCCGGTGCGCGGGACGGTGGACGTGTTCAGCGCAAAGCCCGTGACGAAGGACGAGGCGATTGACCTGCTGAACTCGATGCTCAACAAGAACGGATACGCCGCCATCCGCAACGGGCGCAAACTGACCATCTTCAGCAAGACCGACGCGGTGCGCCGCGACATTCCCGTCAAGACCGGCAACGATCCGGAGGCGGTTCCGAAGAATGACGAGCTTGTCACGCAGATCATTCCGATCCGGTTCGTCGAGGCCACGCAACTGGCGAAGGACCTGTCGCCGATGGTGTCGCCGCAGGCATTGATCGTGGCCAACGAAGCCGGCAATTCCATCGCCGTCACGGACACGCAGGCGAACATCCGGCACCTCCTCGAAATCATCAAGGCGATTGATTCCAGCGCCGAGGACGAGACGCAGGTGCGCGTGTTTATGTTGAAGCATGCCGACCCGATCGAAATGGCCGACCTGTTGACGAACTTGTTCCCCGACCAGAGCAGCAGCGCGCAAGCGCCCATCCGATCCAGCAGCCGGAGCGGCAGCCCCTTCGGCGGTTCGAGCGGCGGCCCGTTGGGGATTATTTCGTCCATCATGAGCGGTCGTCCGCCGGGACCGCCGCCAGGCGGAGGACAACAGCAGCAGCGCGTTCGCAAACGGGCGCAGGTGGTGGCGGTGCCCGATGCGCGCACCGCGTCGCTGGTGGTGACCGCCTCGAAAGATTTGATGGAGCAAATTGCCGATGTCATCCAGCAACTGGACTTCCAGTCGCCAAAGGAAACCCGCGTGCAGATGTTCCAACTGAAAAACGCCGACCCGCAAGAGGTGCTGCCGGTGTTGCAGGACATGTTCCAGAGCGGTTCCACCGGTCGCGGCGGCGCGCGCGGCTCGACACAGAACAGCCCGCTGATGAATCGCGTCCAGCAGGATCAGCGGCAGTCCACCACCGGCACCACCGGCAACCGGAGCGGCAGCGGTCTGGGCAGCGGACGCACCGGCGGAACGTCTTTCTAACTGAACACCGATGAACACACCAATGTACAATATGAACACACCAAACTGGAAACTGGGAATCATCGTGAGCGCCTGCCTGTGTGCTGCGTTGACCCTGCACGCGCAACAACGATTCGGCGGTTTTGGCACCGGCTCCACCCGCGGCAGCACCACTACTCGTGGCTCCACTCGCAGCGGCACCGGCTCCGCCAGCCAGCAGCAATACAACCCCGCCGGCGGTGTTGGCAGCGCCACCATCTCCGTGGACTCCGATTCGCGCAACATCACCGTCATCGCCGACGAGGAGACGATGAAGAACATCGCCGAGGTCATCAAGAACCTCGACAAGCCGCGTCCCCAAGTGCTCATCAAGGTCGTGTTCCTGGAGGTCCAGCACAGCAAGGATTCCGACATCGGCATCGAAGGCGGCTGGGGCGGCAAGGTCGGCTCCACCGGCTCGGGCGCGTTCGCCAACGCCTTCGGCCTGTCGGGCCTCGCCTCCAGCGCGGCCACCAACCTCAACGTGTTCGGCCAGCCGGTCACCAGCTTCCTGCCGATGCCGCCGGGCGCGGGCCTCTACCAGGTTCTCGGCAAGGACTTCCAGGTGACCCTCCGCGCCATCGCGCAGGCCGGCAAAGCGCAGTTGCTCTCGCGCCCCTCCATCATCGCGCGCGACAACCAGCCCGCCTCCATCGTCGTCGGCCAGTCGGTGCCGTTGATCACCAGCGTCCGCTACGACACCTTCGGCAACGCCATCAACTCCGTCACCTACACCGACGTCGGCATCATCCTCAAGGTCACGCCGTTCATCACCGGCGACGGCCTCGTGCAGATGATTGTGTCGCCGGAGACCTCGGCGATTGACCCGACGACGACCGTGCCGATCTCCACCGGCGTCAGCGCGCCCGTCATCAACCAGCGCAACGCCGACACCGTGGTCATCACGCCGGACGGGCAAACCGTTGTCATCGGCGGACTGATGCGCAACGACCGCACCGACTCCGAAAACAAGATCCCGGTGCTCGGCGACATTCCGCTGCTCGGCAATCTGTTCAAGCGAAAGATCAAGACGAACGTCAAAACCGAGTTGCTGATCTTCCTGACGCCGCACATCGTGCAGGCGCCCACGCAGCTTGCCGCCATGGGCGACAAGGAACGCAAACAAATCACCATCCCCGACTCCGACTCGGAACGCGAACTGAACCGGTTCCTCGACCAGATCCCGATGAAGGAGGACGAGAACACCGACAAACGACGGTCGAACCGGCGGTGAGAACACGCGCATGGAAATGTCTCGACGAAACGCATTGATCTACGGGCTGCTGCTCGCCCTCTGGGCGCTCGTCATCGGCTGGCAGACCGCCGAGCATTTCCGCGTCCAGCGCACGGCGCGGGTCGCGCTCGGAAACCGCGCGCGCGACATCTCGACCACGCTTGGCACCGTGTTGCGCGCCCAGCGCCGTTTCGGCGGCATCATCTCCAAGGAACGCATCGAGTCCGCCCTCGCGGAACTTCTCAAGTTGGGCGACATCACCGGCATCGCCCTGCTCAGTTCCGCCGGCACAGTGGTCGCCTCCGCCGGCGAACTGACCGAAAGTCACACGGAACACATCACCGGTCCCGCCGAGTATTGGGACACCCACACGGTGACGTTGATGAACCTTGTGGACCTCGGCACGAACCTGACCCGCGACATCGAGGGATCCACCCCGCCGATCATCATCCCCCGCGACGACTTGTTCCGTCACGGCGAAACAAATCGCCCGTCTGCCCGCCCGCCGCCACCGCGTCCTCCGCCTCCCGAAATACCCACGAACTTCAGCGCCAGCCTCACCATCACCAGCATGCCGTCGTTCTCTCCCGGCCGCCGCTGGCCGTTCTTTTCCCGTCCCCGCTGGATGAGCGACGACGAATACCAAGCCATCATCCAGAAACAAGGCGTCCACAGTTTCCACATCGTCATGTCCACCGCGGTTGTCAAGGCAACGTGCGCGCAAGACCTTTGGCTCCGCCTGATCATTTGCCTGTTCGCCACCGCAGCCGCCGCCGGCGCCGGGCTGGCGTGGCGCACCTTCGCCAAGACCGCCGAACTCCAACTCCGTCTCGTCCGCGCCAGTGAACTGACCACGCACCTCCGCGAGATGAACCTTGCCGCCGCCGGCCTCGCCCACGAGACCCGCAACCCGCTCAACATCATCCGCGGCCTCGCCCAGATGATCGCGAAGCAATCCGGCATCCCGACCGACACACAGTCGCAGTCCCGCGCCATCCTTGATGAAGTGGACAAGGTCACCGCCCAGCTCAACGAGTTCATCAACTATTCGCGTCCGCGCGAACTGCGACGCACTCCCATCGTTCTTCCGTCAGCGATTGGCGAAGTCGTCCGCGCCCTGAACTACGACATCGAGGAGAAAAAAGTCCGGCTCGAAGTCAAAGCCGAGCCGCTCTCCATCGAAGCTGACGAACAGCTTCTTCGCCAGGCGCTCTTCAACCTCCTGATGAACGCCATCCAAGCCGTTGATTCCGGCGGCGAGATCATCGTCGTCGCCAGCCGCCAGAACGGCGAGGAAGGCTTCCTCGAAATCCGCGACAACGGCCCCGGCGTCCCGGCCGAACGCCGCAAGGAAATCTTCAAGCCGTACGTCACCACCAACCAGCGCGGGACCGGGCTGGGTTTGGCGGTCGTCCAGCAGATCACGCTCGCCCACGGTTGGGAAATTGAATGTCTTTCCAACGAGCCGAAAGGTGCTATCTTCCGCATCACGCACCTCAAACTCGTGACAAAGCATTGAAACCCAAGCCAAGCGAAACACATCCCGAATCAACGCTGGCCGACGTCAAACAGCTCGGTTTCTGGGCTGCCATCGGCAGCCTCAGCTACGTTTTCTGGATCGTCGGCGGCATGGAAATGGTCGAGCGCCTCGCCTACTACGGCGTCCGCGCCGTCGCCACGCTCTACGCGACACGCCCCGCGTCCACCGGCGGCCTCGGCGTCACGATGGCGACCTTCGGAACGTTGCTCCTCTGCTGGAACCTCGCCCAGTCGCTCATCCCGATCTTCACCGGCGGCCTCTCCGACCGCTACGGCTACAAACGGACCATCTTCGCGTCCACTGTCGTCAAATGTTTCGGCTACCTCATCATGGCGTGGTGGCCGACCTACACGGGGTTTTTTGTGGGCGCGATGTTCCTTGCCGTCGGCTGTCAGAAAAGGGCTGTCGAAAAAGGGCTGTCGAAAAGGGCTTGTCAAGCGGGGGACTCCTGCTATAGTCCGCCCTCGCCTTTCGATAGAAGCGCCCTAGCTCCTGAAGCAGACAGCCTTCCGAAGGCAGGAGAAATCGCAGTTACATGGCTACAAATCCAATGGAAAAATATCTTTCCGAGGTGAAAAATTTCACCGAGGGAACACTGGTGCAAGGCAGAGTGATCGAGGTCCGATCCAACGATGTGTTGGTGGATATCGGTTACAAATCCGAGGGACTGATCCCCCGCGCCGAGTTCGATGACCCCGATACCATCAAGACGGGCGATGTGGTGGAAGTCTTGCTGGAGAAAATCGAGGACGAAGACGGCATGGTCGTCCTGTCCTACGAGAAAGCCGCCCTGAAGAAGAACTGGGACAGCATCGTCAAGCTCTGCAACGAAGGCGGCACCATCGAGGGACGCGTTAAGGCCAAGGTCAAAGGCGGCCTGATGGTGGCCATCGGCGTGGACGCTTTTCTTCCCGCCTCTCAAATTGACGTGATCCCGCCGCGCAACCTCGACGAGTTTGTCGGCAAGACCTACCAGTTCAAGGTCGTCAAGATCAACGAGGAACGGAAAAACATCGTCCTCTCGCGCCGCGAACTCATTGAGCAGGAACGCGACGACCGGCGCAAACAAGTCCTCAACCAGATGCAAGCCGGCCAGATCCGCATGGGCACCGTCAAGAACATCACTGACTTCGGCGCGTTTGTGGACCTGGAAGGCATTGATGGTTTGCTGCACGTGACCGACATGAGCTGGGGCCGCATCAACCACCCCAGCGAACTCGTCAAGGTCGGCGACCAGATCGAAGTCATGGTGCTCGAAGTGGACCGCGACAAGGAACGCATTTCGCTCGGCCTGAAACAGAAGAACCGCAATCCGTGGGACGATATCGCGCTGAAGTATCCCGTCGGCAGCAAAGTCCGCGGCCGAATCGTCAGCGTTGTCCCCTACGGCGCCTTTGTCCAGATCGAAGACGGCGTCGAAGGCATGATTCACGTCAGCGAAATGTCCTGGACCAAACGCATCGCCCGCGCCTCCGATGTCCTCAAGGCCGGCGACGAGATTGACGCCGTTGTCCTCGACATCAAGCGCGACGAACAGAAAATCGCGCTCGGCATCCGCCAGCTTGAATCGAATCCGTGGACGCACGTGCCCAAGAAATATCCGCCGGGCACCCACGTCAGCGGCAAGGTCCGCAACCTCACCAACTTCGGCGCGTTCGTCGAAATCGAGGAAGGCATTGACGGCATGGTGCACGTCTCCGACCTCTCGTGGACCCGCAAGGTTACCAATCCCGCCGAGGTCCTCAAGAAAGGCCAGAAAGTCGAGGCCGTCGTCCTCGAAGTGGATCCCGCCAACCAGCGGATGTCGCTTGGCATCAAACAACTCGAAACCGATCCGTGGCGCAGCATTGAACAACGCTACCGCATCGGTGACCTGATCAAAGGCAAGGTGGTCAAGCTCACCAGCTTCGGCGCCTTCATCGAATTGCCCGACAAACTCGAGGGCCTCGTTCACATCAGCCAGATCAGCGAAGATCGCATCGAGAAAATCAAGGACGCCCTCAAGGTCGGCCAGGAAGTCAACGCCCGCGTCATCAAGGTGGACTCCCACGAGCGCCGCATCGGCCTCAGCATCAAAGCCGCCGCATACTCCAACGAACAACTCGAAGCCGAAAAACGGATGTTCGAGGACGCCCTTCGCCCCGGCGAAGCCATCGTGGACCTCGAACACGCCTTCGAGCGGGCCGAGGACGAGAAGGACGAGAAAAACCAGTAGGCAAATCCTCCCAAATCCTGTACAACCCCGACACACTTCGGTGTGTCGGGGTTTACGTTTATGAAATCAGCAGACGAACAACTTCAACTCCTCGAACAAGGTGTCGAAAAACTCTACACCCGCGACGAACTTCGCCAGAAACTCGCCGCCGGCCGCCCGCTGCGCGTCAAACTCGGCTGCGACCCGACGGCCCCCGACCTTCATCTCGGCCACAGCGTTGTGCTCCGGAAGATGCGCCAGTTTCAAGACCTCGGCCACAAAGCCATCTTCATCATCGGTGATTACACCGCCCTCATCGGCGACCCCACCGGCCAGAACAAAACCCGCCCCATGCTCGGCGCCGACCAGATCAAGCGCAACGCCGACACCTATTTCCAGCAGGCCGGCAAAATCCTCGACATGTCGCCGGACAAGCTGGAAATCCATTTCAACAGCGAATGGCTCGCCCAGATGAACCTCGCCGACACCATTCGCCTCGCCAGCCAGATGACGGTCGCCCGGATGCTGGAGCGCGACACCTTCGAGACGCGCTACAAGGCTGACGTTCCCATCGGCATCCACGAGTTTCTCTACCCGCTCATGCAGGGCCACGACTCGGTCGTCATCCGCTCCGACGTCGAACTCGGCGGCACCGACCAGACCTTCAACAACCTCGTCGGACGCGACCTCCAGAAGGACGCCGGCCAACAACCGCAAGTTGTCCTCATCATGCCCATCCTCGAAGGTCTCGACGGCGTCGAGAAAATGTCCAAGAGCAAAGGCAATTACATCGGCCTCACCGAATCGCCCGCCGACATGTTTGGCAAAACCATGTCCATCAGCGACGCCATGATGCCGCGCTGGTACACGCTCCTCCTGGCTCGCCCCATCGCGCACGAACACCCGATGGAAGCCAAGAAGACACTCGCCCACGCCCTCGTTGAGCAGTACCACGGACGCGCCGCTGCCGCTGCCGCTCGCGCCGAGTTTGAGCAAAAGTTTTCCAAAAAAGACTACAGCGAAACTGCCGATACCCTTGTTGTTTCTGGCGACATCGGACTGCTCGACCTCGTCGAAAAGACCGGCAGATTCAAAAGCCGCAGCGACATGCGCCGGCTCATCGAACAAGGCGGTGTCAGCCTTGATGGCAACAAAATCACCGACCCCAAAGCTCGCGTGACCGTCCGGCCCGGACAAATCCTGAAAGCCGGCAAACTTGTCGTGGTCAAGCTGGTGGTGTCGTGATATTTTCTAAACCGGTTGTCGGGGCGTAGCGCAGCTTGGATTAGCGCGTCCCGACATGAGTCGGGAAGGTCGCCGGTTCAAATCCGGCATGACAGAAAGAAGATTTGTCGGGGCGTAGCGCAGCTTGGATTAGCGCGTCCCGACATGAGTCGGGAAGGTCGCCGGTTCAAATCCGGCATGACAGAAAGAAGATTTGTCGGGGCGTAGCGCAGCTTGGATTAGCGCGTCCCG
>VHCW01000042.1 GCA_016871575.1 Verrucomicrobiota bacterium
CCCGCCCGACGCGGCCTCCGCAGAGGCCGTCGTCCTTTGAAACTGCTGATGACTCTTGGGCAGAGGGTTCAGAGCCTCAATCAAATCGAAAAACCATCACAACCTTTCGTACGGTGAAACAAATGGGCTAAAGCTCCCGTTCCCGTTTGCGGTCATCCATCAGGGCCTTCAGGACGCCGGTGCCCTTGAGTGAGCCGCGCAGCGTCTTCAGGTATTTCGGGGTGATCGGCTTCAGGACAATGTGGTCGCCTTCGACGTACACCTGCGCCCGCGTTCCCTCGTCAATCTCAAACTCCCTGCGCAGCCAACGAGGAATTACCAACCGCCCTCTCGCTCCGAAGCGGATGACAGCGGTTCGAGCGGTCGTGTTCACGGTCGAACTTATACCAAGCAATGCACGGCAAGTGAAGCGGTCGTTTCTGTTAGCTTCGATATTTGTTCTTCCGGAACAAACCGGAACGCTAGCTTGCTTCAGGCGCGCGCGGGCATGAAGCCCGCGACTACCTTTTCCGCTTACAACGCTGAAACAATTGTTTCAGTGAAATAAGCGAAATAAGCACGAAGGGTATGGGGGGATGGCCAGAGCGATTGACAATGCTTGTTGCCGCAGGCTTGCCTTGCCGTCGGGGTTGTGACAATCTCGCGCCACTATGAAACGTTGCCTTATCGCTCTCGCCATTGTTGCGTTGTTGCCACTCACTCTCACCGCCGCTGACAAGTCCACCAAGACGAGCCGGGCACGGAAACCAAGTCCTTCGTTGGAGAAGGTCGAGGATGTCGCCGGGTTGCCGCGCGTGATGCTCATTGGCGATTCGATCTCGATGGGGTACACCGTGGCCGTTCGCGAGCTTCTCAAGGGCGTGGCCAATGTCCACCGGCCTCCGACGAACTGCGGCGACACCACGAAGGGACTCCAATCGCTCGACGAATGGCTCGGCACGGGCAAGTGGGACGTGATCCATTTCAACTGGGGCCTGCACGATTTGAAGTATCTCGACGAGAACAAGAAACTCACCACGCCCGACAAAGGTAAACAGGTCAATCCGCTGCCGGTTTATGAGAAGAACCTTCGCGAACTGGTCGCGCGCCTGAAGAAGACGGGCGCGAAGTTGATCTGGTGCAGCACGACGCCGGTGCCGGAGGGTTGCGACGGGCGCGTGAAGGGGACCGAGCTGGAATACAATAAGGTCGCGGCGAAGATTATGAAGGAAAATGGCGTCGCCATTGATGATCTCCACGCTTTCGCAACGAAGCGACTCTCCGAGATTCAGCTTCCGAAGAACGTGCATTTCCACGCGGACGGCTCGAAGAAGCTCGCGGAGCAGGTTGTCGCCAGCATCAAGTCGCAACTCGGCAAGTAAGGAGGTCGTTATGAAGTGTTTCGTCATCTGCGTTGCTGTCGCTGTTGCTCTGACATCAATGGCGGCGCCGCGGCTGAGCGAGCCGTGGCAGGGCGTTTACACGGGCGCGTCGGCCAACGGCAAGGACGTGATCGGTCTCTGGCAGTTTCAGGCAGGCGCGGAGACGAACGATTCGTCGGCCAACAAGCTGCACTTGAAACTTCAGGGAGCGGTCATCGCCAAGGACGGCAGGTTCGGGTCGTGTCTGGAATCGTTTCGCGGCCATCCGTTTGGCGACAAGAAACACGCGGCCATCGTGGCGAACAAGCCGGTGTTGACGCCGAAGGGCGCGTTCACGATTGAGATGTGGATCAAGCCGAAGAAGGACTTGGAAGGTTATCCGGAGGCGTTCCTGCTCGACAAGAAATATGTGGCGGACACTGACTACCAGTTCGTGCTAAGCGCCGCGAGCAAGGGCGGTGGGCCGCGCCATTTGGTCATGCGGCTGGGGTTCGGCGACAGTTCGGCGGCGTACAGCTCGGAGTCAGCGCAGTTTGAAGTGGGGAAGTGGTATCACGTTGCGTTCACCTACAACGGCGCGGGCGAGGGCCGGTTTTACCGGGACGGCGCGGTGTTCGGCGGCACCACGAAACCGGACCGCGGCAGCATCGTGGCCGGCAAGCAAGCGCTGCACATCGGCGACCGGGTTGGCAGTCTCTATCACGGTTTCCCCGGTTACATCGCGCAGGTGCGCATCTGCAGCGGCGTGCTGGAGTTTCGCTCCGCCATGTTCGCATCGGTGTCCGACCGCGATGTGTTTGTCCGTATGGAAAAAACCGCCGAATTGCAGTTCACCGTCACGAACCTGCAGCAAATGAAGCTCAAAGGCGCGACGGCGGTGTTTGCCGTTGAAGGCGCCGCTGAAAAGACACTTGCATTGCCGGAGTTGAACGCCGGGGCGACGCACACAATCAAGTTTCCCTTCGACGCGTCGTTGCGGCCCGGCGAATACAAGCTGCGCGCCAGCATTCACATCCCGGGTGACAAGCCGTACACCAGCGAGGAATCATTTCCCGTGACCATCGTGTCGCGTCCGTTGCCGCACCGGATGCCGGTATTGATGTGGGGCGTCGGCGCGGGCAACGTGCTGAAGGAACTGCCCCGGCTCAAAGAGATCGGATTCACGCACTGTCTGGGGATGCGCGCGGATGATCGCTTGGTTTTCGAGGCGGGCAAGCCGGTCGCTGCCGATGACCCTGAACAAGTGGCGGAACACAAACGGATGTTGAACATCGCGCTTGCAAACGATTTCGGCATTTGTACGAGCTTGTCACCGGGACGTTGGGCCGCCGGCAAGAAGGAGTTTCGGCGCATTGACCGCAAGGGCAAAAGCAACGAGGAACGCGCTGCCGTGTGCGGGCTGTTCCCGGAAGTGCAAAAACTTTGCTACAACGTCGGCGCCTCGATGGCGCAGACGTATGGCGCGTTCCCGTCATGGCAGGCGGCATTGTTGCACACCGAAGTGCGCGACGCGGCCGGGGTGTGTTATCACGATCACGACCGCGCCGCCTACCGCAAGGCCACCGGCGCGGATATTCCCGCCGAAGTCACCGCCAAGTCGGGCGTGAAATATCAGGACTTGAAGGATTTTCCCGCTGACCGCGTCATCCCGGACGATCATCCGCTGTACCGCTACTTCCAGTGGTATTGGAAGACGGGCGACGGATGGAACATCTTGAACACGGAGTTGCATCGCGGCCTGAAGTCCACGGGGCGCAACGATCTCTGGACGTTCCACGACCCGGCAGTGCGCGTGGCGAGCGTGTATGGCAGCGGCGGCGCAGTGGACGTGATCTCGCAGTGGACGTACTCGTATCCCGACCCGATCCGCATTGGCGTGGCGACGGATGAGTTGTTCGCGATGGCGCGCGGCGCGGCAAACCCGCAACGCGTGATGAAGATGACGCAGATCATTTGGTACCGCAACCAGACCATGCCGGCCAAGAAAGGCGACGAAGTCACCAAGGCGGTCAAGTCAGTGTTTGAAGATACTGACCCGGACAGGATATTCCCGACCATTGCGCCGATGCACCTGCGGGAAGCGTTCTGGACGAAGATGGCGCGACCGATTCAGGGCATCATGTATCACGGCTGGCAGTCGCTCGTGCCGGTGGAGGGCAGCAAGAGTTCCTACCGCTACACCCATCCGCAAACGCAACACGAACTGCGGCGGCTGGTGAAGGAAGTCGTCGAACCGCTCGGCCCGGCGTTGATGCAGGTGCCCGACCGCAAGAGCGACGTGGCGTACTTGGAGAGCTTCGCGTCGCAGATGTTCGCGCGGCGCGGCACATATGGCTGGTGCCACACGTGGTGCGGCGACGCTTATCAGATGTTGATGTGGGCGCAGTTACAGCCGGAGATTGTGTATGATGAGACAGTCATGCAGCGCGGCCTCGATGGGTTCCGCGTGCTGGTGATGTTCGACTGCGACGTGTTGACCGCGACAGTCGCGGCGAAGGCAAAGGAGTTCCAGAAGAAGGGCGGCATCATCGTCGGCGACGAACGGCTCTGCCCGGCGATCAAACCCGACATCGTCATCCAGAGCTACACGCGGACGCGCAAGGCAGACGAAGACCGTGCCGCGCTGATGGTGAAAGCCGACGAATTGCGCAAGGCGCTGGACAAACGATATAGCCACTATGCCGACTCCTCGAATCTCGATGTCGTCACGCGCTGTCGCGTGTTCGGCAAGACCGACTATCTGTTTGCCATCAACGACAAACGCGAGTTCGGCGATTACGTTGGGCAATTCGGACTCGTTCTGGAGAACGGTCTGCCGTCGAAGAGCATACTGACGCTGGAGCGCCAGCGTGGTTTCGTGTATGACCTCATCGCCGGTTGCGCTGTGCCTGCGGCGGTCGCCGGTAATTGTTTGCAGATTCAATCACAACTCGGCCCGTGCGAGGGTCGCGTGTTCATGGTCACCGATGAACCGATTGCCGGCGTCCTGATCGAAGCCGGCGACAAAGCCAAACTCGGCCAATCTGTTCCCTGCTGGATTTCCATAGTGGACCAGATGTACCGTCCGATTGACGCCGTCATTCCCGTGCGCGTGGAGATTCGCGACCCGAGTGGCCGCGACGCGGAGTGGACCGGTTACTACGGCGCGGCAGGTGGCCGGTTGTCGCTGAAGCTGGACTTCGCATCCAACGATTCGCCCGGCGTCTGGCAAATCCGCGTTCGTGAACTCGCTTCCGGCCAGATCGCGAGCCATTATGTGCGTGTGATGAGACCATGAAGCACAGCGTGTTGATTGTCGCGGTTCTTCTAGCGCAGGCGGCTGGGGCAAAGGAAGTGTTTCAGACGCCGAACAACGGCAGCAACCTCGGTGTCTGGCGCATCACCAACGAACCGGCAATCCGTCACTGGGCGAACTACCACAACACACAATGCTGGAGTCCTGACGGGCGTTATCTCTGTTACACGCGCTACGGATTGCTCGACGGCCGATATGGCGACGCCGCGGACGAGGTCCATCTCTACGATTTGCTCAAGAACGAAGACCGTCTTCTTGAGCGCGGTTTCAATCCGCGCTGGGCCAAGACGCGCAACTGGCTTTTCTATGTTCGCATCACCGGCGACGGAAGAGGCAAGCGCGAACAGGTGGTCGAAGTCCGCTGGCTCGACCTCGACACGGGCAAGACAAAAACACTCGCGGCTGGCGTAGAGGCGCTTGGCGAAACCACGCACGACGACCGGTGGATCCTCGGCGCAAAACGCTTCCGTGGAGAAACCCCCGAGTTCGTCACGGTTCGTATCGCGCTGCCCGGCGGCGCGGTCGAGGAACTGCGCGAGGTCGTCGGCAGCCAGTTGCTGCCGAACCCGCGTTACCCTGTGTTCTTCACGCGCCAAGACCACAAGAGCGAGCCGTTCGGCGCGACGCGCTGGTTCTACGACCTCGACGGTCGCAACAAGCGCATGGGCGTGCCGACGCTCCAGCAGTGCCACATGAGTTGGATCGGCAACGGCGAGTTTCTGCTGCTCGGCAACGGCCTCGTGCGTGGACGCCGGTGGAACGAACCGTTCCCCAGCAGCGTTCACATTCTTGCGGCCATCGGCGTCGGTGACATCAGCCCCTGTGGACGCAGTGGCCGCTACGTTTGCGGCGACCACAACGTCGCCGACCTGCGTAGCGGCGATGGCCGGCATTTCATTGAGCCGCTTTCGATCATCTGTTACCCAGCGACGGTGAAAGACGACTCCGGTATTTACGATGCCGACCCCAAAGGCAGCCCTGATGGCACGAAGATCTGTTTCGTGTCCAACTACGACCTCAAGGACGGCCCGCTGACCTGCGTCGAAAGTCCTTTGCGTGGCGATGTGTTGCAAGTCAAGTCCTCGGTGGGGTTCCCGGAGAGCGGTTCGCTCGTTCTGCGGCGCGAGGTGTTGGGCTACCGTCGAAAAACTCCAACCACCTTTGAAGGGGTGACTCGCAGTCTGCACAACACGATGCAAAGTCCGGCGACTCCCGGCGCGCCGGTAACCTCGTTCGAAGCGCGTTGCCTGACCGATACGCAATGGCGGCAAATCCCCGGCGCGCAATCAGCGATGCGCAAGTCCATCGGCGATGAAAGCCCAGCATTACTGCGTCAACGTCAGACCGATGTCTATGTCACTGTCATTCGCAAACCCGACCGTCCATATTTGCGCGCGACCCAACTCATCCCCGGCGAGGAACACTACGAGACGGCTGGCTATCATTTGCTTCGCGACGGGCGCAAGGTCACCGAGAAGCCGTTGCCGATTGGCGCGAGCATTGAGCTTCAGCCCGGCGAGTATAGGGCCATTGCAGTCGAGTGGTCCGGCTTGGAGAGCGAGCCGTCGCTGCCGTTGCGTGTCGAGAAGCCCGCGAAACTGCAAGTGCTGGCACAGCCGCCGCAGGACTTTTCTTGGACGAGCGACCGTTGGCTGGAAGGACGGTCGGTCCGCGAGATCGTGCATCTCCACGATGGCGTCATTCACCGGGAATGGTATCGCAACGGCGTTCGCCTACAACGGCACGATCTTAACGCTGAAGGCAAGGCGATTCGCCGGCTCGCATTCGAGAACGGCAAACTTGTGCAGCGTGAGTATCACGATAGCGACGGCAAACTGCTCAGCCGCGAACTGTTCGACGCGGCGGGCTTCATCACCGAGTGGATACGCTTTGACCAAACGGCGGAGCGGGACCACTGGTGGTTTGACCGCGGAATGCCGGTGAAACACATCTCGAAAGAAGGCGAGTTTGTGAAGCAGGGCGACGAATGGGTGGCGACGAAACAAGGCAAGCGCCAGGAAAAGAAAAAGCGGAACCGCTGATGTCGAGGATGATCCATACGGCTTTGTTTCTCGCGCTTTTCCTGTCGTCAGTTGCGTCAGCAGCCGAAGCGCCCAAGCTGCAATTCGATCCGATCAAGGATTTCACTGCATGGCAGACCGCGTTGCGCAATCGGCTGATCGAGATCCTTGCGTTGCCGGACAGTCCGCGCCAGGCACCGCAAGCATCGGTCACACCGGAGCCGCCAACGAACTTGTACAGGATTGAGCGGGTTGAGTTCGAGGCTGAACCGGGCGAGACCGTGCCCGGTTATTTACTGCGACCGCGCAACGGCAAGCCGCCGTTCCCGGTGATGATTTGCCTGCAAGGACACTCGCCGGGAATGCACATCTCGCTTGGTCGAGCCACAACAGCGAAGGAAAAGAAATCCATCGAAGGCGGACGAGACATTGCCTTGCAGGCAATTCAAAATGGTTGGGCGGCTCTGGCCATTGAGCAACGGGCGTTCGGCTTGCGAGCCGAGAAAGGCGTCAGTTGTCAGGATGCGTCACTGCGGGCGTTGATGCGGGGACGTCCCATCACCGGGCAACGCGTCTGGGACGTTATGCGGGCGATTGATTTCCTCGGCACCCAACTGGATCTCGACATGACCCGCATTGGTTGCATGGGCAACTCAATGGGTGGCACGGTCAGCTTTTACGCGGCCTGCGTGGACCCACGGATACGATTGGCGGTCGTCTCGTGCTCGTTCTGCACATTTGCCGATTCATGGCTGTCGCTTCCGCATTGCGCGTGCGGTTATCTGCCCGGCATATTGCAAACAGCCGACATGCCCGACCTCGCCGGTCTGATTGCGCCGCGACACCTGCTCATTGTGGCGGGGAAAAAGGACGCAATTGCCCGGTTCGAAGGCGTTGAGGAAGGCTTCCGTTTGGCGCAGCGCGCATTCACAGCCGCTGGTGTTGCTGGTCACATCCATCTGCTTGCCGCCGAAGGCGAACATCGGTTCTACCCGGAGCTTGCTTGGCCGGTGATCGGTGAAGTCCTCAGAAGTTGGAAGTAAACTGTTACCGACCGGGCGCTAACAGCCGGTCCGGCGCCTGCGACCAGTAGGGCGGCAGGTTGTCGCTCAGCGAGATCGAATAATCTTCCATCGTCCCCTGGGGCGCTCGCGACGGCGCAACCGACCACGCCTGGCCGTCCTGTCCCGCTGGCACTTGGATTTTGAAATCAACTTTCAGCTTCTCACCGGTGTGACCGGCGGCGACTTCCTTGCCGGACGAATCGAACACCGTCAGTTTCGCCGTCTCGCCGGGGCCGGGCGATGTGAGCGTGACGGTGAAGACCTTCGTCTTCGGCGGCACGTAGAACCACAACCGTCCACTCTCGCCGAGCAACGCCAGTTCGCGGCCGAGGATGACGGCGTGGTCGTTGTGCAGCGTGACTTGCCCGGCGTTGCGGACGGTGCTCAAGACAAGGTTGCAGATGCCGCCCGCAGGCACGGCGACTTCGATGTTGGCCGTCTTCCCGGGTTCGATAGTACCGTTGGCGAGCATTTGCCGCGTTGCCGAGTAAAGGTTCCATCGCGCCACTTCAACGTTGGCCTTGCCGACTTTGCGAATGGTGACCGTGGCGCGGAATTTTTCGTTCGTGCCAAGCGATGCAACCATGCCGAAGTTACCGCGAAGCGAGACGGGCGCGAGTTTCGCCGGCGCAACCGTTTCGGCAAGGGACTTCAGCGGCTGGCCGTTGTAGGCAACTTCACGAACGGCTTTCGTGTCGAACGCGCGCGACTCGACCCATGCGCAGTAAGCGAGGTTGACGACGTTGTCGTTCTCGATCAGCTTGCGATAGGCGCGCAGGTCGGAGAGCGCATCTTGAAGCGCCATGAACTCGCCGCTGGCGCGCGCCCGGCTTGCCGCAACGCATTTCTCGGCGTGTGTGAGGCCCTTTTCGAGGAACGCGACGCGCGCGACGGCAACGGTGTCGTTCTTCGCCGCGCTCGCAGCGGCGTCGAGCAATTTCCGCCCGCGCGCGAACGCGTCCGCCGTGAAACACTCGTGGGCCATGCGCGGGTAAAGCGCCCAGTTCGCTTTCAGTCTTTCCTGCGCAGCTTTGAATCGCTCGCGGTTGGTCGTCGTGTAGTTCTCCCAGTAGTCGAAGTACGCCTTCACCGGCTTCGCCGCCGGGCCGAAGCCGTTGTAATACTCCGCCAGCACATCGTCGGCTTTCTTGTCGAGACAACTCTGCCAACGGGCAAACAGATACGTCTGCGGTCCTTGTGTCGCCCACATCGCAGTGAGCGAATCGAAGTCGGTCGCGATCATGCCGTTCTTCGCGTGGTGGGCGAACTCGTCGGAGAACTGATGCGTGTAGAGAAACGGCATGCAGTAACCTTCGAGCGTGTAATTCGGACGGAGAAACAGTTTGCAGCCGGTCTTCGCCCAGCCCTGCCACATCGCGATGCACTGTTGGTGTTCCACTTCGGTGCGCGGGAAGAATGCGTCGGGCACCAAGCCGATCCAGACGTGGTCGTTGAGCGTCTCACGCACAGGCGGTGGCGCGTAGTTGACGTAGGCGTAGCCGGTGACAATGACGTCGCGATCGTGCTTCGCCGCCATCTCCTGCAGCGTCCGCCAGAAACGCGCGTACCGGTCGGAGACGATTCCGTGTTTGCTGAAACGCTCGGGGTAGAGTTTCTCGTCGGGCCGCGGCACATCCCACGCCTTGCAGCGGTCGCAGACGCAACGTCCAAAGACATCGTTCTCGCAGCCGTTGATGTTCGGTTTGTTGTCGGGACTGGCGGCGCACGCCTTGAGCCAGTTCTCGATGATTTGCGCGTGGAAACCAGGGTTCGAGACGCACATGGCGGTCCGGTCGCCGCGATTGCCGTATTGGGGGCCGCGTTTGCCGTCGTCGAGCAGGTTGAACCAATCCGGGTGCTCCTTGCCGTATCGCTCCCACCACGTCGTAAACGAGTGTCCCCAGCGCATCTTCCGCGAATGTCCCATGCGCTGGCGGCGCAGCCATTTCTCCTGGTCAGCACGCACTTTCTTCAGTGCCTTCGGTGAGAACGTGTCGCCGCCCGACGCGCCGGGCCGTCCATCCAGCGTGCTGCGCAACCGGCGGATGATCAATTGCGGTGAGACTGTCTTGTTCGTGTCGGGTACGATGATGGTCTTTGTCGCCGGCACGTGCTCGCCGAGTTCTCCGGGCCAGAGCCAGCGAACGCCCATCACACTTTCCAGCAGTTCATAAACGCCGAACAATGTTCCCGCCCACGTGTCTGGATTGAGCGGCTTGCCATCGCTGTCGCGGCCCTCAATGTGGAGCGCGTTGTTTTCCGTGTGCAACGTGAACGAATCCGGGGAAAGTTTCGTAGTGGCTGGACTCAGGTACACCCGTGCGAGTCCTTTTGGTTCTTGCCCTTGGTTTACGACGGCCAGTTTTGCGCCGGTTGCCTTCTCGACGTGATAAACAAGTTCCTCTGCCGCATACTTCAGAACCTGCGAAGGTGCGGCAGGCAAGACGACGACGGCTCTGGCTTGGCCCTCGATGACGAGCGGCACCTCGGCGCGGCTGGCAGGGGACAGCAGAAACAGCGTGCAGGACAAGAGTGCTGGGTGGAGTTTCATGGTTGCTCCCGTGGGATGTTCGATTTTGTGAATTGCTGACGGAGGTCTTCGACGGTCTCGAAGATGCTTGCGACTTGCGCGTCGGTGACGGTGTTGTCCATGTTGATGCAACAGACGCCGGTCAGCCACGGGTTCGCTGAGTGGCTTACCAAACGGATGATCGTTGCGCGAATCTCCTCCGTCGTCTGCCGTGTGATGCCGACGGGGTCAAGACGGATGTTCAGGAACGTGTGGGGTAGATGTTTGCGGACTTCCGCGATGTCGCCGCCCCAGCCGACATCGAGGAAATCCAAGTGCGGCACCTTTGCATAGCTCGCAGCAAAACGGTGCGGGTCTTTGCCGCAGTGGTGGATGCCGAATGGGCGGTGGCGATTGCTCCACGCCGCGTCAATCGGCAACACAAGCCGCTCGTAGTCCTCGGCGGAAATCATCGTGTTGGAGCATTCCGAGTGCAGCCAGACCGGCTGGCGGAAGTGGCGCACAGTGCGGTTGACAGAAACGGAACTGCTGCTGGTTTCGGCTTCGATACCGTTGGCAAACCGTTCGATGACGGCGGCAATGTTGCGGAACGCCATTGCGACCGGCTCCGGCGAGTCGGCCATGTCGAGGAACAACTCCTGTCCACGCAAATCGAGCGCGAGGTTGAGGACGCCAGACCAATTGATGTCGCCGAGCAGGTAGCCGTAGCGTGTTTTCAGCGTGTCGCGCAGTCGCTCGAATCGTTTGAATGTCGCGCTGCGGAATGGCGCTTCAGCATCCACGTCGAGCCGGTCGCGATTGGCAGGAATGATGTCGGGCGGGGCGTCGGCGCGGTAGCGGACTTCGCAGCCGAGCATCTCCGATAGCAAGTAGCCGGCGGCGTTGTGAACCGCGCCGATGATTGGCAGGTCGCGGTTGCGGTCGGCGCCGAGACCGTGGCGGCCAAATCGTTCGTGGAGCACCGATTCCATTCGTCGTTCGCTCTCGACACGTTTGGCGGGGTGATAGAAGAAGTCCTCGTCGAAGCTGATACCGGCGTGGGCGTGCCACCACGATGGGTGCAGCACAATCTCCACCGGCAACATCGTGTGGTCATGTTGGCTTGGAGTCATTTGCTGTCTTGTACCACATTGCGGCAGTTTTTCATTTGCAAAGGCGGACCGCTGGCTGCCTTGATGTTCACGTTCGACATGACCAGTCCATTGACATCGGTGGCAGTCAGGCCGGTCTTGGCCGAAATCGAGAGGCGCTCCAACGTCACGTTTTCGATGGATTGTTCGGGCAGCCCGGTGATTTCCACGGCGGCGCGTGCTCCTTCGCAAGAAACATTCTGAATGTGGATTCTGCGAAACAACGGGGCTTTGCCTTCACTCGTGACGGCCCAGGCTTTGTAGAAAGTGTTGATCAACACTGCGCTCCCTAAAATGTTTTTCATCGTAATCCCGCGAACCCACACGTCCTCGACCACACCACCGCGGCCACGTGCGCTTTTCAGGCGCACCCCGTACAGCGTCCCGTCGTACACGCAATCATGGACCAGCACGTGCCGCACATCGCCCGACATGTCGCTGCCGATCACCGCGCCGCCGTGGCCGCGTTTGGTGAGGCAGTAGCGGATGACGACGTTTTCCGTGGGGCGGCCCACGCGCCAGCCGTCTTCATTCAGCCCGGATTTCAAGCAGATGCAGTCGTCGCCGGTGTCCAGCGTGCAATACTCCACCAGCGCGTTCCGGCAGGAGTCGAGGTTGATGCCGTCATTGTTGGGACCTTTGGGGGGGCCGGCGTTCTGGACGGTCACGCCACGGACGATCACGTTCTCGCAGTAAATGCACTGGATGGTCCAGAACGGCCCCGCGTCGAGCGAGATGCCCTCGATCAGCACGTTGCGGCAATTGATGGGCGAGATGAACTGAGGCCGAAGTGGTTTGTCTGGAGTGCCGAAGACCCGATCTGCGACGGGTACACCGCGTCGGCCATAATCGAGCAAGAGCGCGGCCATATCGTTCTGGCGCTCCAGCCATCCCCACCAGGGTTTCCCTTGGCCAGCGAGCGTGCCTTGGCCGGTGATGGCGATGTTCTCGCAATCCCGCGCATAAACCAGCGGCGAGTAGTTGTAACATTCGAATCCAGCCCAGCGGGTGAACACCACTGGCAGATAGTCCTTTGGATCAGTGCTGAACAACAACACGGCATCCTTCTCCAGATGCAATTCAATGTTACTCTTCAAGTGAACCGCCCCGGTCAACCACGTTCCCGCCGGCACCAGCACTCGTCCACCACCTGCTTTGGAGCATGCCTCGATTGCCTGCTTAATCGCCGCCGTGCACAGGGTCTTGCCGCCGCTCACCGCTCCGTGGTCACGGATATTGACGACTCGTTTCGGAAAAACGGGGCGCTTTGGTTGTGGCATCGCGAACGGTGTGCGAACCGGTTCGATCTCCGTTGGTAGCATGGATGCGCCAATGCGTTTCGCATCTGTCTGCGCTATCGCACCCACCGCCCAAGTCAGTCCCAGCGTAAGAAGCAGTCGTGTGTTCATAGTTGATTCCTCATTTGACCGACAACGCGTCCTTCGGCACTTCAGGCGCGACATCGGCAGGCTTGGTTGCGCTTCGGAGATCATTTGCAATGAGCGCAATATTGCGGCTGCGGTCGCCGGTGAGTTTAACGAAGATGCCACGTGGCGCGCAACCGGAGATCAAGGCCCCGTTGGTCTGCCGCAGCCAGATCAGCGCCGGCGTTTGCGCGACGCTTTGCGCGGTGAGATTGGACACCGTTACGTCCTGCGCGTCATCGAAGAACAAGGCGGGACGCTGGTCGGGCTGGGCGAACCGCAGGTCGAGATGCGTGAGCCGTACGTTGCGCGCGTGACGAACCCAGAAACCGTAAGCCGGCAGCCGCCCCGCCTCGCGGTTCTTGAACATCTCGACTCCTTCGGGCGCGAACATGAAAAACTCCGGATACCGCTCAGGCCATTCGGGCACGTCGCGCAATGCGTCTTCCCTGATGCCGCCGCCCTTGAACGTGATGCGGATGTTGTCCAGCGTGATGTTCTCGACCGGATGGTCCGGTAGTCCGGTGATCGCGCAGCCGGTCAGGTTCGTTACGTCTTCAGCCTGCACGTTGCGGATAATAACGTTTCGCAAGATGCCGGGCGATGGTGTTTCCTGGCCGCGACCGCGGTTGCCGAGCCGCACGAAAATGGGATTTGCCACGCTGTGCATGTTAATGTTGGAAATCCTTACCCGCTCCAGCTTTCCACCGTCAACCAATTCGAGGGAGATGCCGCAGCCTGAGTTGGTCACCACGCAATCGGAGACGGAGAAGTTGATGAAACCGCCTGTCGAATCGGTGCCGCACTTGATGGCGTTGCAACGGCTGCTGAGGATGCAGTTGGTCACCACGACGTTCTCGCACGGCCGGTCGGAGGTGCTTTTCAGGCAGAGCGAGTCGTCACGCGAGATGATCCGGCAGTTGGCGATGCGCACGTCCTTGCAGCCGTCGAGGTCCAGGCCGTCTGTGTTGGTCGGCCCGACGTTCTCCACGGTGATGCCCTCGATCAACACGTCTTCGCAGGCCAGGTAGTTCTGCATCCAGAACGCCGAGCGTTTCAGGGTGATGTCGCGGATCTTCACGTTGCGACACTCGCTGAACCGCAGCACCAGCGGCCTCATGCCTTCCTTCGTCTTGCGGGACCGGATGCTGCCGATGAGCGCCTTCATTTCGGCGCCCCAACTTTGGCCGTCAATCGTTCCGCGGCCCTCGATGGCGACGTTCTCGGCCTTTTCCGCCGTGATCAGACTGCAACGCCCGTGCTCCGTTGTGAACCGCGACGGAAACGCGTGCGGGTTTTCCGGATAGTCCGACGGATTCGGGCTGCCGAGCAGCGTCGCGCCGCGCTCGACGTGCAGCGTCACGTGGCTTTTCAGGACGAGTGATCCAGAGAGATAGGTGCCGCCAGTCAGCCGCACTGTTCCGCCGCCGGCGGCTGCGCACGCATCAATCGTCTTCTGTATCGCCTGCGTGCAAAGCGTCTTCCCATCGCCCACCGCACCGTAATTGGTGACGGAAAACGCATGCAGCGTGGCTAGCGGAGTCAGCAGGAGGGTGAAAGCCAGAATGTGTTTCATGGCGCGAGTTCCTTCAGGCGTTTCAGTGCGGTAGCGAAACCCTCACGATAGACGCGCACAAAGGTGTCGCGCGGGGTGCCGTCACTTCGCAGGATGCCCTGGCGAAGGCCGCGTCCGTGATTGGCGGGACGATCAATGTATTGGCAGCGGAGGTAGCCGAGCATGTATGGCTTGGCGAAGGTGGCCCGGAGAAAGTCGGCGGTGGCCTTTGCGGCAGCGGCTTCGTTGGGCATCTGTTCGAAAATGGTGCGCGGATGTTCAGCGGTGGGAAAACTGATTGTGTGATCACAGACGAGAACGGGTTTGCCGGTGACTGCGTGAAGCCGGTCCATATCGGCTTCCGGGAAGTGTGTGCTGGCAGGATAGAGAGGCGAGTAACGATCGCCCGGCTGCACCGCGACGGCGTCAATCCAGGGCGTCGCAGCCTTCAGCACCGACTCCGGCGCATCACCGGCCAGGTAGCGATCTCCGAAGACGAGATGATTCGGGTCGGCCTGACGTTGGGCTTTGCCGACGACATCGTAAAAGCGCCGCGCGATCTGCGCGAGGAAGGCGTCATCGTCTTCTTGCACCACATGGCGGCCCACGGCGATGGCAGTGAGATTGGCGTCGCGGAGTTGGTCGAGCGAAGTGAGGGCCAGGCCGTAGATCTCGTTGAGGTCGTCGAGGCGATTGGCGTAGCATGTTTCGAGAAAGGCGGCGTAAGCTTGGCGGCCGGGCGCGGCGGGCGGCAGGCCGCGCAAGGCGCTGACCCACTCAGTGCCGCGCAGGGCGCGTGTCTTGATCAGGTCCCAAGTCGGCGTGTCAGTCCAGAAGTAGCCGATCACGAAGGGATTATTGCGGAGAGGAGCGGCGACCTTCGTGATGCGCTCGGTGACGTCCTTGACCCAAGCGGGATCGAACACATCGGGGAAATGGTAGCCGTTGGGAGAGTCGCGCTTTGGATCGGAGCGATGTTTCTCGATGGCCGCAAGCATGATGGTCGCAAACCACGGCGCTTTGGTTCTCAGTGGCGCGGGCGCGCCGTAGCCGAGAGTGGTGAGGTTCCAGTCAATAAACTGCGGCCGCAGTGTCCGGCTCCAAAACTCTTGCCACGCCGCATCGCCACGGACGTGGAGACCTTTCGCAGCGGGTTGCTGAAGCATGTCGAGGTGATTGATGCCCAGAGCCAGATAGGCGTGACCATCCGGTGTGACAAGGTGGTGGCGTTCATGTGTCTTGGCCAACCGAAAGAAGCCCGTGGGTCTGGATTGGAAGGAAGAGAGACCAAAATAAGAGTTGCCCTCAGTGGCGTGCAGCGCGGCTAGCGGGGCGAGCAATAGGCTGGTGAGGGCGTGGATGAAGAGAATGCGAGGTCTATTCATGATGGTACTTTCGCCACTTCATATGAGTTCAGCGGTCGGTGTAAATCAATGACAGTTTCCTAGGCGGATTTTGGCGTGCGGCCCAGAGTTGCAGCAGGGACATCATCAAGGAGTCGCCATTGGTCACCGCCTCGTAGTGATCGTGTTTGTGAGTGGCCTTGGGCAATGGACAGCCATCGGACAGGAACAGTTCCACGGCCTTGCGGGCCAGTTCGTCGGCGCGGTCGAGGTAACGGGCATCGCCTGTCATCTCGTGTGCGTTGAGCATGAGGTAAATCACCTTGCCGAAGATATCGGGATGCAGCGGAAAGTCGAGGTTGACGGGATTGCTGAGATGAAGATCGGCCACGGCGAGGATGCGCTCGCGATACTGCTCCGGTTTCATCTGCCCATATCGCAGCAACAGCAGATTCGCCGGGCCGGCGATTTGGCCACCGGCGCCGCCGTAGCCGCCGGACCAGAGGTTTGGCGATTTGAGCTTTGGTGCGACATCCTCGGAGGCGGGGATGTCGTTGGCGCGGGCCACGGTACGCAGCTTCGCCGCCAACGGCTCCGGCAGCAGGGCCGCCGCCTCCCACAACGACACGGCGAACCCCACGTCCTGCGCCTTCCGCGTGCCGGGGCTTTTGAGGTTGCCGCCCACTACCATGCCGCCGCTCAGGCGCATCCGCTCCTGCAGGTCCACCACCGTCTCGATCGCTTTCAGGAAAACCTTGTCTTGAGTTCTCTTGTAGGCGAAAGCCCACGTCTCTATGTAAAAACCGCCATGCCGGGGATACGGCGCATCGGCCGGTATGGGGTTCTTGCCGCTGATATCCCCGTGGCGTGAGTAGAGGCCTGTCTTCTTGTCGCCGATCTGATGCTCCCAGAGTCCGTGGGCAAATTTCTCGCAAGCCTCCGGCGCCAGATTCCAGCAGCGCTCCCAGAGCACCCACGGACGGTAGAACTCATGTCTGTGCGATTTGATCGGCACATCGTTCAGTAGATCCCAGCCTGCATGTTCGCCCCAGTAGAGCAATCCCGTCACCGGACTTTGGCAGTGCTCGAAGAAATACTTCAGCGAGGCATCGGCCTCGGCAGCGTAGCGTTTCTCGCCGGTGATTTCGGTCAACGCGTAGAGCACTTGGTAGAGATTCAGGCAATGCATGGGATTCGCCCCGGTCAACATCCGGTCGTTGGGACGGATCAGCCATTCCTCGAAAGTGAGCGCCTTCGCTTTCTTGAGCGCGTCACCCTCCAGCATCTTCAACGTGCGGCGGTCGAGCGCCTCAGCGAACAGCGGCGAGTGCTCCTTGCCGTAGGTGTCCCGCCCGCGCTCGATCATGCAGTCGGCGTAAGCGCGGACGATCTTGAGATACCGACCGGTATCACCTGACGGTTTCGGAGCGCACATCGCGGTCAGCGGTGCCAGCAGCAGGGCGGTGAGGAGAGTGATGGTAGGTTTCATGTGTGTGATTCCAGTTTCAGATCATGGGACGAACAGCTTAGCGACTTCCTTCAGTCGCTTCGACCCGCTGGGTCTGGTACAGACGCGCATCGCTAAAGATGTCGGTCCATTTCACCGTGTCGGTGTAGGTTTCCGTCAGCAACTGTTGCAGCAGGCCGAAAGCGCCCACCGCGCCTAGCAGGACGTGCAAGTCCGGTTTGCGCGCGAAGAACACCGGCCACTGCGCGACCAGTCCGCGTCCATGCCGGCGCGCGGCTTCGAGGATGTCCGCGCGGCGATGCTGCGGCGCGAGCGAACGCATGTAGGCGAGGCCGTAGAGAGCGTCGAGTTCCATGTAGTTGCCGTAGCTCAGCCACGCGCCGTCGGGCTTTTGCAGCGCGAGGATGCTGTCAATGACGCGCTCGGGCAGCGGGAACCGCCGGTTGTTGTGCTGGTAGATCGGCCAGATGTGCGCGCCGCCGCCCAACGGCTCATACGGCCCGGCGTGCGCCACGCCCTTGCGCCACCAACCGGTCTGCGGGTCGAGATTGGCGTCGAGCCAGTCGAGAACGGCGTTGCGCCAAGCATCGGTGCAGCGGCGGCTCATGCTGAAGCAGTGCATTCCGCCCCAGAACAGATGCGAGCCGCTCCACTGCTTGCGCCAGTCCACCGTCTCCAACCACGGGCCGGCTTTCTCCACGGAATCGAACGCGTCGTAGAGCCGCACAGGATGCTTCTGCTTTCCGCCGAGGACGCCGAGCGCGCCCACGACCATGCCGTTGGCGTGCTGGGGCGAATGGTTCGCCCGCGCGGGGCCGTAGGTGCCATCGGGCCGAGCGAAGGAGTTGATGTGGTCGGCCCACGCGTTGCGTTGTGTTGGCGTCAGTGTCTTCTGCAAGTCCTCGCCCATCACCGTGCGCATGTGAGCCACGTCGCAGGACGCGTAGAGCGACGGCGCATTGGTCTTGCCCGGCCGGTCGAAATACCAGCCGATCGGTTTGCCCGGCACCTGCAACGCATCGGCATAGTTCAGCGCCTCGCGGCGGATTGCTGCCAGCGAAACCGGTTCGTCAGCATGCAGCGCGGCCAGTGGGGACAGCAGCAGGGCGGTGAGAGTGAGTATGAGGATCTGTTTCATGGTAATGGGGTCAGCGGCTTCAGTGTGGCCGTGCCCTCCAAACAGGCCGACGATTGGTCGGCACGCCAGAGAAAATAGAGCTGGAGATTGGGAAGCGCACCCTTTGCGGTCGTCGCGCCGCTGAACGACGATGGGTCAATGACGAATCGGCGCATGGCCGCTGTCGGCCCGGTCGCGAAGGGAACCATGCACTCGGCCAGAACCCGTCCGTTGCCCGTAGCTCGAAGTTCCAAGAGGCCGTCCGCTCCTTTCATGGCGACTTCGAGCACGAGCGGACGGCTGTCGGTCGGCAGGTTGCGGCCGATGGCGTGAAGCCATTGGGCCTTGAGCCGGCCGTTGCGACGCGGATCGTCGTCACTGTGAATCACCACGTTCGTCACGGTCTTGAATCCAAAACCTTCTGCCACGCCGCGGGTGGAATCCATCGCGACCGTCTGCTCAGGCTTGTGCCACGGATGTTCCTTGCGTCCGAGCGGCACCAGCAGGCTCGCGGTGCGCCGCGCCAGCGCGGGCGATTCGCCGCCGGATCGAACCGACGGATGCCGTGCCGTGGTTACGGCGGTCTGCAACTGCTGTTCCAGTGGAACCAATGGCCATTCGCGCTCGGTGAAAGTGTCGAACTGGACACTGGAGCCGCGGAACCACTCCGGGTGTTCGCGCAGCCGGGCCATCACTGCTTCTTTTCGCGTCGCGAGCTTCGCGCCCAACTCCGCCGCACGCGCCAGGTCGGCAGCACCGCTGAACACGGTTTCCTTGAATCGCCAGATGTCGGTGAAGACAGCGCTGAAATCGGTGAAGGCCGCGACCATGTCGAGGCGTTTGCGTTCGGCGTCGGTGAGTGTGCCTGCGGCAGCCTCGCGCAACGCCGCATCGAGCCGCGCGTGGTAATCGGGCGGGCAACGGGAAAACTGCTGGGTGTCCTTGAATGGCCACTCCTTGCCCCAGACCGGCGTGACATCGCCGGGGCGAACGTCGTCCTTGCGCCAGGAGCCGGCTGCGACGTAGTAACGATACATCGCGCTGCCGGCCGCGCCGAACGTGCGGTCGCAAAACTCGCGGAGCAGCCGTTGCACGTCGTCCTCGGGATTCCACAACAGCCGGCGGATGATGTAGAGCTTCGGCGCGTCAAAGGCCCACAGCGGATAGGCCTCGGCGCGATACAGGAGAAGCTGGTTCGCGCGGTAGTAGCGGAAGTTTTCCTGGATGATCTCCAACGGGAGATTCGGCACCACGTAGCCCGCGCCGTAGATGTACTCGTAAGTGCCGAGCCGCGGCGCCAACCCATGCCAAAGGCTGTGCCGGTCGCCGGCGACATTCACCAGCACGTTATCCGGCAGCTTGAGGGCGCGCGGCGGAAGGCCCACGTCACCGTAGGCGAGCACGCCCACCATGCGAGGCGGGTAATTGCCACGCAACGCCTCGGCGACGCGCGTGACAAACTGATAGTAACTCTGCGGCCAACCGACGCGGCGACATTCGGCGCACTGGCATTGCACACGCTGGCCGTCGTTGATGCCAAGCGAATAAAACAACCGCCTCCCGTCGTAGGCGGCGCGGCCCTTGGCAATGGCGACTTCGAGCGTCTTGGGATTGGTGTAGCACGGGTGCCACGCTTGGAAATTGTTGTTGCCGCCCGCTCCTTCACCCTTGGCGCGCGTCGCGGGCACAAAGCGCTGGCCGTCCTCCTTCAACGGGAAAATTTCCGGATGCTTCGCCAGGCTCTCCTCGATGGGGAAAATATGGATCATGTTATGCGTCACGGACTCGTGGTGCATCCGCATGCTCTTGAAGAAATCCTCGGCGCTGAAGAACCCGCGCTCCTCCATGGCCACGCCGCTCGTGGGGCGCTGCTTTCGATCTCGCGCCGGGTCGCGCGCCGCCAGGCCGCTCATCACCCGCGCGACCACGAACGGCCGCGCCACCGACCGGCCTTCCTTGAGTTCAACAGTCTTCCGCGGCGGCAAACAAAGGCCAAGCTCACCGGGAAAAGCCCAGTGCACTCCGATATGATCCTCCAGGAACGCCATCACCCCGTAGCCGGTTGCCACCGGCGTCCGGCCGGTGATGGTGATGACGGCGCGCGGCTGTGACGTCACCTCGATTTCGAATGCATCCATGTCACGGACATCGGCAATCGCTCCCGGTGGAAGCTGGTACCAGTAGCTGGCGCGCGTGCGGACGACCAACTCGACCGGCGCGCCCGTCCCGTTCAACTCATCGCGGCCGAGGGCGAGCTTGAGATACTTGACCAGTGTCCCGCGAAGTTCCCCCGCCGCCGTATCAAACGGTCCTTCCTCGCGCACCGTGATATTGGACACGAAATCGAGCTTCACGCCAGCGGACACAATGCCAGCCAGCGGCGCCAGCAGCAGGGTTGTCACGGCGAGAATGCGTTTCATGGGATCACTTCTCCTGCGCCAGCGGCCAGGTGTCCGTGCGAAACGGCGAGGCGGGCAGGCCGGCGCCGTTGATGAGATTGCAAATCGGATTGCCGGCCCACGCATAGCGGACGGCGACGGGCTTTGCCACGCGCGGACTGCTGACGATGATCGTCTCGCCGTCAACTTTCGCATCGGCCCAAACGAACTTTTGATCTTCACCGGCAATGGCGAAGCCTTTCAACTCGCTGCCGTCCTTCGCCTTCAAACCGCCGGTGGTGTGCGTGAAGCGGAGGCGGATGCTCGAACCCTCCACGTTCATGCTTTCGCAGATCGGGCCGGAGTATTCGAGTTTCTCGCCATAGATCAACGCGCGGGCGTTGAGCGCAAGCCGGTGAGCGACGGCCTGCTTGTTCTTCGGATGAATCTGGCCTGCCTCGCCGACATCAATCGCCACAGCCATGCCCGTGTTCGGCGCCTTCAGCGTTTGAAGTTGCGCCTCCCGGATGCGCGCCCAACCGCTGTCGGATGGTTCGGTTTTGGTTTCGCGGAAGTTTGCAAGCTGCACGAACAGGAACGGGAAATCGCCCTGGCTCCACGTGCGCCGCCAGTCGGCGATGAGCGTTTTCATGACGTTGGTATATTGCTCCGGCCAATTATCGTTTGACTCGCCCTGATACCAGAGGACACCCTTGAGCGCGAACGGTGCGAGCGGCGCGATCATCGCGCTGTAACCGCCGGACGTCATGCGCTTGTAGGTCGGGAACCAACCCTCGACTGCGGCGGGCGCATCGAGACGTCCGTCGCCGTGCCGCTGGTCAGCACTCCACTCGGCTGCGCGGCGCAGACGCGCCCGCAACTGGCCCTCGAAGTCGCTGTCCACGGCGTCGAGCATCTTCGCAGCCTGCGCCTCATCGCGATACCGCGCGAGATAGCCGTCATCGGGTCCAAGCGAGTGAATCGCGCCCGCGCTCATCCACAACTGCGCCGCCGTCGCGCCCCACGACGTGTCAATCAGGCCGACGGGCGTTTTCTGCGTCTCGTGGATTTCGCGTCCGAAGAAAAACGCCACGGCCGAAAACCCGGCGGCGGTGCGCGCGTCGCACACAACCCAATGCCCACGGCAATCCTGCTGCGGCGCGGCGGCGAGCGTGCGCGTGACTTGGAAGAAACGAATCTGCGGCAGTTCGGCGCGCTTCGCCTCCTCCGCCCAGTTCTGGGCGCTCTTCGACTCGAACGCCATGTTCGATTGCCCGCTCGCAAGCCACACATCGCCGACGATCACGTCCGTGAACTTCACCGAGTTTCCGTTGCCGAGTACGATGAGTTCGCCTGTCTGTCCGGCCTCCATCGGGTCGAGCAACACCATCCAGCGCCCGGTGGCCTTGTCCACAGCGGCGTGCTTCTCCTGTTTGCCGAACTTCACGATGACGCGCTCGCCAAACTGCGCCCAGCCCCAGACCGGCACCTTGATGCCGCGCTGGAGCACCATGTGATTGCCAAAGATGGCCGGCAGGCTGACCTCGGCTTGAGCAATGCCGGCGAATGCCAGCGCAGCCAGTGCTGCGACCAATGCGCGTAGAAACTTCATTTGGCCTCCAGTCGGAGAATGCGGTAGGACGCGGCGAGCAGTTCAAGCTGTAATTGTCCGCCGGCCACGGCGTACGCTTCATCGGTGTAGGCGTCCCAAGCCGTCAGTGTCCGGCCATCCAGACCGAGCTTGGGAAGATTCAGCGCCGCTGCCACCGGGCACGGTTTCGCGCCGAAGTTCGACACGATCACCAGCGCGTTGCGGCCGGGATGGACATAGAGCGCCGCGCGCAATTGCGGGTTGTTCAACGTCACCAACTCGGCGCTACGCCAGAACGGATGGAACTTGGCGGAGCGGGTGTCGAAATCATCCTGAAGCATCCACCACAACGCGCCGGGATGTGCAATCTGCGAGACACCGCCGCGCACTGCGTAGGGTTGATAGCGGTTCAATTGCAACTTCGGTTTCTGAGTGTCTTTCGCCGGCAAATCGGTCCACCAATAGGCTGGGTCAAGATGGCTGCCCATCATGCGAACCGACATGCCGGAGAGCAGCGTGTACATATAGAGCCAGTTCGGTCCAAAAGCGTGCTTGGGACCCTTGGTGAGAATTTCCACCGGCACACCCATCCGGTATTGATAGCAATTCCAAGTCTCGGGCGTGGGCAAGTCCTCCGCCTTCCCGGTCCAGCCCATTTTTTCGCCGCCCATGTGCAGGTCGGCAAAACCACCCACTGGCGCGAAACCGCGTGCGCCGGCGTGTAACTGGATGAAACCGTCCTTCTGGTAAACATGGAACAACCAGCGGAAACGTTTGGCCAGTTCACGGGCGGCGAAGATTGGCGTGCGGCCTTGCAGTTCGCCGCGTTCGTCCCGCCAGCCGCAGCCGTGCCGCTCGTTACTGCAAGGCCAGACGTGCCACGTGTTGTCGGCGTGCATGCTGCGGACGCCGTAGTAATCCACGCTCTGTTTCCAACAATGCAGATAGTAGTCAGCCATGCCCGGTGCCGCGGCACAGGTGAGGAGCGCGGTGTTGCGGTCCACGCCGCGGAGCGGTTCCCGAACCAGTCCCATCAGATACGGAGCCACATCGGAATCTTGCGTGCGATTGAACCCGAACCCACCGTAGGTGACCAAGCCAAGACCGGCGTCGCGTATAGCCTGCACGCTACGTCGCCAGATGGGATCGGCGACAAACTCCGTGCCATAGAAACCGGACAAAGCCCCCATCGTCTCGTGGAGCGGATAAACCAAGTCACCGCCATAGGCACGAAACCAATCAAGTCCGCTTGGATCCTCTCCCGCCGGCAGCATGAGACCCCGGCCAAACCGACCCTCGACGGTTTTCACGAAGACGCCGCCGTAGCGCGCACCGGCCCAGCCGAATTGTCCTTGTGGCGCGACCAGCGGCTGACTGGCGTAGCCGCCGCGCGAAAAACGCACGCAGTCCAGCGTGTCTAACAGACGCGCGCTCGGTTCTGCCTTCAGTGGGCGATCCCAGCGCGCGGTGATTTCCGTGGACGGCAGTGCCCGGTCATGGAGCGCGATTTCGTCCACTGCGAGCGTCTTGACGCCGCCGAAGCGCAAGCTGTTGGTTGCGACCTTCGACCAGACCGACCACGGCACGGCTGATGTCGCAGCCAGCACGGTTCCATTGGCTTGGCGCGAGTGCCAGATGCACTTCACCTGTTCGCCAGCGCGTTGCCACGTGAGTGCCAGTGGAAACCAAGTGGCGGCGCGCGTCAGCGGTCCCAAGCGGGCGATCGGTTTAGCATCCGCCGAGGCGGCGACATGCCAGAACTCGATTTGATACTTGGTCGCGCTGTTGCGAATGGCCTTCAGCAGCCCGCGGCTGCCGCCCAAGTCCGCCACCGGACATTCGCCTAGTGTGGGAGCGCAATGAAAGATGAGTGTGCCGGCTTCCATTGTTCCCAAATCGAGGCGCGGATAAGTCAATGCGTTGTCGGCGATGTCGCTAATCGCACGTTGGTTGCTGTCGAGCGAGGGCAAACCTTGGCTGCGGCGCTTGGCGTATTGATAGGACAGATCAAGCTCCCGCACAGGTAGCGCCTGCAAACCGAAAGTCAGCGTGAGCGCGCCGGTCAAGTCGCGGCCTTCCGCGCCGATGAATCGAACTTTCCAGTTTACCTGGTTCCCGTCGCGTGGCGTTTCCAAGCACGGCGCCGCGCCGATCTGCCAGCCCTTGGCCCATTCGCAGAACCACGCCAGCCCGGTCTCCATGTCGGACACTTCCTGATAAGGCGCGAAGTTCGTCGAAACCACACTTACGCCGAACTGGGCGCGCTCGCCGCGATAGGGCAACGCGAGTTCCAGATTGCGCAGCCGTGCGTTACCGGTTGCGGCAGGCGTAAGCGTCAGGTCGTAGCGCAACATGCCGTCATATTCCAGCGTCGTGCGCAACGTCGCGCGGACAGCCGGCCAGCGTCCCTTCGCTTCCCAGACCACTTTGCCCGGCACGGCGAAAATCAGCCGCCGCTGCCACGTCGCCGCAACGCCATCCAGCGTCAGCGACGACGGCGCAGCCAACAGGGACAGGCCGCGACTCGTAATGGCCTCCGGCAAACCGGAAGGACCCAACTGATACTCGCGCAACACGACGCGCGCGCGGTCGCCTTCAATCTCGATGGGCGTCCATGGTGGCAGCACGTCGTCCGTCACACCGATGCGGTTGCCGAACCACGACGGCGGCGACTTCTCGATATTGACGTTGCCGGTGGTTATGCGCGACTTGCCGCGAACATCTTCAAGGTCGTCCACTTCCTCAAACAGCTTCTTCGCTGGCGACGGAACCGGTTTCTCTTGCATGCCGCCGTCTTGAGACCGGACTGTTGCCAAGGATCCCAACGCCACAAACAACATCAGGAGAGTCTGACGATTTGAATTCATGTTACTTGGTTTCCGTTTCAGTACGTGACCGGCTGCTGACACGTGCGAGATGATTGTTCAGTTCTTGTTGGAGGCGGATGAACTCCGGGTGATTGGACGGAAGCGGCTTCTTCTCCGCGGGATCATCGCGGAGATTGAAAAGCTCCATCGGCTTCGATGGTGTGGGTTGCACGAGTTTCCAGTCGCCACGACGGCAAGCATAGAGAGGCTTGCCGGCGTCGCTGCCCGCCGTCTTGCCGGCGGTCACGGTCCAGAGGAGCGTGCGCTCTTCCTCCGGTTGCAAGAAACTCCGTCCGTTGATAGTGGAATCGTACGATGCGCCGGCGGCCTCGCAGATGGTAGGGTACAAGTCCATGCCGAGGACGACACGATCGTTCTGCGACCCCGGCGCGATGCGGCCCGGCCAGACCGCACAACACGGCACGCGGATGCCGCCTTCGTAGAGATCGTTCTTGCCGCCGCGCAAACCGTGCGGCTGCGTGAGGCCGGGCCGGCCGCCGTTGTCGGAGGTGAACACGACGAGCGTGCGCTTGTCTTCGCCGGTGGCCTTGAGGGCCGCGAGCACCTTGCCGATGCTGTCGTCGAGGTGTTCGATTTGCGCGATGAATTGCGCCTGAGCTTCTTTCAGGTTCGGCAAGCGGGTGCGGACGCGTGCCAACCAGTCCGCTGGCGCTTGATGCGGCGAGTGGGGGGCGTTGTAGGGCAGATAGAGAAAGAACGGCGCGTCGGTTCCCGCGCTGTTCCGTATATAGTCAACGGCCCAGCCGGTGAAAATGTCGGTGGCGTGTCCCTCCACCGCGAGCGGCGTGGCGTTGTGCCAGAGACCTTTCGCCGTGCCCTTCTGCTGGGCGTGGGTGAAATAATCCTTGAGCATCGGCCCGGTGAAACCGCGAAACTCGTCGAAGCCGTTCTCGGTCGGCAGGTTTGGCGTGGACTCGCCGAGATGCCATTTCCCGATGAGCGCGGTGCGATAGCCGACCTTCTTCAACACGTTCGGGAGCGTGACAGCGGAAGCGATGAGGCGTTTGGTGTCGCCTGCCGGCGAGTTTCCCGGCGGTGCGACAAGATCTGGGTAACGCCCGGTCATCATCGCTGCGCGGCTGGGTGAGCAGAGCGAACTGCTGGAGTAGAACCGCGTGAACCGCATCCCTTGTGCAAAGAGTTTGTCGAGGTTCGGCGTCTGGACTTGTTTGGCCCCGCAGCACGAGAGATCGGCGAACCCAAGATCATCGGCGACGATGAGAAGGATGTTTGCCTGCCGAGGCGTGTTCGGCTTTGACGTTTCGGCGGCGTGGAGCGTGGCTAGCGGCGCCAACAGGAGAGCGGTGAGGAGAAAGGGTTTCATAGCCGCTGTGATAGCCACTTGCTGCCGCGTTGTTCGTTCTTCATTATTGGCTCTGTCGTCATGGAATCGGTTTTCTGCTTCCAAGGAGGGGCGGTTTGCAACCGCCCCACTGCGGCGCTTGCAAAGCGCCGCTCCTTGGGCTGCCAGCCAGACCTACGCCAGCACTTTGGTGGTTCCGCCGCGTTCGAGGTTGATGTCCATGTTGGGTTTGTTGGTCTTCCACGCGCCGGCGGTGAAGTCGGGGACATCAATCGAGTTGGAACGATTCAGGACCGACCATTCACTCAACGGGACAATCGCGCTCCACGCCGCCGCGTCATACACGTCCTGGTCGAGCGGGAGGCCGTTGCGCAGGCAATCAATCAGGTGCCAGTCTTCGAGCAGGTCGCTGCCGCCGTGACCGGCCTTCATCTGAGCGGCGAGTTCGCTCATCTTGCGGGTGATTCTCGGCGTGTATTTTTCCACTAATGCCTTGTATTCCTGCTCGGACACCCATTTGTGATTGCCCGTGGCAAGCTTCGGAGGCGGCGGATCGTAGAGCGCGGCGCCTTTGGTTCCGTAGATGCCGTGGATGACGTTGTGCGGCGACGGCGACGTGGCGTCGTGCTGGAGCATGATGGTGCGTCCCATCGTTGTGCGGATGGTGGTGACGTTCATGTTGCCGCGATACGTCTTCCCGGCAAACGGCTTGAAGAACTCGTCCGTGGCAGCCAGTTCTTTCGCTCGCGCTTGCATCATGAAGTCGTTGCTCTCGACGGAGACGAGGAACTCGAACTTGTCGCCCCGGTTGATGTTCATCACCTGAGCAACCGGGCCAAGGCCGTGCGTCGGGTAGATGTTCCCGCGACGGGAGCCGTAGAGCTTGAGCCACCACATGTCCCAGTACATGTTCTTGTTGAAGTTGTTCTTCATCTTGCTGGTGCTGTAGGCGCAGTCGCCGTGCACCACGTCGCCGAAGAATCCTTGCCGGGCCATGTTCAGCGTCATGATCTGGAAATCCATGTAGCTATCGTTCTCCATCATCATGCAATGCTTCCGCGTTCGCTCGGCGGTCTCCACCAACTGCCAGCATTCCTCGATGCTCCCCGCCGCCGGCACTTCGGACGCGACGTGTTTGCCGTGGTTCATCGCATAGACGGCCATCGGCGCGTGCATGTACCAGGGCGTTGTCACGAACACCAGGTCAACGTCGTCGCGCTCGCAGACTTTCTTCCAGTCTTCCGGTCCCGTGAACATCGCGGGGTTGTGTGGTGTGCCGTCCAGACGTTTCCTGGCCGCAGCCGCCTTTTCGGGGCGGATATCGCAGAGCGCCTTGATCTCGACGCCTTCGATGCGCCGCAGGATGTTCAAGTGGGCCGGGCCGCGCTGGCCGAGGCCGATGATGGCGACCCGCACTTTGTCCAGCGCCGTCGCAGCGTAGCCCGACATGTTGAAACGCTGGACGTGGGCGCGCCTCGATGGCCTGCTGTCCCGCTGGGAGGTGCAGCCGCAGGCGAGAGCCAGGCTGGCCAAGCTGGTTGTTTTGACGAAGTTTCTTCGGGTGGTGTTCATGGGACTCCTATCTTGGCGCCGGTTCGCTGCCGTGGGCGAGCAGGTTGTTGGCGATCACGTTGTCTTTGCCGCGTTCGATGCGCAACGACGGGGCCGGTTTCCGGTCGGCGCGGTTATCGCGGATCAAACAGCCGGTGACGATGCTGCCGGTGAAATCGCGGAGCAACAGGCCGGCACCGTCGCTGTCGAGGATCGTGCAGTTGCCGATGTTGAAGCCGCTGCACTTCTCCAGCAGCACGGCGGCAGGCTTGCGCAACACGCCGTTGACACGGAGACCGCTCAAGGTGCAGTCCGTGCAGTTGGCGAAGACGATGCCGCCGTTGGCCTTCGCGGCTTCGCCGGTGAAGTAGCGCGGGTTCCGGTCGAAGCTGTTCGGGCCGACGACAACGTTGCTGCTGTCCTCGACCAATAGATCGTGCTCGTAGGCGGCCCCGAAACTATTGCCGCTGATGACGACGCCGCGCGCGTGACGGACGTGAACGTTCACGCGTACGTCGCTGAGGATGTTGTCGGCAATCGCGAGATGTCCCCACTGTGTCTTCTCGTCCTTGCCTTTGCCGAGGAACACGACGTTGGCGGAACCGGGCGTGGTGCCGGTGTGTTGCAGCGTGCAACCCACAATCGCCACCTCGGCGATGGAACCACCGGTGCAGTCGAGCAGAACGTTCGCGGTCGGGGGAGTGTTGGTGGACATGTTGCCTTCGATGTCGCACGTGCCGATTTGCAGGTTGCGGACGCCGCCGCCGCGCGACACGACCCCGCCGCCGGCGTTGTAGCTGATGTGGCAGCCGATGATGTTCGACTGGTGCAGGTCAACGTTGTCGTAAAACACGCCGACGCCGGTGTTGTTGTAGATGTGGCAATCACTGATGATGACGTTGCGATTGCGCGTGGTCAGATGAATGCCGTGGCGCGCCTCGCGCACGGTCGTGCGGGTGATGGTCAAGTGCATTGTCTTCGTCGCCTCGATGCCGTCGGCTTCGGGATGTGCGCCGACGATTTCGAGTCCGTCCACCATCGGCGCGCGCTGGCGTTCCCAAACGTTTGGCTTGAAGCTGCTTGGTCCCGCCGTGCCCTCGTGCGTGCCGACAAACTGGAACGCCGGTCCCGGACCCGCCATCACGATGCGCGCCGTGCCGTCGCCGATGAGCGATGTGAACCCGGTCTTGTCGAGTTCGATGATCACGGTGCGCGTGAGCCGGTAGGTGCCGCGCGAGAAGCGGATCGTGCCTGTGCCGCTGTCCACGGCTTTCTGGATTGCCGCCGTGTCGTCCTTCGAAGGCACAAGCATCTGCGCGGATGCGGCGTGGGCAAGGACGAAAAGAATGCAAAGGATGTGTTTCATTGTTCTTCTCACTCCTGTTTCGGAAGTTGGCAACGCATTAGACGTGAACCGGCGCCGAAGTAAAGCATTCCGTTGTGCGTGATGCAGAAGCCGAAGGCTTGTTTCAACGATGGGTTGCGCGCGACGACTTTGGTGCTGTGGTCGGTGGGGTCAATCGCGATGATGGCATCCTCACCGAGTCCGTAGATCAAGCCGCGCGGGCCGAACGGTTCGTCGGCAAGTTCCGGGTAGTGCAGACCCTTGACGGGCAGAACGCCGGTGAAGACGGTTTTGCGCGCGACGGGATCGAAGACGTAGAACTTGGTTCCGCCGTCCGCAACACCATACACGAGTCCGTTGGCGGCGCGCACGACGGCGCCGTAGGTCTTCGTGCCCGGCAGCGGTTGCGCCGTGAACACGACTTTCTCCTGTTTGCAGTCCCAGAGGAAAATACAGGCTTCCTTCTCGGTGGGAATCGCCGAGGAACCGCCGTGGATGCTCGACGTGCCCAGCAACTCTCCCGTCTTGGGCACGCTGACGAGACGGTGAATGCTTTGATTGGTGATGATCTGTGTCCATGTCTTGTGCGAGAAATCGTCGGGGTTCACACGCACCAACGCGCCGCCGAGCCGGCCTTTGGATGGCCACGTGCCACTGTAGAGCATGGCGTCGGGACCGAGCGCCAACTGCGCCGGGCGTTCCTGGCCGTTGACGGTGATGATGTGGCGCGGGTTGTCGGGTTTGCGAATGGGCTGCGACGGGTCGAAGAAGTCCACGCTGGCGCGCATGTAGCTGCTCAGGAACAGCCCCTTCGAGTGGTTCAAGGTGTCATAGACCTGAATCGGTCCGCTGGTGAGGATGCCGAAGTTCGTCATGCAGCCAGTGCGTGTGTCGTAGCGGAACGAGAATGCCGGGAACACAGTGCCACCGTAGATGCAACCGTCGCGTTCGCAGCCCACGCTGAAGATGTTTCGCGGCGATCCCTCGAAGCGCGTCTGAAGGAAACTGACGCTCTTGGTCTTTGCGTTGGTGATCGCAAGGCGGCCGTCGTCGCCGATGCTGCCGATGATTTTGTCGCCGATCTGCAGCGGGTTGGTCCGCCGGTGTGCCGGTTTCGTTTTGCCGACCGTGATGCCGTCGCGCCGGCACAGAAACACCGTGCCGCCGGCGCGGCCGTACACTTGGCCGTCGTCTCCGATCCACACACTCGGCGCGCCTTGGGCTTTCGTCAGCCCCGTCGGCAGAATCTGTTTTTTCTCGCCGGTGACGGCGTCCACGGCCCACAACTCGCGGTGATGAAGGCCGACGGGACAATAGACAACGTTGTCGTCACTGATGGCCGGGTGGATGATGTAGCACTCCTTGGGATCGTCGGAGAGCCGTCCCAGGCTGTCCACTTTGCCGGTGCGCGGGTCGCAACGAACCAGCGTCGTCTGCGGATACGTGCCGACGTAGAAACACCCGTCCGGCCCGACCGCGCTGCCAATCCAGTAGGACGCGGGCTTGGCCGGCACGCCGAGGTCCGTTAATTTGCGTTTTACCACGTCGTACTTCAGGAAATGGCCGGGGTTGCCGGTGTAGGCGTAGAGGTTTCCATCCGCGGCCTTGGTCATCGTGATGTGGCTGCGGCCAAAGTGTGTCGTCTCCAGACGGATCACGTCACCGTTATCGAGCCGCACGCCGACGAGGGCATTCTTGTCCTCAGCTTCATACGCAGCCCACGCGATGTGATGGCCGTCCGGGTCGTGCGTAATCTGTTGCAACGCCAGCGTGCGGACGCGCGCCGCTTCGCCGAGGTCTTCCACCGTGACACCGGTCAGCAAGGAGGTGGCGACCGCAGCGAGAAGATGGGTGATGAGGAGTTGCATTTGATCAACAGAGCAGGTCCTTGCGCGCCGCCGACACGATGCGCTCAATCTCTCGCGCCATCGCCGGCTCAACCGCAGGCGGCGGCTGGCTCGCCACCAGCTTGCGCCACGCGTCGTCGGCTTGTTTCAGGAGTTTGTCGTCGCCGCACGGGGCCGGCTCCGCGTGGTTGCAGTAGTTGCGGTCGAACAGTTGCGGGTTCCAGCCGATGTTCCGGAAATGTTTCGCGGTGTGTTCGCTTTCCAGATAGGTCTCCTTTTCGCAGAACAGCATCTCGTTGATCAAGTCCACCGCGCACGTGTCGGCGTTGACCTCGATGCCGCGGTGGAACCGGTAGATCGCCTCGTTGATGTCCAGGTCAATCATCGCCTGCGTCGGCGAGAACGCCGCGCCGTTGTCGAGCGCGCCGATGGCCAGCGGCAGGCTCACCGCGCCGCCAAACGCCATCTGCCGATACGTCTTCATGAACGCCGCCTGGAGGCCGGGGACTTTCGCCTCGACGTAGCCCGGCTCGACGTTGAGGACGATGCCGTAACGGTGACGGAACAGTTGATGCAACGCCACATCGGTCAGGATCGCCGCCGGCGTGCAGTAGCAAACCTGCGTCGTCTTCATGTCCATCTCGCCGGTGATGCTCGTCGCGAAATAAAAGAGGTCCGGGTTGATCAGGCTCGTGGCGGTGATGGAGCCGAGGATTTCCGCCGCGGCGACGATGGCCGCACCGGCGGGCGTCATTGGCGCGGTGGCCCCGAGGATGGGCATCGGAGCGAAATTGACCGGGAACCCGTAGCGTAACGCTTCCTCCAGCACCTCGCACGAGCGCGTGTCCACTTTCAACGGCGACGTGGTGCAGTAGGCGGCAACGAAAATCGGCGGCTGCGTCTGCAACGCCTCGCGGTTGCCGCCCGTGACGAGCGACGCCAGTTCGGCCAGATATTTCACCTCGCGCGCCGCGCTGGTGCCGACCCAGCCGGGCTTCCGCGCGTCGGCGTGCAGGAGGGTACCGGACAGAAGGCGTGTGTGAACAACGCACCTTCCTTGACCAACCGGTCAAACGCCGGCGTGGACACCGTTCGATCACCAAGCGCGCTGGCGTGCGGCCACGACCAGTTATCGGCCAGAATGAGCACCAGATTCGGACGCTCGATCGGGGCGCCGGCGGATGCGAGCGTTGAAAGACCGAGAATGGAGAGGAATCCGGCTGCGATCCGTGTTTGTCTGTTCATGTTTCCGTCCACTGGCCGGGGACCGGGAGAGGATAACGGCCATTGGCGTCGGCCTTTACGGGTGATGGGCTGTCGAGGTTGAAATCCACGTTGGGACAGAACTTGAACTTGGACGCCAACATCTCGTCCCACGTGATGACTTTGCCCGTGTGGATCGCGGCGCGCCCCATGATCGAGACGAGGTTCGCGTACGCTGCGCGCTCGATTTCGTTGTGCGGACGGTTCTGGCGGATCGCCGTCAACAGCGCGTCCCACTCAGCGTCGTAGGGGCTGACGGATTCCTTTTCCGGCCGCCACGAGACGTTGTCGTTGCCGCAACGATGGTCCTTGTACAACTGCACGGTCGGGGCATGCACATTTCCGGAGAACTGCCCGGCGCACTTGGTGCCGTGAACCCACGTGGCAAATTCATTCTGGCAGCGGGGCTGATTCCGGCTGTTGACGAATGCCGTCGTGCCGTCGGGGAACGCGTACTCGATGGCGTACGTGTGCAGGTTCTGGCTGTAATCGTCGCCGGCCGGCTCGCGTCCGCCCATCCCCCTGGCGGAAACCGGCCACGCATCCTTGATCCAGCAACACTCGTCCACTTGGTGAATCATCATCTCGATGAACCAGCCGGAAGAAACCCAGTGGAAAAAATAGGGGCGGCGCAGTTGCTGAAGCAGCTCGCTTTCGTCGGGCTTGAGCCGTCCCATCCGCGCGCCGGCGTCCATGCGATACGCGCGGATCGCAATGACATCGCCCATCGCGCCGTCGCGAATCTTCTGGATCATGGCCTGTCGAGCCGCCGAGTGCCGGCACATCAGGCCGCAGCCGATCTTCAAGTTCTTGCGCTTGGCTTCCTCGCCCAGGCGAAGAACTTCGTGCGTGCCGCCGGGATCGGGCGCAAAGGATTTCTCCATGAACACGTTGATCCCTTTCTCGACCGCATACTTCAGGTGCGTGGGGCGAAACGCCGCGTGAGTGGCCTGGATCATCACGTCGCCCGGCCGCAGGCAGTCAATGGCCTTGCGATAAGCATCGAAACCAATGAACTGCCGTTCGGCCGGCACGTCCATTTGCCCGGCAAAGTGCGCGCTGAGCGACTTGTGGGCGCGCGCCATCCGGTCTTGAAACACGTCGGCCATGGCAATCAGTTTTGTCGGGCCTGATGTGGACGACTGGGACAAGGCGTTGGCCGCCGCGCCGCCGCCGCGTCCGCCGCAGCCGACGAGCGCCAGGCGGATCGTGTTGTCCTCGCCGGCGTGGACCTTGGGCAACGTAAGCCCGGCCAGCGCCGAGCCGGCGATCACGCGCCCGCTTTGCGACAGGAATCCGCGGCGGGAAATGGTGTTAGTTTGGGGTTGCATGGTGTTTTTTTCCTTTCATTAGATTTGGCGGAAACCGCCGGCTGGGAACCAGGCGAAACGGCTCGGTTCCATTGCGGATGACAAACAACGCGGCAAGTTCCGGACGCTCCTCCACCCAGCGCAGGCCGCGTTCCAGTCCGAGCACGAACAACGTCGTCGCCGCGCCATCCGCCGTCAGCGCGTCGGGGGCGATGACGGTCACGCTCGCCAAGTGATGTTCCACCGGCCGACCGGTGGACGGGTCGAGGATGTGCGAGCGGACGCGCCCGTTTGAGTCGCGAAAAAACTGGTGCGTGTCGCCCGATGTGGACAACGCGCGCCCCGACAACGGCACGACGGCGATCAATTCCGCGTTGCGCGTGCGACTGTAGTGCGGTCGTTCCACACCGACCTGCCACGGACGACCGTCGGGACGGACGCCGAGCGCGACGATTTCGCCGGACACGGACACGAACAGATTGGTGTGGCCGCGTTCGCGCAACAGGCGGGCGGCTTCATCGGCGGCGTAGCCCTTGCCAATTGCGCCGAGGTTGAGTTGCAACTCGGGAATGCTCTTTTGCAGTTCATTGCCAGCCGTGACGCGCACGTGTCGCGCGCCGCACCGTCGTTTTGCGGCGAGAATCTGTGCGTCGGCGGGCGTTTCGCCGGTGTGTTTCTGGGGACCGAAGCCCCAGAGATTGACGAGCGGTTCCATCGTCGGATCGAACGCGCCTTTGGAGTCGCGCGCCAGTTTCAACGCCCGGCGCGTGACCTGCGCCAACTCCGCCGAGACCTTGACCGGCGTGGTGGCTGTGCTGCGATTGAACCGGGACAACTCACTGTCGGGCAGGTAGTGCGACATCTGGCGGTTGATTTCGTTGAAGCGATGTTCCACGGCGGCGCGCAGTTCCGCGAGCAGTTCATCGGTCGGCGCTGCACCGGCGATCTTGACGGTGTACGTCGTGCCCATTGTGTGTCCGGTCCACGCCAGCATCTTTGACTGTGCCGCGCTCGCCGGCAGCGCGAGGACGAGTACCGCAAGACAATGCAGCCGCCAGGTCATTTCATTCTGGTGAGCAGGCGACCCGGAAACCGATGATGTCTATCTGCGGCAACCACCAACGGCTCTTCGGCATCTGCGGGTCGTTCATGTGCCAGCCTTTTTCCTTGAAGGCTCTTGCCGCCGAGCGCAACTCGTCCGGCGGACTGCTGTGGGAACCGCCGCGGGCCACGTTCACTTCGCCCGTCTTCGGCCCGGTGGGATTCGCGAGTGGGGTTTCGCCGGCGCCTTCACGGTAGGCATCGGGCGCGTAGAAGTCATGGACCCATTCGTTGACGTTCCCGCGCATGTCGAAGAGTCCCCACGGGTTCGGCTTTTTCTTGCCGACGGGATGCGGCTCGCCCTTGGAATTGGTTTTGAACCACGCGACGTCCGTCAATTGCTCCGGGCCGTTGCATTCACCGAACGGCGTTGCGGTCCCGGCGCGCGCGGCGTATTCCCATTCCGCCTCGGTGGGCAGCCGGTATTTCTTGCCGGTTTTCTCCGAGAGCCATTTGCAGAACGTCACGGCATTGATCCATGACATGCCGAACGCCGGGTAATCCTTGCCAAAACCCATCGTCATGTCGCCATAGACCACGGTCGGTCCCGTGACGCCGTCCACGTCGGCGGACATTCCAGAATCATTCATCGCCGTGTCCTCGCCTTCCTCGGCCTTTTTTTTGCCGGCGGTCAATTCCGTGTAGTAGGAGAGGAACAACTCGATCGTGGTCTCGGTCGTGCAAAGATAAAAGGGGCTTACTTGCACCTTTCGTTGCGGGCCTTCGTGGTCCTTGCGGCCTGCTTCGGTGGCAGGGCTGCCCATCGTAAAGCTCCCGCCGGGGATGAGCACCATGTCGAAGGACAACTTGGCGCCGGCCTTGGTGGTAACGTTTTCCGTGTATTTGGGCGGCGGCGCGCCCGCTGCCACCCGCAACGTCGTGCCCATGCCAAGCAGAATCAGAAACACGGTGAACATGATTTTCATAGTGAGCCAATCTCTTTCATTCTTTGTGCGATTTTATTGATGAGCCGCGCGACATTGCCGCCGCTGCAATGCTGGCCGGCGACGGCGTTTTTCTTCCAATAATCCACGCCACTGAGGATGCCTTCTTGTTTCAAAATGTCAACTGCCGCGTTGAGATTGTCGGACGGTTTGAATTTCCGGGCCGCCGCGATCAGCAAGTCTGCCGCGCGCGCGCCCTCCACCTGTCCCTTGGCGACAGCGTTCGCAAGCCAATAGTCGGCATCGGCGAGAACCTTCTTCTCAACAAGCAATCGCACATCAGCCTTCAGATCGGGTGTGGCCTCCGGTCGCAATACTTGGCGTGACGGTTGGCTTTGTGCTCCGGCGCGGAGTTGGTCGAGTGCCTCCTGCAATCGCCGTTTTGCTTCGGCATCGTTGGTGGGCTTCTCAGCTAGTGGAGAATCGCTGATGTCCACGAACTTGCCGTCGCCGTACAGTTTGTAACGCTGGTCGGCAATGAAATACTCGCGCCCGACTTGTGCATAGACCCACGGACGCGGACGACCGGGCTTGCCAAGGATTTGCAGCGCGATGCTGTGACCGTCGAGCTTGAGTCCTTCCGGTGGCTTGGTTCCGGTCAGTTCCAGTACCGTCGGGAAGAAATCGGTGAAGTCGGTCAAGTCGGCGCAGACCGTGCCCGCCGGCACGCGACCGGGACAATTGACGATCAACGGCTCGCGGACACCGCCTTCCGTGAGGTCCAATTTGGCGCCGAGCATGGGCTGGCCGCGGATGGTGCCGAGAGGATTGCCGTACGGACCGTTGTCGGAGGTGAAGAGGATGATGGTGTTGTCGCGGAGTTTGAGTCGCTCCAAATCGGCGACGAGCAGTCCCATTTGTTTGTCGAGATAAGCGACCATGTCAACGACGAGGTTCTTGTCGTCCTTGCTGTCCGGCGTCCGCACAAACGGACCGTGCGACAGCACCGCCGAGTAATACACGAAAAACGGACGGTTGCGATGACGTTTCATGAAGTCCACAAGGAACGCGTGTGTTAGGTCTGGGCCAAACTCCTCCGGCTTGCCCTGCACGACCTCGCCGTTGCGGTAGTAGCGCGGGTTCCAGTAACGGTCGGGCGTGGCGCGACCCATCCAGAGCATGGACTCGTCGAAGCCGAGACGTTTCGCTGCCCCGGCGTCATCAGCCGGGGCGCTCTGGCCGAGTTTGCCGATGGCACAGGTCGCGTAGCCGGCTTGCTGAAGAACGGTTGGGATGATCGGGTGAACGGCGGGATTAATCTCGGAGTTGCCGTTGCTGGTTGCGCCGGTACGGAACGGATACTTGCCCGTCAGCAACGCCGCGCGCGACGGCCCGCACAACGGCATCGAGTAACAACGCTCAAAACGGAGCCCCGTGGCGGCCAACTTGTCCAAGTGCGGCGTCTTGAACGGCTCGGCTCCGTAGCAAGAGACACGCGACAGGCCGACATCGTCCGACAGCACGAGGATGATGTTTGGTTTATCCGCCGTGGCGGACTTGCCTACCGTGGCAGGTTTGTTCGCCGCCTGAAGCGCGGCAGCAAGGATACTCAGCCCTATCAACGCTCGTTTCAGCATAGCGCCTGTAATCTACTTGGCGGGCATCGGCGCTGTAAACTGTAAACTCAGTTGCCGAAACTTAGTTGCCAAATGTGGCGCAGCCAGAATCAAACCAGGAATGTCATTCCGAGCTTGCGAGGAATCTCTGAAATCTCTCCGGAAGGAAGTCTGAGATTCTTCGCTTCGCTCAGAATGATGTCCGTGAAAAGGTTTCCCGACGGAGTCGAAGCGTTCTGAACCAGCCGACTCACATTTACCCGCCCCGGCCGACTTGTTTGCCCCAGCGCAGCGTCAGCGTGCTACGCTTGCTTTTCAAGCTTGATTGTATCGCTGGATTTCATAGCCTGTCCGAAGCTAAGCATAATAGCACCATAAAGATGCTAAGTGGAATGCAGCAAAGCGAGCTGTTAGGTCAAAAGAAAGTGTGAGAAACATGAAGATGAAACTCGGTAACATCGCACGCGTCACAGGACTAGGTCTCGCCCTCTTCTGGGCAGGCATTCCAAGCGCTTGGACGGAGATTACTTTCGAGACGGGAGACGGGCCGCATGAGTTGTATTTCCTCTGGCAGGGATCGTTCACTCAAGCGGGGGCTCAGTCCGGAAATCTTCTGGACATGCCCGCGTTCATGACCGCGTACAACAAGGACATGATTGAGATGATGGAGATTCTCGAGGTTCGAGAACTGGATACGGATCAGATAATTGATTTCAACTACGTGACACCGCGTAAGGCCTCGCCCCCGAAGATGCGTGAAGTAGTATGGTACTACCCTAACCCCAATGCCTTGAAGGAATTCATCGGGTGATGTTTGCGACTTCATATTTGAACTCTCCGTAGGAATTGCTCGACTTTCGTTTGCGCGGCCACGGGCTGACCGGTTGCCGCACCG
>VHCW01000043.1 GCA_016871575.1 Verrucomicrobiota bacterium
CTGCTCCACCCGGCCACGCCACTGGTGCACGCGGGATTCCAAGTGAAGATCGTTGACCAGTTCGCCGATCCCGATTGGGAACGGAAGTTTGAGGAGGCGTTGCGCGAGAAGCCGGTCTGTTTCGGCGTCTCGTGCATGACGGGACCGCAGATCATCCGCGCCCTCGCTGCGTGCAAAGCGGTCAAGGAGCGTTACCCGGATGTGCCGACCGTCTGGGGCGGCATTCATCCGACCATCCTGCCGGAGCAGACGCTAAAGCACCCCTTGGTGGACATCGTTGTGATCGGCGAAGGCGAAGCCACGCTGCTGGAACTGGTCAAGGCGCTTGCCAACGTCAACTCGCTGCAAGGAATCGCCGGGATCGGCTACCGCGAGAACGGCAGCATCCGATTGAACGAGGCGCGCCCTTTTGTGGACATGAACGCCCAGCCGCCGCTGGCCTACGATCTCGTTGACATCAACCTCTACCGGCGAAAGATTTTCAAGTCAGACCACGTGAGTTTCTGTTCGAGTCGCGGTTGTCCGTTTCGATGCGGGTTCTGTTACGACAACGTCGTGCACAAGCGGAAATGGCGCGCCATGCAGCCGGAGCGGGTGGTCGAGGAGTTGAAACGGCTCATGCGCGACTACGGCATCCACGGGTTCAATTTCACCGACGACAATCTGTTTACCAACCTCGACCACGCACACCGGCTCATGGCACTGATCGCGCGCGCCGACATGAAGATCAGAATTGGCAAGCTCCACATCCGGATTGATTCTATTCGCAAAATGGACAACGAGTTTCTTGACCTTCTCGCCCGCGTCGGCGTCGAGCGGCTGACCACCGGCGTCGAATCCGGCAAGCAGCGAGTCCTTGACCTCATCGAGAAAAACCTCAACGTCGAGCACGTTCTGGAAGTCTCTCGCAGACTCGTCGGCCGGCCGTTTTTGCCCGTGTACCTGTTCATGATGGGGCTGCCGACGGAAACGCCCGACGAATTGGCGCAGAGCATCCGTCTGGCCGAGCAACTTCTCGACGAGAACCCGAAAGCAGCCAAGAGTTTCAACGTCTACACGCCGTATCCAGGAACATCGCTGTATCAGCTTGCTGTCAAGATGGGACTGAAAGAACCGCAGCGTCTCGAAGACTGGTCGCCGCTGAACTACCGGCACGTTCCCAAGGATGCGCCATGGATTGTTCCCGAAACGAAGAAACTCATTGCTGGGCTTGACTTCCCGCTGATGTTTCTCGGCACGAATTTCCAGTACAAGAAAGTTCACCCGCTCGTCAACGGACTGGGCAAACTCTATCTTCCCGTGGCACAATATCGCGTCAGGAACATGGACGCCCGTTTTCCCATTGAAACCAAGCTGGTCAGGGCGCTCGGCTTGTTCGGCCGCGAGGACTAGACGGATGGACATCATCACCGTCAAACCGCGCAACGAAGTGCTCGGCTACGTTGCTGTTGACTCCACCATCGCCGGCCGCTGCTGCGGCGGACTGCGGATGTTGCCGGATATTACGGAGACCGAGATGGCCGGGTTGGCGCGGGCCATGACCTTGAAATACGGTTGGCTTTCGATGCCACAAGGCGGCGCGAAAGCTGGCGTGCGGGGCGATCCCGAAGCACCACCCGAACTCCGCCGCGAACGGCTGCTCGCCTTCGGACGCGAGATCGCGCCGATGTTGCGCAGCCGCCGCTACGCGCCGCACCCGGACATGGGCACCAACAACACCGACATCCGCGCCCTGCTCGAAACTGCCGGCGTCACCGTCAAACACCGCGAACTGCGCGTCGAGGCTTCCGGCTATTACACCGCATTGACGGTGATGGCCGGCATCAAACAGGGCGCCCGGCACATCGGGCTGGACTTGTCCCGCGTCAGCGTCGCGATTGAAGGATTCGGGAAAGTCGGCGGCTCACTCGGCGGCCTGCTGGCGGCGGCACAGGTGCGCGTCGTGGCCGTCTCGACATCGCGCGGCGCGCTCTACAATCCGCGCGGCCTCGACATGAAAAAATTGTGCGCTCAAACCGGCAGCGATTTCGTCGAGCGATACCGCGACGCCGAACATTTGGATCGCGCCGCGCTGCTCGAACTGCCCGTGGACGTGCTCTGCCCGTGCGCCCGCCACGACAGCATTCACGCGGGCAACGCGGCGCGCATCGTGGCCAAGTTGATTTCGCCGGGGGCGAACAACCCGGTCACGACGGAGGCGGAGCGGATGTTGGAGGCGCGCGGCGTGTTGTGCCTGCCCGATTTCGTGACGAACAGCGGCGGTGTGCTGGGCGGGACGATGGAGTTCGCGATGCAGAGCCGCGAAACCATCGAGCGGTTCGTGGACCAGCAGATTGGCGCTCGCGTTGCTCGGTTGCTGGGGCAATCCGAGTCGCCGCGCGACCTCGCCGAGCGCGACGCGCGCGCCCGGTTCGCCGCGATGCAGCAGGCTGCTGAGCATCCGACGTGGAAAGGTCGTTTGATGGAGATCGGCTTGGAATGTCACCGGCGCGGCTGGATTCCGGCCGGATTGATGCGCTGTGCCTCATTATCCTATTTCGAGAAACGGGCTTACGAATAAACGTGAGGTGTTGAACATGAAACAAATCCCAATTCTTGCCGTCGTGCTGCTGGCGGCGGCGGTGTCACTTCACGCCGCCGATGTGAACAAACCCAACGTCATTTTCATTGTCACTGACGACCAAGGTTCAGTTGATGCCGGTTGCTACGGGGCGAAGGACTTGGTCACGTCGGCGATGGACGCACTCGCGGCGCGCGGGGTGCGGTTCACGCAATTCTACTCAGGCGCGCCGGTCTGTTCGCCGTCGCGCGCGGCGTCGCTCACGGGACGGTATCCGTTGCGGGCAGGATTGCCGAACAACGCCGGCTCGCAGCCCGGCGGCAACGGGATGCCGACCGAGCAGGTTACGATGGCCGAGATGTTCAAGGCCGCCGGCTACGCCACGGCGCACATCGGCAAATGGCATCTTGGTTATAAGCCGGACCAGATGCCGAACGCGCAAGGGTTCGATTACTCCTTCGGTCACATGGGCGGGTGCATTGATAATTTCTCGCATTTCTTCTACTGGCAGGGAGCGAATCTCCATGACCTCCATCGCAACGGACAGGAGGTCCACTATCCGGGACGGTTTTTCCCCGACCTGATGGTGGAAGAAGCCTCGCGGTTCATGGAACAGAATCGGAAACGCCCGTTCTTCATTTACTTTGCCCTGAACATGCCGCACTACCCGTATCAGGGCGACGTCAAATGGCTGGAGCGTTACAAGGACCTGCCGTATCCGCGCAATCTCTACGCCGCGTTTCTCTCCGCGTGCGATGAGCGGATCGGGATGCTCCTGAAGAAACTCGACGGCCTCGGCTTGCGCCAACGGACCATCATCGCCTTCCAATCCGACAACGGTCACTCCACCGAGGAACGCGCCCACTTCGGCGGCGGCAGCGCGGGACCGTATCGCGGCGCGAAGTTCAGCCTGTTCGAAGGCGGCATCCGCCTCCCCGCAATCATCTCATGGCCCGGCCACCTCCCGCAGGGCGAAGCACGGAACCAGATTGTCCACGCCTGTGACTGGATGCCGACCGTTGCCGAACTCGCCGGCGTCAAACTGCTCAACACCGACATTGACGGCAAGAGCATCGTGCCCGTGATCCGTTCCGCTGCCGCGCCGACGCCGCACAAAGTGTTGCACTGGCATCTTGGCGGCGGCAAACAACCGCAATGGGCTGTGCGCGAAGGTGACTGGAAACTGATCGGCAACCTCCGGTCACCCGACGGCGACGCCCTCGCCGCTGAAGACAAACGCTTGTTCCTCTCCAACCTCGTGGCCGACATCTCCGAGAAAACCAATCTCGCCCGCCAACACCCCGACATCGTCGAGCGCCTGACAAAACTCCACACCGATTGGCTCGCCGCGCAACAAGACGATCCGTCGGCGTCACGACCTTGAACCGCTGATTTCCTTCTGGGCAATTCGTTGAATCCATGATGAAATAACGGCATGAAGAACTCATCTTGTTTTTCCCGCCGGGATTTTCTCAAGCAATCTGCCACTGCCGCTCTTGTCTTGCCGTTGGTGGCGCGCGTTCAGGCTTCCGAGCGCACAACTGCAATAGACATCGGCTCGCGTCGTGAGTTGTTCGTGGACGATTTTCTCATCGAGAAACTAGCGGGCAAGGCGGAGTTGCGGCTGCATCATCCGGTGTCGCAGGAGATCGCGCTGGTGCACGATGCGCCGTGGGAAGGCACGGGCAGCGGCTACCACAGTATCTTCAAGGATGGCAACCTGTACCGGATGTATTACAAGGCGTGGCATCTCGACGTGCAGCCGCCGGGCAAGGTCAGGACCGATGCGCATCCGCTTTTCTGCTGTTACGCCGAGAGCGACGACGGCATTCATTGGCGCAAACCGGAACTTGGCCTGCACGAGTTTAACGGCTCCAAGAAGAACAACATCGTCATGGTCCCCGGCAAAGCCGGCTCGGCGGTCGCCGATCCCGGCCATCCCGCGGTGTTCAAAGACGAAAATCCCAACGCGCCACCCGACGCGCGTTACAAGGCCATCATCCGCTCCAGCAAACCGCGCGGTCTGCTGACGTTCAAATCTCCCGATGGTATTCACTGGTCGCCGATGAGCGACGGGCCGGTGATCATCGAGGGGGCATTTGATTCACAGAACCTCGCGTTCTGGGATCCCATGCGCCGGGAGTATCGCGCTTACTGGCGGATTTTCACGAACAAAGTCCGCGCCATCCGTACGGCGACCTCGAAGGATTTCCTGAAATGGGGACCGCACGCTGACCTAACCTACGTGGACTCGCCGTCGGAACATCTCTACACGAACCAGATCAAACCGTACCATCGCGCGCCGCACATCTTCATTGGCTTCCCGGCGCGCTATGTCGAGCGCGGTTGGTCGGACTCGATGCGGGCGTTGCCGGAATTGGAGCATCGCGAGCTGCGCGCGAAAGCCAGCCTGCGCTACGGCACGGCGATCACCGAAGGATTGCTCATGGCCAGTCGTGACGGCGTGAAGTTCAAACGCTGGAACGACGCGTTCCTGCGTCCCGGCATTGAGCGCCCGGGCACGTGGAACTACGGCCATCAATACATCGGCTGGCACATCGTCGAGACCAAGTCGGCGCTCGAAGGCGCGCCGAACGAACTATCGCTTTACGCCAGCGAAAGCTACTGGACCGGCACCAGCAGCGAACTGCGCCGCTACACGCTGCGTCTCGACGGTTTCGTCTCCGTCAACGCGCCGATGACCGGCGGCGAACTCATCACCAAGCCGCTGACATTCACGGGCAGCAAGCTCACGCTGAATTTTGCCACCTCAGCCGCCGGCGAGATTCGTGTCGAGATTCAGGATGTGGACGGCAAGCCGTTTCCCGGTTTTGCGCTGGACGATTGCAAGCCGATCTTCGGCGACTCTGTCGAGCGCGCGTTGCCGTTTGATGTCAGCAGCCTCGCCGGCAAACCGGTGCGGTTGCGGTTCGTGTTGAAGGACGCGGACCTGTACGCGATTCGATTTGTTGAGTGAGCGAAAAAGACAAGCTCTTTTGTCTTCACCCGGTAGAACGAAAAAGGTAAGGTTGCGTCATGTTCAGGTGCTTCATCGTTGGCCTTTTGTTGGGTGTGGCTTCTGTCCGTGGCGCCAGTTTGCTCACGTGGAATCAACTCCCGCCGTTGCCGGACAAACTGGGCGTGGCGGGCGCGTTTGCCGGGGTGAGCGGTGGCGCGCTCATCGTCGCCGGTGGCGCCAACTTCCCTGACCGTTTGCCGTGGGAAGGTGGACAGAAAATCTGGCACGATACCGCCTACGTCCTGACCGACCCTGCCGGGTCGTGGCGTGTCGCCGGGAAACTGCCGCGTCCATTGGCCTACGGCGTTTCCATCACCGCCAAGGATGGCCTTGTGTGCATTGGCGGCAGCGATGCTGTTCGACATTACGCCGATGTGTTCCTGCTGAACAGCCACGGTGAAGTGAAACGATTGCCGCCCTTGCCGCGCCCGGTCGCCAACGCTTGTGGCGCATTGTTGGGCGACACGATTTACATCGCCGGCGGAACGGAAACACCAGACGCGACCAACACGCTGGCGACTTTTTTTGCGTTTGCCAACAACCAATGGCAGGAACTGCCGCCGTGGCCGGGGCCGGGGCGGATGTTGGCCGCGGCGGGTGTGCAAGCCGGGAATTTCTATTTGATGGGCGGCGTGGACTTGTCCGCCGGGCCGGATGGCAAGCCGGCGCGCGCGTATCTCAAGGACGCCTACTGCTACAACCCCAAATCCGGCTGGAAACGCATCGCCGATTTGCCGCACCCGGTGGCGGGCGCTCCGTCGCCGGCACCGGCAACCGGGCAGGCGCATCTGTTGCTGCTCGGCGGCGATGACGGTTCGAAGGCGGGATTCCAGCCCATCGAGCAACATCCGGGATTCCCGAAGACAATTCTGGCGTATCACGTCATCACCGACACGTGGGCGCCCGTCGGCGGCGTGACGGCGGCGCACGTCACGGCGCCAACGACGTGGTGGAAAGGCCGCTGCGTGGTGGCCAGCGGCGAAGTGCGGCCCGGTGTGCGTTCACCGGAGATGTGGGCGTTCACTGCGGCCACCGGCAAGGCCGGATTCGGGTGGTTGAATTACGCAACGTTGGCGATCTATCTGGTGGGCATGGTGTTGTTTGGGTTGTCGTTTGCGAGCAAGAACAAGACGACCGAGGATTTCTTTCGCGCGTCGCAGCGCGTGCCGTGGTGGGCCGCCGGGCTGAGCATCTTTGCGACGCTGTTGAGTTCGATCACGTTCATGGCGGTTCCCGCGCAGGCGTACCTCGTGGGATGGAATTTTTTTGTTGCGAATTCGTACCTGTTGCTGACGCCGCTGGTGATTGCGGTCTATCTGCCGTTTTACCGGAAGCTCAATGTCACCAGCGCCTACGAATATCTGGAGCGGCGGTTCAACGTCGCTACGCGCTTGATCGCCAGTGCGCTATTCATCCTGTTTCAATGCGGCCGGATCGCCATTGTGCTGTACCTGCCGGCGTTGGCGTTGGCCACGGTCAGCAACCTCGACGTGACCACCTCGATCATCCTGATGGGCGTGATGTGCGTCATCTACACGATGTTTGGCGGCATTGAAGCCGTCATCTGGGTGGACGCGGCGCAGACGATTATCCTGATGGGCGGCGCATTGCTGGCGCTGGTGACAGTGTTGTTGAAGGTCGAGGGCGGACCCGTTGCGATCGTGGCGATTGCCAACGAACACGGCAAATTCTTCCAGACCTTGCCGTGGAGCTGGGATTACACGGTGGGCGCTGCATGGATCATCATCCTTGGCAGCATCTTCATCAATCTGTTTCCGTACACGGCCAGTCAGGACGTGGTGCAACGATATGTCACCACCCGCGATGAGCGGGGCGCGCGCCGCGCCATTTGGACCAACGCGCTGATGTGTCTGCCGGGACAGGCGTTGTTTTTCGCCATCGGCACGGCGCTGTTCGTCTTCTACCGCGAACACCCCCAGCGGCTTGATGTCGCCATGCAGAACGACGCGATCTTCCCGTTGTTCATCGTGCGCGAAATGCCGGCCGGCGTGGCCGGCGTGATTGTGGCGGCGTTGTTCGCCGCGGCGCAATCCACGTTGTCGAGCAGCCTCAACAGCGTCGCCACGGCTTACGTCACCGATTTTCATCGCCGGTTCCGACCGCACGCCACGGACAAGTCCTGCCTCCGTCTCGCGCAAATCCTGACCGGCGTGATCGGCCTGGCCGGGACGGCGGTCGCGCTGATTCTGGCACGCTCGGATATCCGGTCGCTCTGGGAAACTTTCCTTTCGGTGATCGGTTTGTTTGGCGGCACGATTTCCGGTCTGTTTGTGCTCGGCCTGTTCAGCCGGCGCGCGCACGGGTACGGCGCGCTGGTGGGCGCGCTGCTCAGCGCGGGGTTGGTCTATTGGATTTCGGCAAACAAACTCGCCAGTTTCTGGTGTTACGCCGCCGTCGGCGTCACCGCCTGCATCGTGCTCGGCTGGTTGGCGAGCTTGCTGTTGCCGGGGCCGCGCACGGCGCCGGACGGAATGACAGTGTACACCATGAGAAAGAACCCATCATGACGCCAACGACGATATTGTTCTGCTTGTTTTTCGCCATCGCGCAAGCGAGCGTTCTGTCGGCTCCGCCAATCCGCAGCCTGAACCGGTTGCCGTCGAGCCTGCCGGCCATCGAGCAAAGCGCGCGGGAGTTGCCGGTGATTGCGCAGGCGGACGTGGTGGTCGCGGGTGGCGGCTTGGCCGGCGTCAGCGCGGCGTTGCGGGCAGCGGAAGAAGGTCGCTCGGTCATTCTGGTCGAAGACCGGAATTGCCTCGCGCACGAGGCAACAGCGTCGTGGAATTGCGTGTTGGGCGAAACCAAACTATCAGCGGATTATCCGGTGGCTTCCAGTTTGCTCAGCGCCCTGACCCCGAAGGGCGTCACCTCGAACGCCGGGCCGGCTCCGGAGCGTTTCAAGAGCTTGACCCACAGCCGCGTGGCGGCCCAGCCGAGAATCCGTGTGTTGTTTTTCTCGATGCCGGCTGGCGTGGTGTTGGAGGGAGACCGCGTTTGCGGCGTGGTCATCGTCAATCACGCCGGGCGACAGGTTATTGTGGCGAAAGCGGTGGTGGACGCGACGCCGACGGCGCAACTCGCGGCGGCGGCAGGCGCGCGCACGGACACCGGCCAGCGCAGCGAACAAACTGTCCGCCGGTTCATCGAGGCAAGTCCCAAGCCGGCTGCGGAGGATGTGCGACAGGCGTTGGCGCGCGCCAAGTTGGATGACTGCGTCGTGACGGTTGGAGCGCGGTATCTGGAGCTGGAATGGAAGGTGCAACGCACCGGCGATATCGCAGCCGATTGGTCGCGCGCGCAAGCGGCCACGCTCAACCGGAGTTTCGCGCTGCGCAACGCCATGCTCCGAGGCGGATTGAACCTGAAAAAGTTTGAGGTCAGTCCGGAAATCATTTGGGGGCGCGTGGCGCTCAGCGAAGATGTCGAAGGACTGGTGGTGGCCGCGCCCGGAGAGGAATATCCGCGCGTATCGTCGCTGCTTTGCGCCGGTGAGGCGGCGGGGAAAATCGCCGCCGGCGCGGCCCGGAAAACAAGCCGATTCCCTGCAACGCTGGACAGCACGACACAGTCCGACCTCTCGCAAGTGAAGGAACTATTGTCGGGACCGCAGACCGGCGTTCGTTATCCGAAATTGCGACAGGCGTCCGGACGATTGCCGGTCGCCGCGCGTTGCGATGTCGTGGTGGTCGGCGGCGGCACGTCTGGCGCGTACGCCGCCATCGCGGCGGCCCGGCGGAAGATGAAAGTGGTTCTGGTGGAAATCCTGCCGAACCTTGGCGGCACCAGCAGCAATCGCGTGACGACCTACTACTGGGGCGTGCCGTGGAAGAGCGCGTTGGTCGGGGAAGTGGACAACGAGATTCGCCTGCAACCGCGCACCGGCCCGACCAGCCTGGAAAAAGTCAGTTTTTCCGGCGAGGAAAAGAAACGGGTGTTGGAGGAACTGGCTCTTCAGGCCGGCGTGAAGATTCTCTATCGCAGTTTCGGAGCGGGCGTCGTGGCCGATGGCAATCGCGTGACCGGCGTGGTGGTGGAAAACGCGTCCGGCCGGCAGGTCATCCTCGCCCAGACGGTGGTGGACGCGACCGGCCACGCTGACCTCGCGGCGGCTGCGGGCGCCGGGTTCGAAACAGGCCGGGCCGCGGACGGGTTTCAGCACGAGGCCGAACACGGCCCGTTGCGCGATTCGCTCGATGCGGAGGACCTGTCGAAATATTACGTGCGCCACCCGTCCTACGCGCTCAGCCTCAACATTCGCGAGAGCCGGAGGATTCGCGGCGATTACACGTTGACGTTCGACGACGTGATTCACAATCGCCGGTTTCCCGACACGGTGGCGTTTTGGTATTCCAACTACGACAGCCATTTCCCGCACTCGGCCAATCAGGACGACCAAGCGCAGGACTGGATTGCGATTCTGGGGTTGTTTCGGAAACCGATTCTCGGCGAGATCCCTTATCGCTGTCTGTTGCCGAAAGGCGTGGAGAACATTCTCGTGGTCGGCAAAGCCTACTCCGCGAGCCACGATGCGTTGATTGGGGCGCGGATGCAGCGCGACCTGCAACATCTCGGCGAAGCCGCCGGCGTGGCCGCGGCCGTGGCTGTCCGCAATGGGGTTTCACCGCGGTCAGTGTCAGTGGAGGAGTTGCGCGCTGAATTGGCGCGGCTTGGCGTCTTGCCCCGCAAGACGCCGCTCGTGAGCCGTTCTGATCCCTCTGCTCTTGCGGCGCGATTGGGCGCGCAGGAATCACTCGACGCCATGGTGGAGCTTTACTTGGCCGGCGAACGCGCCGTGCCCGTTCTTAAACCGTTGCTCGATTCCGCGGACATTGCCAAGCAGACCGAGGCCGCGTTGGTGTTGGGAATGTTGAATCAGCGCGATGCGGTCCCCGCCTTGTTGGACGTGCTGGCCCGGCGCGACAACCGCACGTTTACGTTCAAGCTGGAGAATGCATCGAGTCGTCCTTCCGTGCCGGCGTACTATGCGGCCGTCATCCTGCTGGGCCGGCTGCAAGCCAGGGAAGCAGTCGGGCCGATCTCGGCCTTGCTTCGCGAGCCGGAACGCTGTCCGCATGACCTGGCCTCGTTTGCCATCGTCGCGCTCGGCAGGATAGGGGACCGCTCCGTCGTTGGCGTCATCAAACCATACCTGAAAATCCACAAGCCCATCGAATTCCGTCACGAGAACATGGGATTTGAGCAAGACTGGGGCGTTCGCACCAATGCCGCGCGCGTCCTGGCGAAGTTGGGCGACAAGTCCGGTTTGCCGATGCTGATCGAGTTGCTTCAGGCTGACCAATCCCAACTGCGGAACTACGCGCAACGGTTGTTGGAGGAAATCAGCGGACGCACGTTTGGCAAGGACCGCGAAACGTGGGCGCGCTGGTGGAAACAAACGAAGGATTCCTGAAATGAGAGTCTCATTATTGAAGGTGAATCTCACGCGGCGGCGTTGGTTGCGAATGATCGGAGTGGCAGCGGCTTTTGTCTGTCTGACGGGATTCGGACTTGCCCAGGAGATCACGTATCGGCTCGATACAAACATCGCCTATCTTCCGGACGTTGCGATGTCGGCTTCCGATTACGCCGACGAAAAGTGCCGGTTGGATTTGTATCTCCCGGTCGGGGTGACCGGTTTCCCGACGGTGGTTTATTATCACGGCGGCGGCCTCAACGCCGGCCGTCGTTCCATCCCGGCGGCGTTGAAGGAGCGCGGATGGGCGGTGGCCGGCGTCAGTTACCGGCTTCACCCGAAGGTGCAGCATCCGGTCTATATTGAGGATGCCGCCGCGGCGCTGGCGTGGGTATTCAAGAACATCGAGTCGCACGGCGGCGATGCGAGCAAGATTTTCGTCACGGGCATTTCCGCCGGTGGTTATCTGACAGCAATGGTCGGGTTGGACACAAGCTATCTGGCGAAGCATGAGATTGACGCAAATCGCATTGCGGCACTGATACCGGTGACCGGACAAATGATCACTCATCAGACTGTGCGCAAGGAACAAGGCATTGAGCCGAGCAAGTTCCGTCCGACGATTGACCGGTTTGCGCCACTGTATCACGTCCGCAACGATGCCCCGCCCACGCTCTGCATCACCGGCGGCTGGGGGGTGGACATGCTCATGCGCGCCGAAGAAAACCTGTACTTCGTCTCGATGATGAAACTCGTTGGCCACAACAACATCCGTCACATCGTCATCGAGGACGCCAATCACGGCCGCTGCGGCAAGGAATGTTGGCCGCACGTGATTGAGTTCATCGAGGGAACGCTCGCGGGTTCGCCGTTGACGCAGAATGATGTTGTTGCAGCCAAGCCGCCCATTGCCAAGAAACTGGTCGCGCGCGCCTACGACTCGGGTTTCGACATGGACCACGACACATGGAACGGCATGGGAGTCGGCAGCGACGGTCGCGTGTATTACGTGTTGTGCAGTGAATCGGTTGATCGCGGTGGTCAGATGTTCTCCTTCGACCCGGCCACCGAACGCATCCGTCACGTGGGCGACTTGACCGAAGCCTGTGGTGAAAAGGGATTGAAAGCGATTCCTCAAGGAAAAAGCCATGCGACTTTCGTCGAACATGAAAGCAGGCTTTTTTTTGCGACGCATCTCGCCTACTACAACCCCGGCGGCGGTGACAAAGGCGCCAAAGAGAGCATGGCGGTGCCGCCGCCCGGTTACAAGCCATATCCGGGTGGGCATTTTCTGTCGTATGACCTGAAACAGGGAACATTCCAGAAACTGGCTTCCGCGCCTCACGGCGAAGGCATCCTGAGCATGACAATGGACGTGCGGCGTGGTCGTCTCTATGGCCTGACATGGCCGACCGGTTATTTCCTACGGTACGACCTTGCCACGAAGAACCTGAAAACCTTCGGACCGATTGCCGGGCGGGGCGAGGCCGGTGAAGGACCGACCTATTCCACCCTCTGTCGTGCCATCGTCGTTAACCCGGATGACGGCTCCGCTTACTTAACCACTTCGGACGGCGACATCCTCCGCTACCGCTACGACCGCGACACGCTCGATACGGTCGCCGAAGAAAATCTCCGCAAGGATTACTTTGGCGTTTACGATCCGACCAAGCCCGGCCACATGGGGTACAACTGGCGGCAAGCCTTTTGGCATCCGACCGAGAAAGTGATCTACGGCGTGCACGGCAACTCAGGCTACTTGTTCCGGTTTGATCCGCGTGTGCCCCGCGTGGAACTGTTGGAGCGGCTCACGTCCGAGCCTTCGCGGCGGCGCGGGATGAACGACAGATTCCGTTACGGCTATCTCGCCTTCACGCTGGGGCCTGATGGGCGAACCATATACTACCTGACCGGCGGCCCGATCCCCGCTGGTCAGAAGCCGCCGTCACTTCCGGGCGATGCCAAACGACGCGAGGAAAACCTGCACCTTGTCACCTACGATATTCCGACGCACCACTACACCGATCACGGTCCAATCTTTTTCGCCGACGGACAATGGCCGTGGCTGGTTCATTCCATCGCCGTGGGCAAAGACGGCAGCGTATATGCGCTGTCCCGAGTCCACAGAAACGGGCGCTACGTGCCCGACTTGATCCGCATTCCAACCGTACACCACAACTAATCAATACTATGAAACTCAAATCTATCTTGACGGTTTTTTGGGCTCTCGCCGCCGCTACTGCAGTTTGGAGTAAGACGACAATTATGGTTGATCACGGACGCTTTGCCTCGGCCGTCGAAGCGGCCAAAGCCGAAGACCGTGTCAATTGGTTGGATGCTGACCAAAGTGACGACAATGCCTGCACCGAGTGTTTCGCCGCGTTGGAACTTCAACGCTATTTGCGCAAGATGACCGGGCGCGCGGATGATTTCGCTATCGCTTCTCGTGAACCGCTGCGCGGTGACGTGATTCGCGTGGGCGGAACACAACCGGAACTCGGCGTTGAAGGTTATCAAATTCGCAGCAGCATCGTGAATGGACGACGGATAACGGCGCTCACCGGCGGAAGCCGCGTCGGAACACTCTACGCTGCGTACGACCTGCTCTATCGGCTCGGTTGCCGATGGTTCGCGCCGGGCGAACTCCACGAGGAAGTGCCGCGCATCGCCGGCATCCCGGACATGGATGTCACCGAGAAACCGTCGTTTGTCACGCGCGGTTTTCTGGCGTGGGAGAATCGCGGCGACCCGGACTTCCTGTTGTGGATGGCGCGCAACCGGTTGAACTACTGGACGGTCACCCAGCAGGAACGCGGTTTGATGCGGAAACTCGGTATCCGCATGGTCTATGGGTCACACGACGCGTTGGAGTTGTTCCTCAATCCAGCGCAGTATTTCGAGGCGCACCCGGAATGGTTCGCGTTGGTCAAGGGAAAGCGCACGCCCGGCATCAGAGGGAAGTTCGGCACCAACTACTGCACCTCGAATGCGGACGCGACCAGCGAGTTCGTGAAGAACTACGTGCAGGCGCTCGTGGACGGCGAGTGCCGCGAGGCTGACATCGTGCGGTTCTGGTTCCTTGACGCGGGGAAATGGTGCGAGTGCGACAACTGCAAGGCACAGGGCACACCGACCGACCGGAACCTGTTCGTCACGCATCGGTTCGCCGAAGAAGTCAGGAAAGCGCGACAGGCGGGACGGATTCACCGGCCCATCGCGATCACGTTCCTTGCCTACTCCGACGTGGTGGAACCAGCGTCGAAACCGTTGCCGGCTGGCTTCGACTACGAGACCTGTGCCGCGACATTCTATCCGATCCGTCGCTGCTACGTGCACAACTTCGACGACCCGTCCTGCGAGCCAAACAACAAGTATTTCCGTCAACTCGACGGCTGGGCGCGCGATCCGCAGCGGCACTACCAAGGACAGATTGCCATCGGCGAGTACTACAACGTCTCGCGCTTCAAATGTCTGCCGATCTGCTTCATGCACACAATGGCCAACGATATTTCCGCTTACTACAAAGCCGGCGCGCGGCATTTCGATTACATGCACGTCACCTGCCGCAACTGGGGCAACAAGGCATTGACCAATTACCAGATGGCCCGCCAACTTTGGAATGTCCAGACCGATTGCGAATCGCTCTGGCAGGATTACTTCGCCAAGCGATACGGCCCGGCGGCCAAGACGATGCACGCGTTCTACGAATCACTGGAAAAAATGCTCTCCAACGCGACGGAATTGAAATACGGTCTGGCCCGGCGTTTGGAGCGCGGCGACACTGATCTGTTCCCCAACGCGCACCTTCCTTCACTGGACAAAATTCTCGATTACAGCAAACAGTGTCGGCAACTGTTGATAAAGGCCACGTCCACATCGCTGCCCTCGCGCATCCAGGAACGCATTGCCGAGGACGAGCGGAACTTCACCTACGGGGAACGGACGGTGGCATATTACGACGCCTGCGTCCAGGCGTTCACAGAAGCCCGCGCCAAACGTTTCGATGCCGCGCGCAAACATTACGACGAGGCGCAACGTTTGGCTGAACTTCTTCGGGCCGACACGCTTTCCACGCGAGACTCTTCCTCGCACGGCAACGCTGAAAATGCCTTGGTCGCCAGCGGCGCCGCCGGCGCGCTGGCGCATATCGCAAAACTTCTCGAAGCAAAATAGACCTGATGCCGGAATCCTACACGTCGGGGTTCTGTATGGTGAATCCTTTGACCTGACGCATGGCCTCGTACAGCACGATGGCGACGGCGGTGGCGAGGTTCAGGCTGCGCGCCTGGGGGTTGAACATCGGGATGGTGATGGCAGTATCAGCATTCGCCTCCAACAAGGCCACCGGCAACCCGGCGGTCTCGCGTCCAAAGACGAGGTAATCGCCCCAGGAGTAACGCGGCTCCGTGTACGGACGCCGTGATTTTGTGGTGGCGTAGAAAAAACGCGCCTCCGGCCCTGCCTGTGCTCGCAACTCATCGAACGACTTCCAGTATTTCCACGTAACGTGCTCCCAGTAGTCCATCCCGGCACGTTTCAGTTCGCGGTCGTCAAGGCGGAAGCCGAGCGGGCCGACGAGGTGCAGCGTCGCGCCCGTGGCGGCACAGAGGCGCGCGATGTTGCCCGTGTTCGGCGGGATCTCCGGTTCGATCAGGACGACGTTCATATTGGTTCTTTTTCGGCCTTGACTGGCTTGGCTAATAACTATAGGGACATGCAACAGAGTGCAATGCTGTTGTCATCGCTCAGTTTAGGAAAACGCATATGCAAAAACTAATGAAGGTATTTGAGCGTGTCATCATCAGCGGATTGATTGGGATGATGATGCTTGCTGTGTTCGTAGCCACGATTGAACTGGGGATCATCTTGTTTCATGAATTGATGAAACCCCCGATGTTGCTGCTCGATATTAAGAAAATGCAGGAGGTGTTTGGCTTTTTCCTCATGGTATTGATCGGGCTGGAGCTTTTGGAGAGCATCAAGGCATATCTCAGGGAAGGAACAGTCCATGCCGAGGTGGTTTTTCTTGTGGCGATTGTCGCTATCTCGCGGAAGGTCATCATCGTGGATTACAAGGAGATTACCGCGGAAATGCTGTACGGAATGTCTGCGGTGATCCTGGCGTTGGGAATAGGCTATTATTGCGTTCGCCGGGCGTTGCATTCGTATCCGCGAAGCGCTATTACTGACGAGCCGCAACAGCCCACAAAATAACAGAGGCACGGTCAATCAACCGTGCCCCTGCCTGGCAAGAACTTATACGGAGGTTATTTCTTCTTCGCTGCATTCAACCGAGCAGCAACAGCATCCCAATTGATCGTGTTCCACCATGAGGTAACGTAGTCAGCCCGACGGTTCTGGTATTTCAGGTAGTAGGCGTGTTCCCAGACGTCGCACGTCAACAGGGGCACGTCGCCCGCGGTCATCGGGTTGGCGGCATTGCCGGTCTGAACGACAGCAAGAACTCCGTCCTTCTTCAGGACGAGCCAGCCCCAGCCGGAACCGAATTGGGTCACGGACATCTTGCTAAGTTGCTCTTTGAATCCAGCGAAGTTACTGAAGGACTTTTCGATAGCGGCAAGCAGTTCGCCCTTTGGTTCTCCGCCGCCGTTGGGTTTCATGCCTTCCCAATAGAACGTGTGGTTCCAGACTTGGGCGGCATTGTTGAAGATGGGGCCTTGGGCTTTGAGGACGATTTGCTCCAGCGTTGCGTCGGCAAACTCGGTGCCGGGCATGAGTTTGTTGAGGTTGTCCACGTAGGTCTGATGGTGTTTCCCGTGATGAATCCCGACGGTGACGGCGTCAATGTGCGGTTCCAGCGCGTCTTGGGCATACGGCAGTTTGGGCAGTTGATGTGTCATGTTTTTCTTCCTTTCCTGTTTCTTGTCGGGCAACGTAGTCCGCGTTGCCGGGCTTGTCAACGGACAGGGTTTGCCCTAAGTTGCGCCCGCAATGGATTGGTTCATTCATCACGCCAAACGCATCGCCCGCATCAGTGCCGGCGTTGTATTGCTCATTGCAGGTCTTGTGTTGACCGTCCCCGGTGTGCCGGGACCCGGTTTGGTGGTGGTTTTTATTGGCCTCAGCATCTTGGCCGTGGACTTTGTCTGGGCGCATCGCCTGAAGAAAAAAATCCAAGATACCGCCAGGAGTGCCGTGGGCAAGGTTCGCGGCAAGAAAGAACCCTAACGCGCGGCCTTGTCGTACCAGTGTTCGCAGTAATCCTTGCTGCGAATCTTCTTCTGGAGGCCGAATCCGAACCCGATCAACTTGGCGAGCATCGTCCAGAGCGGCGTTTGGTCAATCTTGCGCGTCGAGGTGATGATCCAGCCTTTGCGGATCAACTTGAAGTTTTGTCCGCGCGGTTTGCCCAGCTTCCGCAGGTCGTAGGCCAGTTGCACGTCCTCGGCGGCGTAAATGCTCTCGTCGAACCCGCCAAAACTCTCGAAGTCCGCCTTCCGACAATGCATCATCCCAACACCCACCCGGCTGCACGTGACGTACATCCCCCAGATAAAATAAAAAAAACTGATCTTGAAGTTTCGCCGTTCCGGCTCGATCCACGTCCCGCCCCCGGCGATCTTCGGATTCTCCAGATGATCGTGGACCAGCACGAGCAGGTTCTCCGTGACTTGGTTGTCGGCGTCGCAGAACGCGATGTACTTGCCGCGCGCCGCCTTCACGCCCGCGTTGCGGGCTTTGCCGATGTTGTTGACCGGCTCGTACACCACTGTCGCGCCGCACTCACGGGCAATCGCGCCCGTGCGGTCAGCGCTGTTGTTGTCCACCACGATGATCTCGACCGTCGCGCCCCGCTCGCGCTCATAGACCGCCCCGGCACGCCGTAAAGACTGGATGGACCGGGCAATGCACTTCTCCTCGTTCCACGCCGGCACAATGACCGACAGCGTCGGTTCACTCACGGTTTTTCTGCCTCATCAATCAACATCACCGGAATCCCGTCACGGATCGGATACTTCAATCCACACTGCGGGTTCTGGCAGACGATCTTCTCGCCCTCCAGTTTCACCGGCGACTTGCATTTCGGACAAGCCAAAATCTCCAACAGTTCCTTGTCAATCATGTTGTCTCCTTCGCCGCGTCATACACCTCGCGCACCGGCACATTCGCCAATGCCGCCGCCCGCTTGCAGGACTCGTATTCGGGCGACCGCGTCACCACCTGGCCATTCCATCGTCCGATCTTCACCTCGATCTCACCGAACCGCGTTGCCACCCGCACGATTTCGCGGTCCAGCTTCCGCCGTCGCGCCTCGTGGATGCGCACGCCGAAACTCGTTGTGTGCGTCAACACCAACTCCGCGAAACGGTCCGCATCGCCCGGCTCGCACAACACCGTCAGCAACGTTCCCGGCCGGCTCTTCTTCATCTGCACCGGCGTCAGGAACGCGTCCAAGGCGCCCTCGGCCAGCAACCGCTCCATCACATCGCCAAACCATTGCGGGTTCATGTCGTCAATGTTCGCTTCGATCACCGCGACGGTGTCCGCTTCACTTGTCGAGGCAACCCCCAGCACGGCGCGCAACACATTCGGCGTCTTTTCCAATTCCCGCGTCCCGGCGCCGTACCCGATCTTCTCGACTGACATCGCCGGCATCGGCCCAAACTTCTTGCAGAACTCTACCAGAAGCGCCGCCCCGGTGGGTGTGACGAGTTCGCAACGTTCCGGTGACGATTGGGTGGGGACGCCTTTGAGCAACTCCAGCGTGGCCGGAGCCGGGATGGGGAACTTGCCGTGCGCCGTCTCGACAAACCCGGAGCCGAGCGGCGGCGGCGCGGCTTGCACGTCCTGCACACCAAGCGCTTTCAGCGCGATGCACACGCCGACAATGTCCACAATGGAATCCACCGCGCCGATCTCGTGGAAATGGACTTTCTCCAGCGGAATGCCGTGGATTCTGGCTTCCACTTCGCCCAGGGAGTGAAACACGTTCGTCGCGCGTTGTTTCACGCCGTCAGGCAACTTGCTGTGGAAGATCATCGCCGCAATCTCCGAGTAGCTCCGGTGAGCGTGTTCGTGCTCGGTGATGCAATCGAACTTCGTGGCGACGATATGCTGCTTCGTGACGCGGCGCGTTTCGATCTGGTAGCCGTGAAGGGGCAGCTTGGCCAGTTCGTTCCGGACATGGTCTTCCCGGACGCCGAGATCAAGCAGCGCCCCCAGCAGCATGTCGCCGCTGATCCCAGCAAAACAATCGAGGTAAAGGAGTTTCATATTGGCTGCCAATGCGGAACGAATACTACCAGATGAATGCAACGGATGTCCATTGCCGCAGAATATCAAAAGGAATCCAGAAACCGTTGTACGTCGTCATGATTGCCGATCAGATGAAGCATGACCACGTCCTTTTCCGGTTGAGTAAACACGACACGACAGCGTTGCCCAAGGCGCAACTCAAAAACTCCACGCAGATGAATCTTGCGCACGCCCAACCCGGCGTGACGATGGGGTTGGCCGAGCGCCAGCGGAAGTTCCTTCACGGCATCGGCGAGTTGCAGGCGGAGGTCGTCTGGAGCGTGTTCGAGTTGACGTTGGATGCGGCGCGACAGCACAATTCTCATGTGCGTCGGCGTGGCTTGGTGATGGTGGCGGCAAACGCAGCAGGCGACTCGTGGACTTGGGCAACGCCGTCTTCCAATTCCGTACGGGCTTCGTGCGCCAGGTAGTCGGCGGCGGCATTACTCACGCGAAGTGCCGGTGCTTCATCCGCCGGCACAATGGCTGCCACCGGCTTCGATCCGCGCGTAATCACAACCCGTTCGCCTCGCAACGCAGCATCCACGAGCGCATCAAGCTGTGTCTTGGCATCGGCAAGTGTGGTCTTCGTCATCGCGCTCCAATCTGGACTACCAAGCCTCGCCCGTCAAGCACTGGTAACGCTGTCGCCGCCGGTGCCGGCAAAACAATCAAGGTGGAGGAATTTCATTTGAGTCGTTCGCGCCAATAGCCGGGTTTTCGATGCAGATGCATGACTGCGATAACCTGCAAATGATCGGCACGACTTCGATAAATGAGGCCGTAGGGAAAGCGTTGAATTCGGTATTGACGGACACCGGGATCAATTTCAGTGGCGAGTTCGGGAAACTGATTGATCCGGTTCACTGCCGCTCGGACGGAATGAACGAAGTGACGCGCCAAACCAGCTTGCTGGGCTTCGTAGTAACGGATGGACTCCCAAAACTCCTGCCGTGCTTCAGGATGGAAGCCGACCTGGTTCATCCCAAAATCTTTTCCGCTTCGGCAAAGACTTCATCGGCAGGGATCGTTTTCACAACGCCTCGGTCTAATTCATCGCAGCGTCGTCGGATCTCAGTGTGCCACTCTGCACTTACCGAAAAGTCGTCGCCGTCATCGAGGCTTTCAAGAAGCTTCTCTGCCAACAACGCCCGCGAAGGACGAGGCAGTTGCAACGCTTCACTGATGATTTCTTGCGTGCTCATCTGGACACGAATCTACGCGGATGCCGCGTCAGGTCAATCTGATTTTCATTTCCACTCACGTCGGGGCGAGGCGGTTAATCAAGCCCGCCGCGTAACCCGCCCCGAAGCCGTTGTTGATGTTGACCACTGTCACGCCACTGGCGCAACTGTTGAGCATCGCCAGCAGGGCGGCGATGCCGCCGAAACTGGCGCCGTAGCCGACGCTGGTCGGGACCGCGATGACAGGCTTGTCCACGAGACCACCCACGACGCTCGGCAGGGCGCCTTCCATCCCGGCGACGACGATGAGGACGTTGGCCGCGAGGAGTTCTTCGTTGACGGCCAGCAACCGGTGCAGGCCGGCGACGCCGATGTCGTAGAAACGTTTCACCGTGTTGCCCATGATGTCGGCAGTGACGGCGGCTTCCTCGGCGACGGGGATGTCGGTCGTGCCGGCGCAGAGGATGGCAACGGTGCCGGGGTGTTTGGGCAACGGCTTTTTGGTAACGGTGACGATGCGGGCTTCGGCGTGGTGCTTGGCCTTCGGAAAGGCGCGTCGCAGGGCGCGGACGACGTCGGGCGCGCAACGGGTGGCGAGCAGGTTATCGTTGTGGGCGAGGATGGCGCGGGCGATCTTGACGACTTGTAGTGGTGTTTTCCCTTCTGAGTAGATGACTTCGGGAAAGCCTTTGCGCAAGGAGCGATGGCCGTCCACGCGGGCAAACTTCAGGTCATGGGTGCCGAGGGATTTCAGTTGGCGGACGGCGTCGGCGGTTTTCAGCCGGCCTGCCTGCACTTGGTCGAGCAGTTCGATGAGACGGGATTCGTTCATGTCGGCACTCCAAACAAGGCTTTTACGGAGGGCCGCATCAGGGCGATAATGGTGAACACGCCCAGCACGGTGCCGAACGGCACGAACATGCAGCCGATGCCGGCCATGACCATGCAATACATGTAATGCCTGTGCTTGCTCAGGCAACGTCCCGCTGCCAACAGGCACGCGGCAAACGCCCAGCCCGCGGCGATAAAACAGGCTGCGAAGATGATGAAGAACCACCCCAGAAACGCTGGCGGCGGGTTCTTCGGTCCGCCCATTTTTTCCGGACAGGCCACCATGAAGATGCCGAGCACCAGATGGATGACCGGGAGGCAGGCAAACAACGCCGCCAGCCCGGCCGCGATGTAGTGAAAGATGGACAGCAACCGGAGTTGGTCGGCGTCCTGGGTATTGGGGGGTGTTCCGTTCATGGCTCCATGGTAACAGCAGCGCGCAACGACGGCAAGCACGCAAGGGCGCGCCTTTCCCGGCTGCCGCTGCTGCTTTCCCCAAGCGCTGAAACCTCACCCAATTTACCGGATTTGGGGAACGATCGTTCCTCAAATCCGGTAACTGCTGGGCAGCCACCGCCGCTGCGAAGCATCGCCAACTTGGTCATCATCCTTCCGTTGCGACGACGATTGTGGAGGTGCGTTTGCGCAACGATACACCGACCGTTCCGCGCCGGGTTGCCCAATGATTTGTGCTCAAGGTGCCCGGATTATTCCAGTTCGTTGCCGGTCAGGGCGTCGGTGATTTTGAATTGCTCGAAGTGGAAGGAAGGATCAGCGCGGAAACTGAGTTTCCCATTCAGGTTCTTTTCCAGTTCGATGAGCAACGTCTCATCCTCGGTCCGCAGCCGGTTGAGGACTTCAGGGTGAACATAGATGCGGATGTGCGGCTGGTCGTGCCGGCCCTTCTCGCGGAGCCGGCGGAGGACTTCGCTGATCTTGCGCTGGATTTCGACGGACATGGAGAGGGCGCTCTTGACCATGCCTTTGCCTTTGCAGTACGGGCAGTCCTCATAGACGGCGCTGAACATGCTTTCGCTGTGGCGTTGCCGGGTCATTTCGAGCAGGCCAAGCTGCGAGATCGGCAGGATGCGCGTCTTGGCTTTGTCGCGGCGGACGCATTCGCGCATTTTCTGGAGCACCTGTTGCTGGTCGCGCCGGTGACGCATGTCAATGAAGTCCACGACGAGCAGGCCGCCGATGTTGCGCAACCGCATTTGACGGCAGATTTCCTCGGCGGCTTCGAGGTTGGTCTGGAGGATCGTGGTGTCGAGGTCTTTCTGGCTCTTGTGTCGGCCGGTGTTGACGTCAATGGAGACGAGCGCCTCGGTCTCGTCAATGCAGATGTAACCGCCGCTTTTGAGCCAGACCTGCCGGCGGAACGCGCTTTCGATCTGGCGCTCGACGTTGAACTTGGTGAAGATGGGTGTCGGCTCGTTGTAGAAGCGGGCTTTGCCGCGCGAGCGGATGCTGATCTGGCCGATCATGCTGCGGATGCGGTTGTAGGCCACTTCGTTGTCCACGATGATGCGGTCAATGTCCTCGGTGAGAAAATCGCGGACAGTGCGCTCGATGATGTCCGGCTCCTGGAAGACGCAGCTCGGCGCGGGGTCATTCTTGATTTTGGCCTCGACCTGTTTCCATGTCTGGAGGAGCAACTCCAGGTCGCGGATGAAGTATCGCTTCTTCTGTCCTTCGCCGACGGTGCGGACGATGATCCCCATGCTCTCGGGGAGTTTCAGTTCGGCGACGATCTTCTTGAGGCGCTGGCGTTCCTTGTCGTTGTCAATCTTGCGCGAGATGCCGCGCGACGGGTCGAACGGCATCAGGACGAGGTAACGACCGGGGATGCTGATGTTGGTGGTGATGCGCGGCCCCTTGGTGCCGATGGGGCCTTTGACAACCTGCACGATGACTTCGGAGCCGGGGGGGTAGAGTTTGGGAATCTCGTTCTGGCTGATTTTCTTTTGCGGGCGCTTGGGCGCGTTGGGCGTCTCGACGAGGTCCACGCGGTCGGCAAGCGACTCGGGGATGATGTCCCAGTAATGCAGGAACGCATTTTTCTCAAAGCCGATGTCCACGAACGCGGCTTTCAAGCCGGGTTCGAGGTTTTTGATCTTACCCTTGAACACGCTGGCGACGATGCGTTTCTCGCCGGTGCGCTCGATGGTGAATTCCTCGAGCTGCCCGTGTTCCAGCAACGCGACGCGGTTTTCGAGCGCCTCGGCGTTGACGACGATTTCCTTGTGTGTCAGCTTTCGCCGTCCCAGCAACAGTTCTTCGCCTTTTTGTATCAGTTTCTTGATCGCTTCCATGTCAGTAGTTTCTCCTGTGAATCCAGATGTTCTGTAACAATCCCAGCGCCGTCATGCTGACCAGCGCGAACGAGCCGCCGTAGCTCAACAACGGCAGCGGCACGCCCGTCACCGGCATCAGGCCGATGGTCATGCCGATGTTGACGAACACGTGGAAAAATAACATCGCCACGATGCCGGTCGCCAGCAACATGCCCAGCCGGTCGCGGGCGTTGGCTGCAATCCGCAGCCCGCGCCCCAGCAGCACGGCATACAACCCGACCACGCACGCCGCGCCGACAAAACCTTTCTCCTCAGCAATCACGCTGAACAGAAAATCGTTCGGCGCCACCGTGCGCGGCAAGTAACCCAGCGAGTTCTGCGTTCCCTGCAGGAACCCCTTGCCCGTCACGCCGCCGCTTCCGACGGCGATCAACGACTGGTTCAAGTTCCAACCCGCGCCCAGCGGATCCCGGTTTGGATTCAAAAAAACCGCGAGCCGCTGGCGTTGGTACGTTTTCATTTGCCACCACGCCACGGGCGTGAGGCACAAACCCAACAACACGGCCAGCAACAGGTGTTTCACCCGCGCGCCGGCCATGAACAACATCGCAAACAAAATCGGGACCAATGTCAGCGCCGAGCCGAGATCCGGCTCGACCAAAATCAACAACAACGGCACTCCCGTCACGATCATGGGCGCCAATACCGTTTTCCAGTCCTGCCGTTGTTCCGGTGTCCGGTGAAACAGGTAATACGCCAGCGTCACAATCACCGCCAATTTCGCCAGCTCCGCCGGCTGGATGCCCAGCCGTCCCCAGCCGAGCCAGCGGCGCGCGCCATACACCTGCACGCCGATGATCAGCACCAAGACCAGCGACAACACGGCCAACACATACCACACCGTGGCCCATTGGCAAATTCGACGGTAATCCACTGCCATCACCGCCACATAGACGGCCAGTCCCGCGCCGAACCAGATCATCTGTTGCCGGTAAAACGCCGGCATCGGCTGTCCCGGCCCCCGGTACGACGCGCTGTAAATAAAACAGACGCTCGTGACAGCCAGCGCCAGCATCACCGCGAACAACAGCCAGTCCATGCGCTGGAAGAATGGTGCGGGACGGCTAGTCGGCATGGACGCCTCCCCGTTCCGCGCGCGCGGTTGGTTTGCCAAAAATCCCGGCAAAAATCTGTCCCACCACCGGCGCAGCGGTGTGTCCGCCGCTGTCGCCCTGCTCCAAGAGCACGGCCACGGCAACCCGCGGCGCTTCGTACGGCGCAAACCCGATGAACCAGACCCGTTTGATGCGCCGCACGGCGCCGTCCACGCGAATGTCGGCTTCCGCCGTGCCGGTCTTGCCGGCCACGCTGACGCCTGGCACGGCGGCTCGCTGGCCGGTGCCGTCGGTCGCCTGCACCGTCGCCAGCATCGTTTGACGGGCGAACTCAAAATGCGGCGAAGAAATTCTCCGTCGCAGTTCCGGTTTCGTTTCGCTGACGATCACGCCTTCGGCTGTCGCGATCCGCCGGATGACGAATGGTTTCCATACCTTTCCGCCGTTGGCGAGCGCGGCGCAGAGGCACGCCATTTGCAGCGGCGTGGTGAGCAGAAAACTCTGGCCGATGGACAACTGCGCCGTGTCGGCATCCCACCAGCGTTCGCCGTAATGCGCCTGTTTCCACGCCGGGGTCGGCACCAGCCCGGCCAGTTCGCCGCCCCCGTCGTAGCCGCTCGGCTGGCCAAGTCCGAAATCCTTCGCGGTCCTTGCAATCGCGTCCACTTTCGTCGCCATGCCTTTCTCGTAGAACCAGACATCGCACGACCATCGAATGGCTGTCGCCGCGTCCACGCGGCCATGTCCGTGCCGGTTCCAGCAACCAAACGACCGATTCCCAATTTGCAGCGAACCTTTGCACACGGACGTGTCGCCGGCCCGCACCGCGCCGGAATCGAGCGCGGCAAGCAGCGTCACCGGCTTGAACGTCGAGCCGGGCGCGTAGCGCGCGCCGGTGGCGCGGTTCAAGAGCGGACTGGCCGGGTTGCGCAGAACCAAGCCGACTTCCGCGGCGGGCGCGCCGGGCGTGAACAGGTTCGGGTCGAACGTCGGGCGGCTCGCCATCGCCAGGACTTCGCCGGTGCGCGGGTCGAGGACGACGGCCGCCGCGCGCAACTCCGCGCCACCGGGCAACGGCGCGTGGTCGAGCGCGTTCTCGACGATGCGCTGGATGTTGGCGTCAATCGTCAGCGTCACGCGGTCGCCGCGTTCGGCGGGCTTGTAGCCGACCTCGCCGACCGAGCGCCCGCTCGGGTTGACCCGGATGGTGCGTCCGCCGGGCGCGCCGCGGAGCGCTTCGTCGCAGGTTTTCTCGATGCCCTGTTTGCCGGCGGTGTCGGCCTGGTAATAGTAAAATTCGTCGCCCTCCTCGTCGTCCGGTTGTTCCGCCTGCCCGGCGAAACCGAGCAGGTGGGCCGCGAGCGCGCCGTTCGGATATTGGCGGATGGGCGTGGCGATGAGTTCGATGGCCGGCAATTGCGCGGCGCGCTCGGCAAACAGCGCTTGCGTTGGTGGCGGCAAATCGCGCCAGACCGTCAGCGGGAGCGGACGACGTTTGTGGTAGTGCGTCCGGATATCGCGTTCGGCCAGCGTGACCGGCAACTTCATCGCCTCGGCCAGCACGGCGAGATTGGAACTGGCGACACGATAGATGTCCTGGCGTTTCGAGATGCGGAGTTGGTCGAGATAAATGACGACGTCGTAGCTGGGCCGGTTGTTGGCGAGTAAGACGCCGTGGCGGTCCAGGATGTCGCCGCGCGCGGACGGGAGGCGGATGCGGCGGAGCGATTGCGCCTGCTCGCGGGTGCCGTACATTTCGGCGTTGATGACCTGCGTGCGGAACAACGCGAGCAGCAACAGCAGGAACCCGGCGGCGACGATGCCGCTGAAGACGCGGAGGCGAAATGGGATGTCGCCGGTTGTCATGAGAAAGCTCATGCGGGGCGCGACCTCCATCGGGCGAAGTCCAGAACGAAGAAGAGGAACGGCGCGATGACGGCGCTGACCGCAGCCAGCAACAGGAGTTTCAGCGCAGCGTTCTGTCCGCCGATGACGGCGATGGCGGCGAGCGACGCGCCGGCGCTCGCAATCGCGCCGGCGAGCATTTGCATCCAAAGCGAGTCCCGGTCGAAGGCGCGTCCGAGGGTGACGAGAAGGAGCGCCGCCAGCGCATACGCGGCCCCGGTGTTGCCGAACGGCCCGGCGGAAAGCGCGTCCTGGAGAAACCCGGCTGCGACAGCCAACACGACGGCCCAGCGGCGACGGCGGAAAGTGAGCGCGCCGTAGGCGACGAGCGCGGGGAGGAACTCGAAGCGGAAACCGCCGATCCACCAAGCGGTGGGCAGGCGCGCCTGGAGCGCGGTCAGGAGCAGGGCAGTGGTCGCGATGATGAGGAAGTTCATGGGAGGATCACCATCACTTCCTCCAACCGTCGGAAATCGGCGGCCGGTTTGAGTTCGACGTTCTGGTACAAGCCTTGCGGGTCGAGGTCGGCTTCCGTGACGGTGCCAATGAGGATGCCGCGCGGAAAAACACCGCCAAGACCGGAGGTGTACACGGCGTCGCCAACCTTGACGTTGCTCTTGCGGTCCAGGAACGACATTTGAAGGCGCGGCTCGCGCGTGAGGGCGGCGTTGGCGCCGCTGACAATGCCGGGTTCGCGCGTGGTTTCGAGGAGCGCGCCGACCTTGCAGGTCGGGTCGAGCAACAACAGGACGCGGCTTTCGCCGGCGGTGACGTGAATGGTTTTGCCGATGAGGCCGCTGGCGCTGAGGACGGGTTGGTCGGGGCGGACGCCGTCGTCGGTGCCGCGGTCAATCTGGATGCTCTTCCACCAGTTCGAGGCGTCGCGGCCGATGACGCGGGCGCCCACGGTGCGCCACGGGGCGGCCTGTTTGATTTGGAGGAGGGCGCGGAGCTGTTGGTTCTCGGCGCGCTGGTGTTGCAACTCGGCGAGTTGGGCGCGAAGGGTGTTGTTGTCGGCGCGGAGTTTCTTGTTGTCGGCGGCGAGTTGATTGTGGGAGTGGACGACGGGAATCAGGTCGGCAATGCGCTGGAACGGGGTGGCGAGACGGAGGAAGAAGACGCGAAGGCCCGCGCCCAAAGCCGTAGGCTGGCCGAGCAGGAGCGCCCAGGCCAGTGCCAGCAATCCGACAATGACAAAATGTTCTCGCTTCAACTACAACCCTGTCTTTTTCAACTTGCGCGAGCGGGGAAGGGGATTCGTGTGGCCTACGTTGGACGGGATCAAGTTTCCAGCAACTCGAAGTGTTCCAAGGCCACGCCCGTGCCGGTGGCGACCGCGCTGAGCGGGTCGTCGGCCACATGAACGGGAAGGCCGGTTTCTTCGGACAGAAGCTTGTCAATGCCCCGGATGAGCGCGCCGCCGCCGGCGAGCACGATGCCGCGGTCCACGAGGTCGGCGGACAATTCCGCCGGGCAACGTTCGAGAGTGCTGCGAATGATCTCGACGATGGTCGCGATCGGTTCCTGGAGCGACTCGCGGATTTCCTCGGAGGTGACAGTCAAGGTTTTTGGAAGCCCGGCGACGAGGTCGCGGCCTTTGACTTCCATGGTCAACTCATGTTCGAGCGGATAGGCTGAACCGATGTTGGTCTTGATGTCTTCCGACATGCGGGGTCCAATGTCCAAGTTGTAGGCGCGTTTCATATACTGGACGATGGATTCGTCCAATTCGTCTCCTGCCACGCGCACGCTGCGGCTGAGCACAATCCCCGCCAAGCTGATGATGGCCACTTCGGTTGTGCCGCCGCCGATATCCACAATCATATTGCCCGCCGGTTCGAGGACGGGCAACCCCGCGCCGATGGCGGCCGCCATCGGTTCGGGAACCAAACGGACGTCTCTGGCGCCGGCGTGAATGGCGCTTTCCTTGACGGCCCGGCGTTCGACCTCCGTGATGCCGCTGGGGACCGCCACGACGACGCGCGGTTTGATGCCGAAACGGTTGTTGTGCACTTTCTGGATGAAATGGCGCAACATGGCCTCGGTGATGTCGAAGTCGGCGATGACGCCGTCCTTCATGGGGCGGATGGCCGTGATGTTGCCTGGCGTCCGGCCCAACATCCTCTTCGCCTCCTCTCCCACCGCCTTGACGTGGCTGGTTCCTGTCTGGATGGCCACCACGCTCGGCTCTCGCAAAACAATCCCGCGATCACGCACATAAACCAGCGTGTTCGCGGTGCCTAAATCGATTCCGATATCGGTGGAAAAATAGTTTAGAAATTTGCCAAACATCGAAATTGTCAATCCCCCCACACGTCCTCCTCGACGCTGTAAGTTGCGCTCCTTTTACCCGTTGCAACTCCCAGCGTCAAGCGATGATTTCAGGCCTACTCGACCAGCATTGGCGCCCAAAGCCCGTCGCGCAGCGGCGGCGTTTCGCCGGAGGGCGGGAACGTGTTCTTCACGGCGGCGCGCAGTTGCGCGGAAAGTGTTTCCACGGTTTTGGCGTGCGCAGCGTCGGCGGCGAGGTTGTTCATCTCCTTCGAGTCACGTTCGTGGTCGTAGAGTTCAGCGCCTTCGCGGCCTTCGTCCCATTCGGTGTAACGCCAGCGCGGCGTGCGCAGGCTGTAACCGAAGAATCGCTTGCCAAGCGCCCCCTTGGCGGCGCCGGGGCCGATTCGTTTCTGGCCGCCGCGCGTGACCTGCGTGAGCGCCCAGCCGCGCCCGATGAATGACGCGTTCTTGAGCATCGGCACGAGGCTTTGACCTTGAAGCGTGTCGGGCGCCTTGACGCCGCACAGCTCGGCAATCGTCGGATACAGGTCCACCTGGCTGACGGGCGTCTTGACCACGATGCCACGTTTGCTGACGCCGGGGGCGACGAGGAGCAGCGGCACTCGCGCGCTTTCCTCGAAGAGGCTCATTTTCTGATACAGGCCGTGCTCGCCCATGTGGTAGCCGTGGTCGCTGGTGAAGACGATGACGGTGCTCTCCGCGAGACCGAGGCGGTCAAGCGCGTTCACCACGCGGCCCACTTGCGCGTCCATGAAACTGATGCTGGCGTAGTACGCTTGCACGCATTGGCGGCGCAACTCGTCGGTGAGTTTGTCCTGTTCCTTCTTGTAACTGCCAAACGCCGCGGCCGGCACGGAGGGCACCTGGAACTTTTCGACCGGCGGGAAAATCGGCATCAGATCAGGATCATACGAGTCGAAGTACGGCGCCTTGGGCGCAACGTACGGCGTGTGCGGCCGGAAGAACCCGACAGCGAGAAAGAACGGGCGGTCTTTCTGCCGCGCGCAGCGTTCGAGCACCCATTCGGCCTCGGCGGCGATCATGCCGTCGGTGTGATGCGCATCGCCTTTCGGGGACGGATACCAGCTCAACGTGCCGCCGAACTGACCGGGTGTCAGCGTGAAAATGTGCGGCTCCTCCTCGATGCGATCCACGCCGGCGGGATTGATTTCCAATTCCCACGAGCCGGGATCATCGTGGCCATCGGTGCCGACGGACTTGGGCACGTTGTAGTGGTAGAGCTTGCCGATGCGCGCGGCGAACCCGCCGGCCTGACGGAACGCTTGCGGCAGGCTGACGTGCGAGGGGATGGTCTGGCGGAAAATCTGCGCGTTGGAGAGGATGCCGCTGCTGTTCGGATACAGTCCCGTGAGGAACGAATTCCGGCTCGGCCCGCACAACGGGAACGCGCAGTAGGCGCGCTCGAACCGCACGCCGCGCTCAGCCAGTTTGTCTATGTTCGGCGTCTTGGCGCGCGCATCGCCGTAGCAGCCGAGATAGTTGTTGAGGTCATCGGAAACGATGAACAAGACGTTGAGCCGCTTCGCCGCGGCGGCGTGGACGTTTCCACAAAAGGCGGCGAGTACCGCCAACAGCAGCAGTTGGGTGAACGGTTTCATAAAGTTCTTTCTATTTTCTTTTTTTCTGGGGTTGCCAGCGCGGTTCCCAGTCGGGAGATGCCTTGCGCGCAGTCTTGAGGTAGGCGCCGATTTTTTCCGCAATCTCCGGGTGCTGCGCGGCGACGTTGGTTTGCTCGGCGACATCGTTTTTCAAGTCGTACAGAACCACCGTGGCATCGGGATTGCCGGACCGGATGCCTTTCCACCGGCCTTGATACAGCGCGGCCTGTTTGAATCCTCCTTCGTGGAATTCCCAGTAGAGAAACTCGTGGCGTTTCTGGTCGCCCGTCTTGCCGCGCAACGTCGGCGCGAAACTGACCGAGTCAACGTCGCCGGGCGTTTTCGCCCCGGCCAGTTCGGCGGCCGTGGCCATCCAGTCGCCGAAGTAACCGACGTGGACGGTCGCGATGCCGGGCTTGACGGTGCCCGGCCACCAGGCGATGAACGGAACGCGGATGCCGCCATCGGTGAGGCTGCGTTTGATGCCGGTGAACGGGCCGGACGGCTGGAAACGCGCGAGGTTGTGGCTGCTCTCGTTGTGCGGGCCGTTGTCGCTGGTGAAGATGACGAGCGTGTTTTTCTCCAAGCCGAGCAGCCGCAGATGCTCCATCAGGCGGCCCACGTAACTGTCCATGCGCGTGATCATCGCCGCCTGTCCCTTGTCCTGCGCCGGCCAATCCTTGCCGGCGTAGGGGCCGTAGTCGGGCGCGTGCGCGCCGTCTTTGAGGTCGCGATTGCGCTCGTTGTTGGCGTGCGGAATGACCATGCTCCAGTACAGGAAGAACGGCCGGTCCTGGTGTTGCGTCACAAATGTCAGCGCCGCATCGGCGAACAGATCATCGGCGTACAGCAGGCCGTCCGCCGCGTACCCCGCGCCGGTGTCGCCCACGGGCGTGATGACGTTGGGCAGCGCGACGCGCGTTTCGTTGCGCCAGAGGAAGTCGGGGAAATGATTGTGGGCATGATGTTGATTGAGGTAGCCAAAGAAATAATCGAAACCTTGTTTGCGCGGCAGGCCGGTGTCCGCCGGGCCGGCGTCGCCGAGTCCCCACTTGCCGATGAGCGCGGTCCGGTAACCGGCTTGTTGCACGACCTTGGCCACGGTGACGTCGTGCCCCTTCAGCGCCTGCGCGGTCGGATTGTCCGCGCCGGCGTTGCCGCGCACGGGCGTGCGGCCTTGATGCTGGCCGGTCATGAGGACGCTGCGCGACGGGGCGCAAACGGTGGCGCCGGCATAGAACTGCGTGAAGCGCATTCCTTCGCGCGCCATCCGGTCCAGATGCGGCGTGAGGATGACCTTCTGGCCGTAACAACCGAGGTCGCCGTAGCCGAGGTCATCGGCCATGATCCAGATGAGATTGGGCGGCCGCCCTGCTGCGAATGACGAAACCAGAATGACGAATGATGACAGGACAACCAGGACGGATTTCATTGTTGTTTCTTCTTTTGTTTTCCGGCGGCTTTTGCTTTTGGCCCTGCCTTCGGTTGTTGCCCGCCAAAAGAACCGGGCGGATCTTGAGCGGGAACCTTCAACTCGGCGCGGAGCCGGTTGAGTTCGTCGTGAAGTTCTTTGCGCGTCTTGGCGTAGGACGGGTCATCGTAAACATTTTTCAACTCGTGAGAATCCTTCTCGCGGTCAATGAGCGTCCAGTAGTTCATCTCCGTCTCGTAGAAGTGGAACAGCTTGTAACGGTCGGTGACAACACCGTAGTGACGGCGAACGCTGTGCGCGCCGGGGAATTCGTAGTAGTGATAGTAGAAACTTTTCCGCCAATCAGACGGTGTCTTGCCGGCAAGCACTGGTCGGAGGCTGCGTCCCTGCATGTCGGCAGGAATCGGCAGCCCGGCGGCATCGAGGAAGGTTTCGGGGAAATCAAGGATGGAGACGAGCGATTTGTTTGACGTGCCGGCCTTGGTCACGCCGGGCCAGCGGACGATCAGTGGCGTGGTAACGGATTCCTCGTAAATCCAGCGTTTGTCGAACCAGCCGTGTTCGCCGAGGTAGAAACCCTGATCGGAGGAGACGATGACCATCGTGTCCTGCGCGAGTCCTTCGTCGTCGAGATATTTCAACATTGCCCCCACGGCTTCGTCCACGGCTTTCACGGTGCCGAGGTAATCGTGCATGTAACGCTGGTACCGCCAGCGAACGAGGTCTTTGCCGGTGAGGTTGGCTTTGCGGAACGCTTCATTGCGCGGTTCGTAGTAGGCATCCCAGATTGTGCGCTGTTCCTCGTTGAGATAGGGCGGCGCGACCAGCTTGGCGTCGCGGTCGTTGAACGTCTTCGCCAGCGTCATGTCCTGTTCCTTCTCGGCGCGACCGCGTCCGGAGTAGTCGTCGAACAAGGTCTCCGGCTCCGGGAACTTGTTGTCGCCGTTCCATCCGAGATGACGTAACGCGGGCGCCCATTCGCGGTGCGGTGCCTTGTGTTGGCTCATGAGCATGAACGGTTTTGATTTGTCGCGCTTCTTGAGCCACTCGATGGAGAACTCGGAGATCAAATCGGTGGTGTAGCCGGTGTGCGTGACGCGCTCGCCGTTGCGAAACATCGGCGGGTTGTAGTAGATGCCCTGGCCGGGGAGGATGTGCCAATGGTCGTAGCCGACGGGATCGGTTTCGAGATGCCATTTGCCGATGACGGCGGTCTGGTAACCGGCTTGTTGAAGGAGCTTGGGGAAGGTCTGCTGCGAACTGTCGAAGCGGTTGCCGTTGCGGACGAATCCGTTGATGTGGCTGTACTTGCCGGTCTGGATGACGGCGCGGCTGGGGCCGCAGATGGAGTTGGGCACCAGACAGCGGTCAAACCGGATGCCTTCGCGCGCAAGCCGGTCCATGTGCGGCGTCTTCAACAGCTTGAGCTTGTGACCGTAGGCGCTGATGGCTTGACTGGTCAGGTCATCGGCGAAGATGAAGATGATGTTGGGGCGTTTCTCAGCGGCAAATGTGGAAGCCAGGATGAGAACCGACGCCAGTGAGAGCAGGAGTTGTTTCATGACGATACCTTGATTCAACGGATTTTCAGGTCAGGCAGTTCGGACTTGATGCCTTCGTCCAGCGGCATCTTGTCGTTTTGCTGTGTGAGTCCGACCTGCTTCATGACGTTCAACAGCTCGCGCTGCATTTGTCGGACAACGCCGGTGTACTTGGGGTTGTCAATCAGGTTGTGGCGTTCCTCGGGGTCGAACTCGATGTTGTACAACTCGGCCTTGTGCCGGTCAGGACTGCCGTCGCCGTGCGGCGAGTGGGTGTATTTCCACGTCTCGGTGCGGACGCTTCGGACGTTCGGGGTGTAGGGGAACTGTTTCTCGTAATTGTAGTAGTAGAGCCACGACTTGCGCCACGAACGGTCGCCGCGTTGCGCGAGTTTCACCCAGGATTTGCCGTGAATGTTCGGCAGGGAGGGCGCGCCGCAAAGCTCCAGCAGACTCGGCGCAACGTCCACGGTGAGCACCTGTTGCTCGACGATCTTCGGCTGCGTGGGCGCGGTGAGGCCGGGGAAGCGGACGACCTGCACGATGCGGATGCTCGGCTCGTGGGCGGTGCGTTTGTCCACCATGCCGTGTTCGCCGTTGAGGATGCCGTTGTCGCTCATGAACACGATAATGGTGTTGTCCAGTTCGCCGCGCTGCCGGAGCAATTCGTAGAGCCGTCCAACGCTGTCGTCCACCGACAGCAACGTGGCCCAGTAGGCGCGCGTCATCGCCTCGAAATCCTTGACCGCTTCCGGCGAGTCGTCGGGAAACTTCTTTCGCCAATCGAACAGCGGCCCGTAGATGCCGTGCCACGTGTAGAGGCGTTGCTTGATCCACGCGGGCTTGTCGTCGAGCATGAAGGCGGTCTCAGGATACGGGACGCGAACCCGCTCGAACGTCTTCTCGTACTTCGGTTCCGGGAAGTAGAAACTGTGCGGCGCCTTGTGGCCGAGCATCAGGCACCACGGCTTGCCGTCGCGCGGGCGTTTCAGCCAGTCCTCGGCCATGTCGGTGACCACGTGGGTGTAGTAGCCTTTCACGACCTCGCGTTTCTGGCCGTTGAAGTTGAACTCGGTGTCGAAGTATTTGCCCTGCCCCTTGTGGGTGACAAACCAGTTGAAGCCGGGACGCGGATTATCGTTGTCCTCGCCCATGTGCCATTTGCCGATGTAGGCGGTGTCGTACCCGATGGATTGCAACACCATCGGGAAGCTTTTGAAGTTCGACGGGTACTCGGTGAAATTGTTGACCACGCCGTGCGCGTGCGCGTACAGGCCGCTGAGGATGCTCGCCCGGCTCGGCGAACAGAGCGAGGTCGTGCAGAAGGCGTTCTTGAAATAAACGCCTTCCCGGCCGAGCCGGTCCATGTTCGGCGTCTTCAGATGCTTGCTGCCGCCCAAGCCGATGGCGTCCCATCGCTGGTCATCGGTCAGCATGAAGAGGACATTGGGTTTCTTGTTGGCGGCAAGGGCCGACGTGGTGAGGGCGATGATGCCGGTGATCAGTAGGGTGATGTAGTGGTTCATGGTGTTGGTTTCTGCCACGGCGTCGCGCCGCCGCGCTGGATGTGGGCGCGGAGGGCGGTGGCGAGTTCATTGAACACTTTCTTGTTTGCGGTGGCCAGATTATTTTTCTCCTGCGGGTCGGTTTTCAGGTTGTAGAGTTCCATCGGGCTGTACGGATTGTTTTGCATCAATTTCCAGTCGCCGCGGATGATGGCCTCGTAACTCTTGCCGCCGTACTGCGGGCCGCCCTCGCGACGGACGAAGTAGAGGTCGCGCGTCTTGTTGATCGTGCCGCCCCGCAGCGCCGGCGCGAGGCTGACGGCATCGAGGTCGGCGGACGGTTTTACCCCGGCAAGTTCGAGGAAGGTTGGGACCAAGTCGAAGTTCAGCCCGGCATAATCACAGCGCGACCCAGCCTTGATCTGCGCCGGCCAGCGCGCCATGAAGGGCACCCGCAGGCCGCCGTCGTAGTGGTCCTGTTTGCCGCCGCGCCACGGGTCGTTGTTCTGCGCGTGCGGCAACGAACCGCCGTTGTCGGCGCTGAACACGACAAGCGTGTTGTGTTCGAGGCCGGTCTCCTTGAGGGCGGCGAGCACGCGACCGATCCGGTCGTCGAGATGCTCGACGAACGCGACGTTCTTGGCGCGTTTCTCGTCGAGCTGCGGCGCGCGCTGTTTGACCTTGGCCAGCCAGTCGTCGGGCGGTTCGATGGGGAAATGCGGCGCGTTGTAGGCCAGATAGAGAAAGAACGGCTGTTGTTTCTTCTTGGCGCGTTCGCGGATGTAATCGGCGGCCCAGTCGGAAAACAGATCGGTCGCGTGCCCCTTCGGCTCGATGACAACGTCGTTGCGGCGCATGTAATTGTTGCCGTGACGCAGATGCGTCGTGTAGCTGTCCATCATGTCGCCGAGGAACCCGTGGAAGAAATCAAACCCGCGCTCATTGGGTGTGTTGGGCGATTCGAGACCGAGATGCCATTTGCCGACAATGGCCGTGTGATAACCGGCCTTCTTCAGTTCATCTGCGATGGTCGGCGTTTTCGGATCAAAGTAACCCCACGAGTTTTCCAGTTGCGTGCGAATCACGCCCGGCACGCCGACGCGGTCCGGGTATTGCCCGGTCAACAGCGCGGCGCGCGACGGCGAGCAAACAGTGCAGTTCGCGCGCATCGTGGTGAACAACATTCCCTCCGTCGCGATGCGGTCAATGTTCGGCGTCCGCACGTCCGACTGGTGGTACGCGGACACGTCGCCGTAGCCGTGGTCGTCGGTGAAAATCAGCAGGAAGTTCGGGCGCGGCGCGGCAAAAGCCTGGACGCAACAGAACAGAAAAAGAAGGAGGTGTTTCATGGTTGTTTGGTGACAACGACGTAGTAGGCGCCGACTTCATTGCCGTCGTTGCTGGTGAACACCGGCGCGAGTTGATGCGACCCGCCGGTGAGCTTGACGTTGAACGTGACTTCTTTGGCTCCGGCGGCAACGGGCTTCCTTGCCAATTCCCGTCCATCAATCCGCAGGATCGCCTGCGTGACCGGAATGGCCACGCCTTCGTGGGCGCGAAACGCCTTGTCCGCCCCCGTCACATCAGCGCCCGCCGGCAGACCGGCGGTGATGGGCGCGTCCGCTTCCACCGGCCAGCGGCGCAGGCTGACCGTGTACGTGCCCGGTGTGATGACTTTCACGGCCCAATGACCGCGGTGAACGGATTGTCCGGGCGCAGTCTTGACGGCTTTCTTACCTTTACCGGCCGGTCGTGATGCGGATCCAAAGCCATGCCCTCTGCGGATCTGCTGTTGGTTCCACGGCGGCAGTTCCTCCTGAATCCAATCGTGCGCGGTCAGGCTGACGACCGGATGACCGGGATGACCGAGGTAAATCTCCGTGGTCTGCGCGAACGTTGGTTCCAGTTCCGCCCACCACGCATCGTAAAACGCCCGCATCCGCTCCGCCACCGCCGCGTGATCGGCGATGACGTTGCGCTCTTGGCCGGGGTCGTCGTGGATGTTGTAAAGCTCCTTGCCGTTGATCAACCGCCACGGGCCGGACATGACGGCGGTTTGTTTCCACTTGATCGGGTCGCGCACGCGCTGCGAATCGGTCACGAGGATCCGGTCGCGCGGCCAGTGGTCGGTCCTGCCGGCAGGATCGAGCAAGGGACGGATCGAGATGCCGTCGAATTTGAGTCCTGCCGGTCTCTTCGCGCCGGTGACGTCGAGCAACGTCGGCACGATGTCCACGGCGTGACACAGGATGTTGCTGACGTGTTTCTTCGTCCAGCCGCCTCCCGGCCAGTAGGCGAAGAACGGCACGCGGTGGCCGCCTTCGTACTCGCTCCCTTTTTTGCCGCGCATACCGGCATTGAACACCTTCTCGCCGGTGGCGGTGCCGTTGTCGGTGGTGAAAATGAACAGCGTGTTCTGCTCGATGCCGAGTTCCCGCAACAACGCGCGGGTCTCGCCCACGTTGTCGTCAATGTTGGAGATCATCCCAAAGAACGCCGCGATGGCCGGCGGTTGTCCTTTGTACATGTCGAGATACTTCTGCGGCGCATGGAGCGGGCTGTGCGGGGCGTTCGGCGCGATGTAGGCGAGGAACGGTTTCTTCTCTTTGGCGCACTCGCGGATGAACCGGCGCGCCTGCTCAAAAAACACGTCCGTGCAAAAGCCTTTCGCCGCGACGACCTTGCCGTTGTGAAAGTAATGGCCGTCGAAGTAGGAGTTGTCCCAGAGATCGGGCGTCTGCCCCACGCCGCCGGCGCCGTGGTGATAGACCTCGGTGAATCCGCGGTCTTCGGGGCGGTAGGGGAAATTATCGCCGAGATGCCATTTGCCGAACATGCCGGTGGCGTAGCCGTGGTCCTTGAGAAGCTGGCCGAGCGTGATTTCGTTGTCGCGCAACATGGACCGGCCATTGATGGTGTGCCAGACGCCGGTGCGGTTGGTCCAGTGCCCGGTCAGCAACGCGGAGCGCGTGGGCGAACAGGTGGGTCCGACGTGAAAGTCGGTGAGTTGCGAAGATACCGCCGCCAGCCGGTCAAGGTGAGGCGTCTTGATGATGGGATTGCCGGTGCAGCCGAGATCGCCGTAGCCCTGGTCGTCGGTCATGATGAGGACGATGTTGGGACGGCTTGGCGCCGCGAAGCCGGTCGCGCAAATGGAAAGCGCCACGATCAGGGCAGGAATTGAATTCATATCAGTCCTTTGGTGTTGCGACACTCAAGATTTTAGTGGTCTGTTCCTGTCCGTGTCAACACG
>VHCW01000044.1 GCA_016871575.1 Verrucomicrobiota bacterium
GCCGCGAGGGCGCTCCCCCCCCGCCGCTGGAATAAGGTGTTGCTTTGCCTTGATTCCAATCGCGGGGCTGCCTTCCTCTTTCGGGTGCTTGCCTGCCATTACTTCCTCGAATGCCTTTCTCAGAATCGGGCGTGCATAGGCCGCGCGACCGGAGAGTTTCTTCACCTGCAACGTCTCGGCCAGAACCGTTTCGCGTGAGAGCGGCTTGTCTTTCTTGCGACCTTTTCCTGCACCCTTGTCGAGAACTTGCTGCACCGCTGCATCGAATGCCGCGACGCCTTGGCCAAGCTCACCAAGTATCAGGCGTTTGCCGCGCCGCAACTGGCCGCGTCTCCGTTTCTGAATCTGTTCCGGCAAGGTTGGGAACAAGTTCGCAGCGTGACCGGATGTAAGTTCCTTTTGCACGGGGTCGAGGATGAGGGCTTCCTTCTGGTTCACTTCCATGAACATCGTGGCGAGATTGTCGCGGATCGCGCTGGACACATCGCGCACGGCATCCTTGAACTGCTTCTCGGTCATGCTGCCGACAGCCCGCATTCGTTTGTCGAGTTCCTTGCGTTCCTCGACGGTTAGCGGCATCAACTCCTTATCGGCCATCCGCGCAACGCGGACGTTTGCCAGCAACATGCCCCAACGGAAATTGAGAAACTCAGGCGTGTTTCGTGACGGCACCTTCTGTCCAGTAACGGGGCACTTAGAGATGATGCGGTTGTCGAAGCGTGGAACAAGTTGCCCGAACAACAAGCCGCCCTGATAACGCAACGGCAGTTTGATGGCGGGGCATGGGACGGCTTTCCAATTGCTGAACATCGCCGTTGCGAATTTCTCATCCATGCCCTTCAACTTGCCGAAGTGCGCTTGAAGAATCCGCGCAACTTCCGCCGTGATGTTGTCGCGCGGAAACGCGGCGTTCAATCCCTTGAAGCGAATAATGGAAGATGACTTCTTGCCGAGCGGGTCAACGCCAAGTTCCTTGCAAAAGGTCTCCGCCATCGTCTTGACACCGTGCTTTTCCAACAATGTGTATGCGTTTTGAACCTTCTCTTGATCTTCCTTTTCTTCCTCGGCTTCACCCCCGCTCCAACGGCGGTTGCCATCGTAACCGCGATTGTGGGCGTACCAGCGGAGCACGTCCCAAAGCTCCGTCCATGTCAGCAGTTTGCCCCCAACGAGTACTTGCGCCGCCAGCTTCCACGGCCACGCGCAGCCCGGTTTGTCCAGTTGCGTTTGCGTCAGCACGCCAAGATGCAGTAACAACGCCTTCATCCTTCGGATGCGCTGGCGTGTGCTGCGGATGTGACGCCGCTGACGCCGATATTGTCGTCGCGTGCTGGCGAGGCAATCATCAGCGCGGAAGATGACGGCACCGCAGCCTTTGAGTTCGAGTTGGGGGGTGTTCTGTAGGACGGCCCAGCCGATAGAGCTGTGTCCAACATCAAAGGCCAATTCCAAATCCGCGCGCTTTTCCATAGCCAATTCTCCTCTTGCGTTTTCGCTGATTTTGCCTATCATGGCGACGGAATCAAGACAAAGTTAGATAGCGCAGACTGGTTTGGGGGCAACCCCTAGTAAAATCTATCCGCTACGCGGATACACCTGTTCAAAAGCGTTTCTAATTCCGAAAGGCGGGAACACGTTTCCCGCCTTTCATTTTTACCATTTTCTTTGCGCCCTCTTGCGCCTTTTTGCGGCCAACATCGCTTCCGACTTTCTGAGTCTTTGCTATTCCCTCCTCAATGTCTGGGCCGGAAGATTTTTGAAAACATTCCCTCCCGAAACTACAGGCTGGAGGCAGTGAAGTATCTGGTGGAATGGCAAAACTATAGGCTGGGGGTGCGAAAATATGGGTTGGAATGCTTTCAGCCTATAGTGCGAGGTGCAAAAGATAGGCCGGAATCGTGGCGGTATAGGCTGGAGACAGGAAAAGATAGGCTGAAGGCGCGTCAACCTTGATATGGAGGGCCATGCTCTGTCGTGGCCGCTTTCTGGTAATTCCTGCAAACGGACGCGACTGAGCGCGTCCCTCCAATGACCATTGAAAAGGGCTTTGACACGGTATTGGACGCGAAGAAGTAGAGGCTGGAGCCGCAAAAGTACAGACTGGAGCGGCTAGACTTTGTACCGGAGCGGCAAAAGTACAGACTGGAGCGGCTCAATCCTAGACTGGAACGGCTCAATCCTAGGCTGAAGGCGCAAAAAGACAGGCTGGAGCCACGAAAAAGAGAGGCTGGATCCGTGGAAGATGGGCTGGAACGGATCAAGTATAGGCTGGGGCCGCTCAGGTATGTACTGGAGCCGCGAAAAGATAGGCTGGAGCCACGTCAACCCTGATATGGAGGGACATGTTTACCCGTCGTAGGCGGCACGAAAGGCGCGCCAAGATAACATCATGCCTCTGCGACCTCTGCGTCTCTGCGGTGAAAACATCGCGTCTGGAGGTCGCTCAATGTGGAGCAGGTTTGCAACCTGCTTTTCCATGACAAGAAGGCAGGTTGCAAACCTGCCCCACATTGCAGACAGTAGGCGGAACATTTCTTGAATTCAATCGAAGTCGGGGATAATCTCTGCGTCCATCTTTCCATGCCAACCTTTCAATACAAGGCGCGCACGCGCAACGGGGAATTGGTCAGCGGCAACGTCGAGGCGACCGATCGCCGGCTCGCGCTGGCGGAACTGGGGCGTCTCGGCTATTTCCCGTTGTCGGTGGACGCGGCCACGCAGAAGCCATCGCTGCAGACCTCGGTGCAAGGGTTGCGGTCCGGGTTGTCACGACGGGACGTGATGATGATCACGCAGCAACTGGCGAGTTTGTTGCGCTCCGGCATGGCGTTGACGCAGGCGCTGGAGGTGCTCGGACGGCGCGCGCAAAAGCCGGCGGCGCGCGGCGTGCTCGGCGCGCTGTACAACGACGTGCTGCAGGGCGCGTCCCTGTCCGAGGCGATGTCACGTCATCCGAAGGTGTTCCCCGGTTTCTATGTGAATCTGATCAAGGCGGGCGAGGCCAGCGGCGGACTCGAACAGGTGCTCGACCGGTTGCGCCAACATTACGAGAGGGTGGGGGACATCCGGGAGAAGATCGTCGGCGCGTTGTTGTATCCGCTGATCGTGGTGCTGGCCGGCATCGGGACCATGATTTTCTTCATGACGTTCATGGTGCCGCGGTTTGCGCAGATGTTCAAAGAGATGCGGCGCGCGATGCCGTTGCCGACGCAAATCCTGATCAGCACCAGCGATATTGTGTCGGCTTATTGGTGGGTGGCCGTGGTGGCGCTGGTGCTGGCGGTGATTTGGTATCGGCGCACGGTGCGCACGCCCGGCGGACGGCTGATGCTGGACCGTTGGAAACTGCGGGTGCCGATCATCGGCGCGATTGTGAAGGCGGGGTCTTTCGCGCAGTTCGCCCGGACGCTGGCGACGTTGTTGGAGAACGGCGTGCCGGTGTTGACGGCGCTGCACATCGTCGAGGGGACGATGACCAACAAGGTGATTGCCAATGAATTGCGCGAGGCGCGGACGCGGGTGACCGATGGCACGAGCATCACCCAACCGTTGGCGAAGGGCAAAGTGTTTCCGCCGCTGTTGCTGGACATGCTGGCGGTGGGCGAGGAAAGCGGCGAAGTCGTGCCGGCGCTGACGAATATCGCGGACACCTACGAGCAGGAACTCGAACACCGGCTGCGCGTGTTCACCACGTTGTTGGAACCGATCATCATTTTGGCGATGGCCTTGGTGGTCGGGTCGGTGGTGGTGAGCATCTTGTTGGCGGTGTTCGACCTGACATCAGGCATCGGAAAATAAAACTGTCGAAGGAGATTATATGAAACGAAACAGACGCAACTTGCAATCGGGCTTCACGCTCTTGGAAATCCTGCTGGTCGTGGTCATCATCGGCTTGTTGGTCGGCGTGGCCGTCGTGCGGCTCGGCGCGCGTTCGGGCGAGGCCAAGAAGGTCGCGGCCGCCCGGCAGATTGACGCGTACAAGACCGCGCTTGGACTGTACGAGTTGGACAACGGTTTTTACCCGACCAGCGAACAGGGGTTGCAATCGTTGATCGTGCTGCCGACCTCGACGCCGGTGCCGAACAACTGGAAGGGGCCGTACCTGGATCCGCCGGTGTTGCGGAAGGACCCGTGGGGCAACGACTACATCTACGCGTACCCCGGAACGCGCAACCCGGTCGGCTACGACCTGTTCTCCCCCGGCATCAACGGGGTGGAAGGCGATGACGACGATATTGGCAACTGGCAATAAACGATCGCAGGTTCCTGCCGGGTTCACGCTGATTGAACTGAGCCTGGTGGTGATGATCTTGGCGCTCGTGATGGCGCTGGCCGCGCCGAGTTTTGTGCGCTCGTTTCGCAGCGCGCTGCTCGGCGAATCGGCGCGCAACTTTGCCACGACATGCCAACTGGCACGGTTGCAGGCCGTGTCGCAACAAATCAATTCCACGCTCCACCTCGACCTCGAACAACAGGTCTATTGGCTCAGCCAGCTTTCGACGAACCTGACCGGCGACACGCCGGAACCAATGACGATCAAATGGGTGGAGTTGGATCCGCGCGTCAGGATTGCGTCCGCGACGCTTGCCGACGGCACCACCGGCAGCGGCGCGGGGCAGATTGTCGAAATCAATTTTTACCCGAACGGCACCTGTGACGGCGGCGAGGTGATTTTCCGTTCGCACGATGAGAGCGACGCCATCACGATGTTGCTGGATCCCATCACCGCCCGCGCGACGGTGCAACTTCCCACGCAACCATGAACAAGTCGTCATCGAACGGATACGTCTTGTTGGAGGTCGTGCTCGCCGTGGCGCTTGTTGCCGTGGCCCTGGGGGTGTTGATCGAAAGCCTTGGCCGGTGCCTTGCGGCGGCGCGCAGCGTGCAAAACTATGCGATGGCGCAGACGTTGCTGGCCAACAAGAGCACCGAGTTTCGCACCGAACTGGCCGCGGACACGTCCGACCAACAAGGCACGTTCGAGGAGTATCCGCTGTTCGAGTGGTCGCGCACATTGGAGCCTACTGAGGTCGAGCAGCTTTGGAAACAGACCATTACAATCACATGGGACGAACGAGGAAGGCCGAGTTCGGATTCCGCCGTGGAGTACCGCTATCTGGCGGACAAAGAGTGATGAGAACCGAAGCAAGCAAACCGACGATCACCGCTCCCGGAGCGTTCTCGCTCTTGGAAGTGTTGCTGGCGATGACGATCCTTTCGCTGCTCGTGTTGGCCGTCGGCGTCACGTGGTCGTCCGGGCTGCGCGGCTGGCGACGCGGCGGCAATGTGGCCGATTCCGTCCAGCGCCAGCGAATCGTGACGGAGACGATCGCGGAATTGACCCGGTCGTTGTTTTACCTTTCCACGGACCGGGAGACGGCGTTGCGGGGCACGCACGATGAGGCGGAGGGTGACACCGTGAGTTTCATCACCAACTCGGATCTGTTGCTGCCGTTGGAGATGCAGGCAGTGGGCGGGATGCGGCGGGTGACGATCGGGTTGCAACACGACGACCAAGGGCGCGCGTATTTGGGCATTCAGGACAGCCTGGCGCTCGCGCCCGATGAATCGCAGGCGGGCACCAACCAATGGCGCGTCTTGTCGGCGGACGTCAGTGGATTTGTCGTCCGGTATTATGACTGGCGGCTCGGTGAATGGAGCGACGATTGGACGCCGACGCGGATACTGGCGTCGCAATTGGAATACACGATCACGTTTGGCGGACAGAGTGAGGAATCGCCGCCGGTGGTGGTGCAGCGGCAGGTGGAATTGCCGTTGATGCAAAGCTGGAAGGCAGTGATTCCGCCCTCGAAGACCAGCACGAACAAAACGTCATCAAAGAAGACCGCGTCGAAGAAGACCGTCTCGAAGAAGGGGAGGCGTTGAATGAGGGCGGAGCGCGGCGTGGCCTTGGTCGTGGTGTTGTGGGTCATCGTAATGTTGTCCTTGCTCATCGGCGGGTTTGCCTTCACAATGCACGTCGAAACCCAAGTCGCGTCGTTCAGCCGCAAGGAACTGCGGGCGGAGATGCTGGCGAGGTCGGGTGTGGAGTTGGTGCGGCGGCAGTTGCATGCGCGAACGCCCTGGGAAAAAGCAACCGAGGCGCTCAACCAGACGTGGCGCGCCAATGCGGAGTTGTACGCAGAACACGAATTGGGTGATGGAACATTTACCGTGAGTGTCATTGACGAAGAAAGCTTGTTGCCGATCAACCGCCTGAGTGACGGGCGGTTGAAACGGCTGTTGCAATTGCTGGAGGTGGACCCGACGCAGGTGGACATCATTGCCGACTCGATTATTGATTGGATTGACGGCAATGATCTCAGCCGGTTGAACGGCGCCGAAAGCGATTATTACATGACCTTGAATCCTCCCTATCGGGCCAAGAACGCCCCGATCCATCGTCCGCAGGAGTTGCTCATGATCCGCGGCGTCACCCGCGAACTCTACCAAGGCACACCCGATCGTCCCGGCCTGAAAGATCTCGTGGTGCCGTTCACCCAGCAGGTCAATATCAACACCGCTTCGCCGCTTGTCCTGCAAGTCATCCTCTATTTGGATGAAGCCACGCTCCACCCGCTGCTGCGACGGCGGGATGGACCGGATGAAATACCGGGGACTGATGACGATCGCCCGTTTCGCAACGTGCAGGAAGCCATTAGGGAGTTTTGTCCCCGCGACGATGCTTCGCGCAAACGATGGGAAACGTACCTGACAACGAACTCCAATGGGTTTCGCGTGATCTCCACCGGTGACGTCGGCGGCGTTCGACGGACCATCATCACCACGTTGCAGTACATTCGAGGCGATTATTATCCGGTTGTCTGGACTTGCCAGCGAGATGGCCCGTGACAACACGATCGAATGGTTCCCATTCCGCTTATGCTGCAGTTGTCTGGCGCGCGTCGCGCGTGGACGCCGTGCTCCGCAACTCCGGACGTTGCCTCAGTGCCGCCACCTTGGATGAATTGCTTTCGCAAGCCGAACTCCGCAGCAGCCGCGCCGTCATCGCCATGTCCGGCACGGAGACGTGGTGCCAGACCTTGTCGCTGCCGACGACGGAGGCGTCGGAGTTGGAGACGATGCTGGAGTTGAAACTGGACACCGTGGCGCCGTTGCCCGCCGAAGAAGTCGCTTACGGGTACGTGCCGCTGGAAAAGACGGAAAACGAGACGCGACTGTTGCTCGTGGTTTCCCCGAAGGCGCTGGTCAATGAGCGCGTCGGGGCGCTCGATGCCGCCAAGATCACGGCGGAGACCGTGACGGTGGATGCGCTGGCGTTGTTTCACTGGCTGGCGAACCGTCAACGCCTTCCCAACGACGAGAAACTTCACGCGCTGCTCCACGTCACGGAAGGCGCCGTCAACCTTGTCTTCCACACACGCGCACAGCCGGTGGCCGTCCGTTCCATGGCGTGCGATGGTGAAGCTGGCCGGGACGCGGTGCTGGAGGAATTGCGACGAAGCTGGTTGGCTACCGAGTTTCAGCACGACAACAACGGGCGTGGCCGTCTGATGGTTGTGGCCGACACGGTAGGGTTGCGTCCCTTGGCCGGACAGTTCCGCGATGCATGGGGGCCGGAGGCGGAATGTCTCGTGGAAGAATCGGAAGCGCCCTTGTCCGCGCTGGCGGCCAGCGCGCCGAGCGTCAGCACATTGAATTTGCTGCCGAAAGAATGGAAGCAAAAACGGCGAAGCGCCTTCTTGCGGCGGCGCCTGATCCGGACTTCGATTGCGCTGGGCGCGCTGTATCTGCTCGGCGTGGCCGTGTTTGCGGCCGGGCTGGCCATGGAACGCGCTGAACAGCGGCGCTTGGCGGCGGAAGCCGCGCGGTTGCAGCCGCCGTATATTGCGGCGCGCAAGTTGCGCGACACGCTCTCCGCAATGCAGGCGCAACTGGACGTGAAATTCTCGGCGATCGAAGTGTTGCGGGAAATCAGTTCGCTGATGCCGGACAGCCTGAAGCTGACCGATTTTCTGTTCCTCAAGAACCAGCAAGTCACCTTGCGCGGAATGACATCCGCCCCGGAACAAGCGACGGAATTCATCGCGCGTCTGGAAAACAGTCCGCTCTTTTCCAAGGTCAAGACCGTTTCGATGCCGTTTCGATGCCGACCCAACGCGGATTGACGCGGTTTGACCTGATTTGCACGCTGCAATCGGTTTCCGGTGCAACAACGACGGGGGCCAAGCGATGACAGTCAACTCACGCGAACGAACACTGGTCGTTCTCACGGTATTGGTGGTCGCGTTCATCGGCACGTATGTGTTCGGCGACTGGCTATTCCAGAGTTACCAGGGCGCCCGCCGCAAGACCGGAATGCAGGGGCGCGAACTCGAAGGGATGCGCGCCACCATCGCGCGCCACCCGGAATGGCAACAGCAATACGATCAACTATCGCAGCGCCTTGGCAAAAGCGCGGAACAGTTCGAACAGACTTCGGATGTGTTGAAGAAGATCGAGGAGATGAGCGCCCAGTCCGGCATCATCATCAGCGCCCGAAAACCGCTCCCGGTCAACGACCGCGACCTCTACCGCGAGTTGCCCGTTGAATGCTCATTTGAAGCCGGCCTGGAGCCGCTTGTCCGCTTCCTGATTGCGTTGCGCAGCAGTGCGAACCTCATGAGCGTTCAGCAACTCCGCATCGCGCCGCGCCTGGACAAACCCGCCATCCTGCGTTGCGAAATCCAAATCCGCGCGCTCACCGGTAAATCGGAGAAACGCCCGTCATGAAAAGGCAATCACTGCTCCTTTTGTTGTTTGCGTTTTTGTTCGCGTTTTCCGTGCGCGCACAAACCAACGAGGATTTCACGGCCCGCTATCAGGTCATTCTCGACCGCATTCCGTTTGGCATCGTGCCGCCCAGCAAGATGGGGCAGGGGGCGCTCGGCTTCGGTCGCTATGCCTTTGTGGGCCTTGTCTCACCCGATGGGATGAGCGACAATTCCAACCGCGTTGCCGTCATTCACGACCGTCTGACGAGCCATTACTACTTCAAGGCGGAAGGCGAGCAGATTGAGGATGTGAAAGTCCTGCGTGTCGAAAACGCGCCCACGGGACGCAAACTGCTCCTCCAGCGCGGAGGCGACATCATGACGCTGACGTACGCACAACCTGTTACTCCAGACGGTGTGGCCCCGCCCAATCCATTTGGACGGGTGAAAACTGCTGATCCTTTCGGCCCGGCGCCGCAGGTTGTGACGACCATCATCCCATCCGCCGTTGATAAACAGGCGCTTCGCGACCAAAAGGAAGCTGCCAAACGCACGAACGACAATTCCAAACGCAACAATAACCCTCCCGATCGCAAGAAAGAAAAACCAACAAAAGTTCCCGCTAAAAGATAGCCATGAAATCCATCCATCTGTTGCATATGATCGTTGTACTTAGTCTCGCGGCCTCTCACCTCTTCGGCAGCGAGACCGGCACGATGCGCGTTCCTCCGATTCCCGGCGCCAATACCAACGAACTGCCGGTCATCGAGTTTGTCGAGGCTCCCATCCAGGCCGTTCTCGACTACTACGGGCGTTTGACCGGACGCTCCATTGTCGCGGCGACCAATGTTGTCGGCGTTGTCAACTTCCGCAGCCAGGCGGTGCTCACTCGCGAGGAGACCATTCAAGCGCTCGACAGCGTTCTGACAGTCAATGGCTACATTGCCATGCCCGTTGGGGACAAACTCCTGAAGGTCGTTCCATTCTACGCCGCGAAGCAGGAGGCGCCACAGGTCGGCGTTGGCACCACCGATCCTCTTGTTCCCTCTGACCAGCTTGTCACCCGGATTGTGCCGCTGCAAATGGCCGACGTCGGCGACGTCATCAGCGCCCTCCAGCCTTACATTCACTCCTACGGACAATTGGTCGCGCTTCCCAAGTCCAACAGCATTCTCGTGACCGACTCCGCCAACAACGTCGCGCGCATTCTCGAAATACTCGCGGTTCTTGACCGCTCCTCGCGCCGTTCGATGGAAACGAAAGTCTATGCCCTCAAACACGCGCGCGCCGTGGATGTGCTGCCGCGACTGCAAGCCATCGTTGCGGACACAGCAGCCAGTGGCAGTGCGCGGACGCCCACTCCTGTAACGCCTGCGAGTACGCCGGTGATTCCGACATCATCGCGCACTACCACGGCACCCGGTGCACCGGGAGTGCCATCCTATGGATCGGTGGTGATTGCCCGCCCCAGCACGAGCGGCGAAGAAACAGCCATCGAGGGCAAGGTCATCATTACCTCCGATGACCGCACCAACAAGATCATCGTTCACACCCGTTCTGTAAACTTCACGCTCTTGGACAAGATGATTGAGGAACTTGATGCGCTCGTCGAACCGGAAATCATCACCAAGGTCTTTCCCCTCCAAAATGGCGAAGCGCCGGAAGTGGCGCAAATGCTGACCATGCTGATCTCCGGCATCCAATTCATGCCCACCACCCGCACCACCTCCGGCGGACGAACCACTTCGTCATTTCAACCGCTCAGCATGGGCGGCATGGGCGGTTTCGGGGGAATGGGTGGGTTTGGCGGGTTTGGCGGCTCCAGTGCCGCCGGCGGCAGCGCTGCGATGTTGAGCGCGTTGCAGGCGAAGCTACAGGCCAGCGGCTTCATGAAAAATCCGGAGAGCGTTCGCATTCTTCCCGACACTCGCACCAATGCGTTGCTCATCATGGCCAGCCGGGAAGACATGACGCGCCTCGACGAACTCATCAAACAACTCGACGCCCAGCTTCCCCAAGTCCTTATCGAAGTCATCATCGGCGAAGTCACCCTCACCGACGAACGTGAAGTCGGCGTGGACATCGTGCAGCGCGTCCTGCGGAGCGGCCAGATGAAGACCTATGGTGGCACCCGCACCGGCACCGAAGGGCCGCCGGCCGCCGCCCGTCCCGTGGACCTTACCGCACTTGCCGCCGGCGCCACGCCGGCGGGCGCGGCGGTCTCCAGCGCGTTGACGTACTTCGCCACGTTCCAGGGATTGCGTCTCGACCTCGCCTTGCGCCTGTTGGCCAGCGACCGGAAATTCCGCGTCCTCTCGACACCGATTATCCAGACGTTGCACAACCAGCAGGGCAGCATCGTCGTCGGTGAATCACGCCCGGTCATCACCGCCACGCTTTCCAGCGTCTCCAGCGTTTCCTCGACAAACCAGACGGCCAACGCCCTCCAATCCAACGTCGAGTTCAAGGACATCGCCATCGAACTCATCGTCACCCCGCGCGTCAATCCCGACGGTTACGTCACGATGGACATTGACCAGCGCGTCAACGACCTCAGTGGCACCGTCAACATCAGCGGTTCCAATCTGCCCGTCATTTCCAAGCGCGAGGCCAAGTCCACCGTCATGGTCAAAGACCAGAACACCATCATTCTTGGCGGCCTGATCAAACAGAACAAGCAACTCGAAGCCACCAAGGTTCCGTTCCTTGGCGATGTCCCGTTTTTCGGCGCGCTTTTCCGCGACAAACGGACCGTGGACGTCCGCAGCGAACTCATCGTCTTCATCCGCCCGACGGTCCTGCGCGATGATGCTGCCGCCGGTGCCGAGGCCCGTCGCCGGACCGAACTGCTCGATGCCGGCAAGGAACTCGATCTCCACAAGAAGTTCCTCGACCCCGCTGCCACGAACGCGCCCCCCGCGCCGGCGCCGGCACCGGAGTCGAAACGCGCGCCGAGTTCCAACTTCGGCACGTCCCGTTCACGCTGACCATCAATGAACACCTGTTGTTCGGCGACGGTCTCCTGACCGCGCCGTGCCCACTGACCGTAAGGTCTCCCCGACCGCAAACAACGGGGACCTTCAGGTGGCTAGTTGTAGGCCACGCTTGTCCGCCTCAGGCGCATAAACCCCATGTCGCGAATCCCCAACGCCGCGTGAGGTCTCGCGGCCTACAACACCCTTTCAATGAAGGTTGACGGGGTACTGGTGCTCCGTTCGTAGTCAGCCACGCAGCGAAGCGAAGTGGCGTTGGGAGAGTTCGTTGCAAGCTGAACGGTCCACACTCCGTCCCGAAACGACACGGGACTGCGTGCGTTACTACAAACGATCCCTGTCATTCAAGGCGTTGGGGATTCGCCATGTGGTATCACGTGGCACGGTCTGGAGACCGGCCACAACAAAGAAAGCCTAACGCGGCGGAACGGCGCGTGGCCTCCATGTGGAGCAGTTTTGCAACCTGCTCTTCGATAACCAGCAGGCAGGTTGCAAACCTGCCCCACATTCCTGCCTTCATGAATTGTCGTTCAGAATCTGCTGGTCGTTTGGCGGCGCGACTACTATCCTGCGTCCCCAATGAGGATCGGAAAGGCAATCACATTGTATGCCCTGGCGGTGTTCGCGCTGAGCGCCCTGGTTGCGCCGTGGATTTTCTGGGCGGTGGTTTCGGTGGGCGACTGGCCCTTCCGTCGTGTTTTCAACCGGGTGATGCTCCTTGTGGCGCTGGCCGGGCTTTGGCCGCTGTTGCGCGCCGCCAAGATCCGGTCGTGGCGCGATGTCGGGTTCGTGCGGGACTCGCATTGGCTGCGGCAGTGGGCGGCTGGGTTTGCCGTTGGCCTTGTCTCGTGCGGAATTGGGGTTTTTTGGGGCACGGCGGCGTTGCAACCCGGCGACAACCCGTGGAAGCTTCCCGGTTTTCTCCTGACCGGCATTGTGGTGGGACTGATCGAAGAAACGTTTTTTCGCGGCGGCCTGCAAAATGTGTTGCAGCGGCGAATACGCCCCTGGGTTGCGGTGTTCTTCGTCAGTGGTCTTTATTCGGTGGTGCACTTCCTGAAGCCAGCCGGGGCGCATATTCCCCACGAAGCCGTGTGGTGGTGCAGCGGCTTTGAATTTCTCGGCGGCGTGGCGGCCTGTTTCTTTCTCGATCCGGACATCTGGCGGAGCGTCATCTCGCTGTGGCTGGTGGGAATCGTGCTGGGATGGGCGTTCGTGCGGACGCAGCGATTGTATCTGAGCATGGGTCTTCATGCGGGCTGGGTGTTTGCGCTGAAGACCCTGGCATGGTTCGGCGGCGGCTCGTTGCTCAGCAATCCGCTGATCTGGCCGGTTCTCCTGATTGTGCTGGGAGGTGTCGAATGCTGGTCGCGGCGAAAGAATTGATCCACGCGGCGGCCGACCTGTTGTACCCCCGCAACTGCCAATGTTGCTCCCAGCCGCTGGCAAAACACGAGAAGGGCGTCATCTGCGCGGCCTGCCTGGAAACGGTGCGATGGATCGAGCCGCCGTGTTGTTCGCGGTGCGCGCTGCCGTTTGCCGGCGCGGTGGAGGACGCTTTCGAGTGCGGGCACTGCCGGGAATTGGAACTGCATTTCCAACGGGGCGTTGCCGCCTGCCTGGCGCGCGGGATCGTGCGCGACGCGATTCTCGAATTCAAATATCACCGGAAACTCTATTTCGGGCCGCATCTGGCCGAGTGGATGTTGACGGCGGGACGGGAGCGTGTGGACTGGAGCCGCGTGGACGCCATCGTGCCGGTGCCGTTGCACCCGCGCAAGCAGCGGGAGCGGGAGTTCAACCAGGCCGAGTATCTCGCCGATGCAGCAGGGCAGGCTTTCCGTAAACCGGTTTGGAAAGGGGAACTGCGACGGGTCCGCGACACGCCCACACAAACGCGCCTGAGCCGGGAAGAGCGGATGGCGAACCTCCGCAACGCATTCGTCGTGCGCGACGCGGCGCGGTGGAAGGGGCGTTGTGCGCTTTTGGTGGACGATGTGTTTACCACTGGCGCAACGCTGGACGCCTGTGCTAGAGTTTTGCGCAAAGCGGGAACGGCAGAGGTGTGGGTGCTGACGGTCGCCCGCGGAGCCTACGTGTAATCATGTTCGAGAAAAAACCAAAGCTGACGTCAACAAAAACCAAGAAGCGCGACATCCCCAGCGGTCTCTGGGTGAAGTGCGACGATTGCGATGAGATGATTTACAATCAGGAACTCATCGCCAATCTGAAGGTCTGTCCGAAGTGCGACCGGCATTTTCCGATGACCGCGCGCGAGCGGATCAGCGCGCTGGCTGACATGGGCACCTTTCAGGAAACCAACGCCAACATGACGAGCGTGGACATGTTGAAGTTCACCGGCATGGCCGCGTACACGGAACGGCTCAAAACCTACCAACGCCAGACCCAACTGAACGATGCCGTGATCACCGGCCTTTGCCAGATCCGGGGGCATCCTGTCACGTTGGGCGTCATGGATTTCACGTTTCTCGGCGCCAGCATGGGGTCGGTTGTCGGCGAAAAGATTACCGCTGTGATTGAGAGCGCCACGGAGCGCGCCATCCCGTCCATCATCGTGGCGGCCTCCGGCGGCGCCCGGATGTACGAAGGCATTCTCAGCCTGATGCAAATGGCCAAGACCAGCGCCGCGCTTGCCCGACACGCCAAGGAACGGCTTCCCTATATCGCCGTCCTGACGCACCCGACCACGGCCGGCGTCATGGCCAGCTTTGCGTCGCTGGGCGACGTCATCATGGCGGAGCCGAAGGCGCTGATCGGGTTCGCCGGGCCGCGCGTCATCAAGGAGACAACGCAACAGGAATTGCCGGACGGATTCCAGACCAGCGAGTTCATGCTCGAACACGGCCTGATTGACATCATCGTTCACCGCAAGGAACTGCGGGACGCGATCAGCAAGACACTCCAGTACTTCGCCGCCAATGGCGGACGCAAGTCCAAGGCTGCGTGACGTACCGCGACGCGATCCAATTCCTCTCGGCTCTCCGGGTCTTCGGCCAGCAACTCGGTCTCGACACGATGCGCGATCTCCTGGCGCGCATGGGAAACCCGCACCACCATCTCCGGTTTCTCCACATCGCCGGCACAAACGGGAAGGGGAGTGTCGCCGCGATGTGCCAGGCCGCCCTCACCACCGCGGGGCATCGCACCGGGCTTTACACGTCGCCGCACCTGATTTCCTTCTGTGAACGCATTCAGATGGATGGCCGGCGGATCGCCGAAGCCGACCTCGCGCGCATCCTCGGTGAGATTCGTCCGTTGCTCGATGCCGCGCCGCGTCACCCGACGCTTTTTGAGGTCGCCACGGCCATTGCGCTCCAGTATTTCCACGAACAACAGGCTGACATCGTTGTCTTGGAAACCGGTCTTGGCGGACGCCTCGATGCCACCAATGTCGTCACGCCGCTGGTCAGCATCATCACCAACATCGGGCTGGACCACACGCAATACCTTGGCGATACGCCTGCCAAAATCGCCGCTGAAAAAGCCGGCATCATCAAACCGGGAATACCCGTTGTGACGGCGGCGCACGGTGAAGCGCTCGATGTGATTCGCCGTGTCTGCGCCGGGCAGGACGCGCCGTTGACGGTCGTGACGAACGGAATCAACCGCACGCCGCTGGTGGGCGCGCACCAGGCGATCAATTGTGCCGTGGCGGAAGCCGCCTTGCGCGCCAGCGGCCTGAAGATGACCGACCGGCAAATGCAGGACGGGCTTGCCCGAACACGGTGGCCGGGTCGCTTCGACATTCTCCGCCGCGATCCGCTGCTGGTCCTGGACGGCGCGCACAATCCGCCCGGCGCACAAGCCCTGGCCGATACGGTGCGCGAACAATTGGCGGGGAAAGAACTTGCGCTGATTCTCGGACTTCTCCGCGACAAGGATTACCAGTCGGTTTGTCGTATTCTGGCGCCATTGGCGAAGCGGATAGTTTGCGTGCCCGTCGCCAGTGAGCGAAGCGCAACCGCCGAGGAGATCGCGCGCGCCTGTCAGCCGGCGAACGCGGAGATTTGCGCCCGCGTGGCCGAGGCTCTTGAAAAAACCTCCGGCCAACACGTGCTGGTCGCCGGTTCGTTGTATCTGGTCGGCGAAGCCATGGCCTGTTGGCAAGGCTCATCGGCCACGGAAGAAGAACGCCGCACCCAATAGGACAAGGAGGATCACGTGCCTCTTGATATCAAAGTAACGCGGGATGTTTTGTTTGCGCCCAGCCGGCACTTGACGTATTGGGCGTTGAATCCGACCCACACAGCGGGGACCGGTGGCGAGATGCTCATGACCGTGACCGAGACGGACGGGCTTGGGCTTGGCGCCAATCGTTACATGGAATGGGAACTCACCTCGCAGCGTTTTCGTTCTGTGGATGGCGGCCTGACGTGGAAACCGAGGGGCGAACGGCTGTTGCACTGGATCACGGCGCAACGAAAGAAATCGCACGTCGGCTACGGCGGCATGTGGGCCTACTGGCGGGAACCCCAGTCTGGCCGGCTCATTTCGTTCCGGTCAACGCCCAGCTTTTCTGACGACTTCACAAAGACCTGGTCGAAGTTCTACTACGAGGTCGCTGACACATCGCGCCAGATCATCCACGAAGGCAGTGACGCGCGGCAATGGATACCGGGATTCGAGATCGAGAAGCACGCCGCAGGATTCGATCAACCGCACCCCATCACACTCGATGACGGCACGTTGCTGTTCGGCTTCACCGTCAGGACGCCGCGTTACCTGACGCGTTTCTTCCGTGGCCGGTGGAATGAACGCGAGGAACGCATGACTTGGGAATCGAGTGCGCCGATCTCAGTAGCGGGCGGAGTCTCCTCGAACGGCCCGTGCGAGCCGGATTTGTTGTCGCTCGGAGGCCGCCGCGTTTTCACCACGATGCGGACACAAGGCATCCCATCCAAACAGGTTCCCACGACGCGGCAATGCGCTGTCTCCGAAGACGGCGGTCGCACATGGAGCAAACCCGAACCTTTGAAATACGATGATGGGACGCCGGTTTGGGTGCCGGCTGCGATTGCCGCGTTTGAACGCGATCCCGCGACGGGACGCGTCTTCTGGTTTGCCAATATCCAACCGGAACCTGTCTATGGCCAGATTCCCCGCTATCCGTTGACGATGGCAGAGTTTGATACGAAACGACTCTGTATTCTCAAGGACAGCGTAACTGTGGTTCAAGCATTACCGGTAGGTGCCCCGCGTGCCGGCGACCCAAAGAAGGGCGAACTTGGCCGTCGATACAGTAACTTTGGTCATTATGTGGATCGAAAGACGGGCGAGTTTGTGCTGTTCGTTGCCGAGGAACCCCGTGTTACGTGGGACGATTACTGGTCTGACACGATCCGCTTCCGAATCAAGCTCCGGGGGTGATTCGATGGCGCTGGGGCATCTTGACACTGCCACCATGAGATGGATGCCGCTGTAGGCCGCTTCTGTGAAGCGGCGATGGTTCCGGTAGCACCGGCAGCGCCGACACACAGTGTCGGCCTACAACTGCCAAACGGACGGTGTGCGGGGCAGGGTGGCAGTATCAGATGCGCCCATGTCCCTTTTTCGCCACAAGTAGTTCTTGCCATTTTGGGGAGGGTATCGTATAGATACGGCCGCTCGCAGACGGAAGCAGTCCGCAGTGAGATTGGTAGATTGTCAAGTGGCCTAGTCGCTCAGTGACAGTCCGAAACCCGAATGGTTCGGGAACAGTCACTGAGACCTCCTAAACGCAGCAGAAAGAAAAACACAACATGCCTACCAAGCTATTCGTAGGAAACCTATCGTTCAACACCACCGAAGGCGACGTGCTCGAACTGTTCAAACAGGCCGGCAAAGTCACCTCATGCGAACTGATCGTGGACAAGTTCACCAGCAAGTCCCGCGGATTCGCCTTCGTGCAGATGGAGTCGCAGGAAGAAGCCAACAAGGCCATCGCCGAGTTCAACGGCAAGGAACTCGATGGCCGCGCCCTCACCGTCAATGAAGCCCGTCCCCGTGAAGATCGTCCCCGTGGCGACTTCGGCGGCGGCCGCGGCGGTGGCGGCGGTGGCGGTCGGCGTGGTGGTGGCGGCGGTCGCGGTCGGTACTAATCATCTCGACGTCGTACTTTCAAACGACAAGGCGTCCCGCGCAAGCGGGACGCCTTTGTTGTTTTCTGCGCTCACCGTTCCAGACGGAACCAAGTCAACTCATGCCGGTTGTGGTGGAGGTGGAGCAACTCCGCGCCGGGAATCGCCGCCAATTGGCGGACCACGGCGTGGTCGGTCTTCCCTTGGAACTTCACCGTGCAAACCATGTTGCGGGACAGCGGCAGCCATCGCCTCACCAATTCCAGCAATCGCGATGGATAACAGATCACATCGCTGAACAACCAGTCCGCGGGCGTCGGATCCAAGCCGAAGGCGCTTTCGGAACGGAACTCGATGCCGGGCAACTGGGCGATCCGGGGCGCCAGCGGCGACTTGTCCACTGCCAGCACCGTTGCGCCGAGTTGTTGCAGCACCCACGTCCACCCGCCGGGGGACGCGCCGAGGTCAACGCAGCGGTCACCGGGCCGCGGGCAGCGGCGCACCCGCGAGAAAAACTCCCAGAGCTTCAAATACGCCCGGCTCGGCGGCGCGTCGTGGTCCTCAATGAATTCGATCTCGCCGTTCGGCCACGGCGACGAACAATGCGTGGAGGCGAGTATCGTGTGCTCGTCCAATAACGTCCACGAACCGGGCGGCCGAGCGGGAATGGGGGCGGGGAAGGGGGATGGTTTCGTGGTTACTGGCGGCAAGAGGCTGGCGATCAGGTGCGCCCTGCGATGAAGATGAAAGGAGTACGCCGCCCAATCGCGCTGGATTGTTCGCAGCGTGCGCGCTGCGTCGGCGATGGAGGTGAAACGGATGCGCGCCGGATCGAACCAGGCGTTTGCGGCCCAGGCGGCAGGACGCGGCGGTCCCTCCGTGAGCACGAGCCGCCCGTGAACAGCAGCGACATCGCCGAGTTCAGCCACCAGCTCGTCCACGAAACCTTCCGGTGCAAGATAGGCAGTCATCGGCGCACATCGTAAGCTGCAAGCTGGTGCTTGCCAAGCGGCGAAGTCGTGGCATAATGCGGCGCGTTGATTTCGTGGCCAACGTAGCTCAGCCGGTAGAGCAGCGGTTTCGTAAACCGCAGGTCGTCGGTTCGAACCCGACCGTTGGCTCCAGTTTTTTTACATTTGGTCGTGCTACGCGGGGAGTTAGCGGTTCCCTGTACCAGCAACCCGCTCTAGCTGGGCGGAATCCCCTGACGCGGCGGCTGCGTGGGCGAGCAACGGCGGGGCGGCGTTGAACATTGGGTCCGATGCAATGGTTGCCTGCCAACCCCGCCAGGGTCGGAAGACAGCAACGGTACGCTGGATGTTCCATGTGCCGTCGGGGCGCCTGATGGGAGCTTTAACCGCCGCGCGCAAACCGGCGCAGCTTGTCAACTCGGGGGTGCACGGCCTGCTTTTGAAGTCAGAAGGGGGAATTAAGAAGGAAGAAGAAAATCATCCTTCTTAATTCTTACTTCATCCTTTTCCGCATATGGCAGAACAATACCAAGTGCTGGCGCGCAAGTGGCGCCCCAAACAGTTCGATGAGGTGGTGGGACAACAACATGTCACCGCCACGCTCAGCAATGCCATTGAACAAAACCGCCTCGCCCACGCTTATCTCTTCGTCGGCCCGCGCGGCATCGGCAAAACCACCATCGCCCGCATCTTTGCAAAAGCACTCAATTGCGCCAAAGGCCCCACGGCCACGCCCTGCGACAAGTGCGATTCCTGCAAGGAGATCGCCGAAAGCCGGGCGCTCGACGTGCTCGAAATTGACGGCGCCTCCAACAACGGCGTTGATCAGGTCCGCGATCTGCGCGAAACCTGCCGCTACTCGCCCGCCCACGGCAAGTTCAAGATCTACATCATTGACGAAGTCCACATGCTCAGCCCCGCCGCGTTCAACGCGCTGCTGAAGACGCTCGAAGAACCCCCACCGCACGTCAAGTTCATCTTCGCCACTACCGAACCCCAGAAGATTCTCGCCACGATCCTCTCGCGCTGCCAGCGGTTTGACCTCCGTCGAATCTCCTCCGCCCTGATCGTGAAGCATCTCAAGACAATCGCCCAGGGCGAGAAGGCCAAGGCCGACGACGCGGCGCTCTCGGCCATCGCCCGCGGCGCGGAAGGCGGAATGCGCGATGCCGAAGGCGCGCTCGACCAGTTGATTTCGTTTTGCGGAAACAAGATCGAGGAACAAGACGTCCTCCAGGTGTTCGGCCTGGTCGCCCACGAGAAACTCGCCGCGCTGACCAATGCGCTGATTGACGGCGACAGCAACGCCGCGCTGCGCCTCATCAAGGAACTGGACGACGCCGGCAAGGATTTGCAGCGGCTCTTGATGGATGTCCTGGATCACCTGCGCAACCTGCTGGTCATGACCCTCGGCGCAGAAGCCGCCGGGCTGGTCGAGGCGCCCGAGACGGAACTGGCCCTGCTCAACGCCCAGGCGAAACGCATTGATGCCGACGCTGTCTTGCGCATGATGGACGCATTGAGCGCGGCGGAAGGACGGCTCCGATATGCGCTCGCGAAACGCGTCCTGTTGGAAGTGGCGGTCGTTCGCGCCATCAAGGCCCGCGAGATGGTCGGGATTGATGCCGTGCTCAAGAAACTCAACGAGTTGAAAGGTCATCTCGGCAGCAGTGTAGCAGCCGCCGTCCCGGCGGCTCCCGGTGCGGCGCGACCGGTTACCCAAGCCGCCGGGACGGCGGCCACTACAACGGCGGCCTCCATTGAGGAGGCGTGGGCGTATGCGCTGGAACAACTCGGGAAAACAACGCCGCTGGCCAAGGCGCATCTGGTGGGCGCCAGGCTTTTGGGATGGAACAACGGCGTGCTCACCATCGGATTCGACCCGCAGTTTGCGGCGCGCCGGGAATTTGTGGACACCCCGCGCAACCACGAATTGCTCCGGACCCGGTTGAGGGACAAGTTGCATTGCGACGTCACGTTACGATTTCAAATTGTTGAGGCGGGCGTGGCCGCCGCGCCCAGGCCGGTCAAGAACGAACCGGCGCCGGCGGCGGAACCGTCGGACTATCGGAATGACCCGTTGATCAAGAAAGCAATGGACGTGTTCAAAGGAACCATCGTGGAGGTTAGAAAATAATCATGGCCGGACTAGGCAAGTTTTTGAAACAGGCGCAGCGAATGCAGGAACAAATGCAGAAGGTGCAGGAGGAACTCGCCCAGCGCGAAGTCGAGGCAACCTCCGGGGGCGGCGCCATCACGGCAACCGCCAAGTGCGACGGCACCATCGCGCGCATCAAGATAGACCCGAAAGTCGTTGACCCCAACGACGTCGAGATGCTCGAAGACCTCATCGTCAGCGCCGTGTCCAACGCCCTTGAGTTGGCCAAGAAGACCCAGAACGATGAGATGGGCAAGCTCACCGCCGGCATGAATCTGCCGCCCGGATTGAGTTTGTAGCGAGCGTACCGGCGATACGCAAAGGCGGGGAGACCAAGTTGTAGGCCGCGTTTGCCGCCCTCGCCCTCGGCGTTTGCCACGGGAATACTGCGTGTGGCGTCTCATCTGATTCGGCTCCGTCGGACTCGGCTCCTGACGCGGCGGGGAAAACCGGGGCGCGGATGGGACGAACAGCGAAGGCGCGAAGGCGCGGAAGAAGACTCAGGACTCCGGAAGGGGATGTTCACCACGAAGGGCACGAAGCACACGAAGGAGGACTTGTCCGCCATAGCTTTAGCGAAGGCGGAACCACGAAGGACACGAAGAACGCGAAGACGAAGTTGTAGGCCGTAAGCCGAGTTCGACGAGACGCGGTTCTCCGCAAACCTCACGCGGCGGGGAACACAGGGGAGTCGGAACAAACTTGCCGAATCAATAGAGACCGGCTATTGTGGCGGCGTATGAATGAGCTTGTCTTTCAAGTCACGCAGGAATCCGACGGTGGATTCGTGGCCGAATGTTTATCCGAGGACATCTTTACACAGGGCGACACGTGGGATGAATTGCGCCGTAACGTAAAGGAAGCTGTCACGGGATATTTCTTTGACCAACCGCAGTCCCGCGCCATCCGTCTCCATCTGGTGCGCGACGAAGTTCTTGCCATCGCATGAAACTGCCGCGCGACCTGAGTGGCCAAGAGCTTGCCAAGATTTTGTGCCGCCGCTGGGACTACCGAATCGTCCATCAAATCGGCAGCCACATCATTTTGCAGACAGAGACGCCGTCCCATCACCGGATATCTGTTCCCGCCCACGCGACCTTGCGGATTGGGACACTCAACGCCATTGTCCGTTCCGTCAGCACCCACAAGAGCGTCGGACGCGATCAACTCCTTGAATCGCTGACGTAAAATGCCTTTTACTCGCCTTGGCGGATAAACCCTGTTGTTGTAGCGGCGCTTGTGTCAAGCGCCCCTCCAACCGTCAACGATGGCGATGTTCACCACGAAGGGCACGAAGGCAATTAGCCACAAGAACCACGAAAGCACACGAAAAACGGAAACATCCTTTTTGTGGATTGTGGTGTTTCTAGTGGCCAACAAGCGATAGTGTGACGTCACACGGCGGGGAAAAATCAGGGCGCGGACCGGGAAGGGGATTCACCACGGAGGCACGGAGACAAAGCGAGAGGAAAGCGGAACGTTGTAGGCCGTGTGCCCTCACGCGGCGGGGGAAAACCAGGGCGCCGATGGGACGAACAGCGAAGGCGCGAAGGCGCGAAGGAGCGCAGGCGAAGCGAGGGAAGGGCGATAGTTGTAGGCCGCGTCACCCGACGCGGCGGGGAAAATCAAGAGCGCTGACGGGGAAGGGGATTCACCACGAAGAGCACGAAGAACACAAAGGAAACGCATGACAACATAAGGAGATAATGACCATGGCAAAACTAAAGGTTGCAGGCAAACTGACAGTAAGAGCAAAGAAGAAACCGACGCGCTTCAAGACCGTAGAGGCTGAGGCTTTCGTTCTGGTTACGGCCAAGGGAGAGAAGCGGGCCGAGTTGTCCTTCTCGAAGACGGGCGAGCCTCAGTTGATCTTCTGGGGCGGAAAGGATAAGCGCCGCATGGAACTTTCACTGTTCAAGGACGAGGAAAATCGTCACTTACCCAAAATTGTTCTTTACGATGAGCATAAACAAGAGCGTGTCTCCATGTGCGTATACCACTACTCAACGCCAGAGGCTCGCGTGACCCTATCCGACGGGCACTCCCATGGCGGGAGACTCGAGATGGCTTTTCCTGAAGTCGGCGCGCCGAAAATTCTAGGTACGGACAGTCATGGGGCTGTTACGTTTCACCTCAAGAAGAAGAAGAAAAGGAACGGCTAAGAGTACATCTGTTTCCTGCTGCTGAGAACGTTTCGCCCCGACGCGGTGGGGAAAACCGGAGCCGGATGGGGAAGGGGATTCACCACAGAGACGCGGAGACAACTTGATCCCCAGATACTCGCGCATTACGCAGATCGCGGAAGGAAATTCACCACGAAGGGCACGAAGCACACGAAGGAGGACTTGTCCGCCATAGCTTTAGCGAAGGCGGAACCACGAAGGACACGGAATACACGGAAAGGATGAACAGCGAAGTCGCGAAGTCGCGAAGCACACGAAGGAGGACTTGTCCGCCATAGCTTTAGCGAAGGCGGAACCACGGAAGACACGGAATACACGGAAAGGACGAACAGCGAAGTCGCGAAGAACGCGAAGGTGGGCTTGTCGGCCATAGCTTTAGCGAAGGCGGAACCACGGAAGACACAGAATACACGGATTGGATGGCCGCAATAACGCGCAAAGCCGAGTCCGACGGAGCCGAATCAGATGAGACGCCACACGCAGTATTCCCGTGGCAAACGCCGAGGGGGCAGGGCGGCAAAAACGCAAAGGTTCCGGTGCTGACCGCTTCCCGCTTCCGCTTTCTTTCTGCTGACTACGTACATTCCCTGATTGCTGGGTGATGGGAGAGCGGAACATTGTTTCAGTGGCGGCGGTTTATCCTGCCCAGTCGGCACAGAGGAGTTCGGCTTGCTGGAGAACGGTCGCGGTTGCCTTCTCCTGCTTGTCGGGCGGGTAGCCGTACTTGCGAAGGATGCGTTTCACCAGCACCCGAATCTTCGCCCGTGCGCCCTCGCGTTCCGTCCAATCCGTACTCGTGTTGTTACGAACCGATTGAACCAGTTCGCGGGCGATGGTTTTCAGTGTCGGCTCGCCTAAAACTTTGACCGCACTATCGTTGACCTCCAGCGAATCGTAGAACGCAACTTCGGCATCGCTCAGTCCCAACTTCTCGCCGCGCTTACCGGCTTCCCGCATCTCTTTCGCCAACTCGATCAACTCTTGAATCACGGCGGCGGCTTCGATGGCGCGGTTCTGGTACTTCAGGACGGATTGCTCCAGCATCTCGGCGAAGGAACGCGACTGGATGAGAAATTTCTTCTGCCGCATCTTTAATTCGTCGTTCAACAGTTTGCGCAGCAACTCGACGGCAAGATTCTTCTGCGGCATGTCGCGTACTTCGGCAAGGAACTGGTCGTCAAGAATGGAGATGTCGGGGTGTTTGAGACCGGCCGCCGCGAAAATGTCCACGACTTCATCGGACGCCACCGCACGGGAAATGATCTGGCGAATCGCTGAATCAATTTCCTCCGGTGACTTCGGCTTGCCCGTCGTGCTTTTCATCAGCGCGGCGCGCACGGCTTGGAAGAAGCCAATATCGTCCCGAATCTCGATGGCCTTTTCATGCGGCACGGCGAGCGCAAACGCCGCTGACAAGTCGCGCACGGCTTTCAGGAACTTCTGCTTGTACTCGTCCGGCTTCTTCTCGGCCGCCGCTTTCGCCAGCACATGCTCTTGCGCGACCGGCAACAGCCCCAGTTTCTGCGCCGGCGTACCGGCCTCCCACGCCGACCAATCCAACCCGTGCATGAAATCGCAGCAGCGCTCGTATTCCCGCTGCATGACCTCGACAGCCTTGGCTTGGTCAACCGTCGGCTCGCCTTTGCCCTGGCTTTCGGTGTACACGGCCAGCGCTTCTTTCAGTTCGGGCGCAAGGCCGAGGTAATCCACCACCAAGCCGCCGGGCTTGTCCTTGAACACGCGGTTCACGCGGGCGATGGCCTGCATCAACGCGTGACCGCGCATCGGTTTGTCCACGTACATCGTCGTCAGGCACGGCACATCGAACCCGGTCAGCCACATGTCGCGCACCAACACGATCTGGAACGGCGCTTTCGGGTCTTTGAACTGGTTGGCAATCTTCTCGCGGCGATCCTTCGACCGGATATGGCCCTGCCACTCGACCGGATCATCCGCCGAGCCGGTCATGACGACTTTCATCACGCCCTGCTTGTCATCGTCGCTGTGCCAGTCCGGCTTCAACTTCCGAATCTGTTCGTACAGTTCCACGCAAATCCGCCGGCTCATGCACACGACCATCGCCTTGCCGCCGTAGGGCACTTGCGTCTCCATCGCTTCCACCCGCGCTTCCCAATGCTTCACCAAATCCGCCGCGATCAGCTTGAGCCGGTTCTCCGAGCCGACAATCTTCTCCAACGCCGCCCACTTGGATTTGAGTTGTTCCTTGTGTTGAAGTTCCTCGCCTTCGGTCGCTTCCTCGAAATCCGGGTCAATCCGGGGCCGTTCTTCCGGCTTCAACTGGAGTTTGGCCAACCGGCCTTCGTAGTAAATCGGCACGGTCGCCTTGTCTTCCACGGCGCGCAGGATGTCGTACACGCTGATGTACTCGCCGAACACCGCCCGCGTGTTCGCGTCGGTCTTCTCGACCGGCGTGCCGGTGAACGCGATGCAGGACGCATTCGGCAGGGCGTCCCGCATGTACTTCGCAAACCCGTACCAGACCTCGCCGGTCGCTTTGTCCAACTTCGCCGCAAACCCGTACTGGCTCCGGTGCGCCTCGTCGGCCATGACGACGATGTTGCGCCGCTCATCCCCAATGCATCTTGTCCATTGGAACATTAAGCACGTTTTCCAATGACAAGCCCAGAAAGCAGCCGGCTTTGTCGAGATTTGAGGGGCGCGGACTGCAAAACAGATGATTGCACGATACCTGGGCTGTCGGGCAGCTTCTGAGTTGGAGTACCGGACAGGCGAATGCCTTTCGGTCCGGACCAGCCCACGCCAATGCGGGAAGTAATGAGCGCCAGAGTCGCATCTGTTCAAATTCGCGAAAGAACTCGTCCGGGTATTGATGAACGTTGTAGCCATATCTCTCGTTCACCGGCTTTCCTTCGTACTCGACGAGCCAAATCGGAAAATCGCGAAACGGTGTCCGGGCAAGATCCTCGTCTAACAATGATGCGGCTGCCGGCCACAGTATGTGCGATACGATCGATTCCTTTGACTCAGCCCAACGGAGAACGTCGAGCGCGAGTCTGATCTCTGGAAAGACAGTAACTGCTTTGCCTTCTCCTTCCACGTCTTGTATCGCCGCCTTTATGCATTCCCTTGGGCGCTCGTACCCAGCCAGATCGCAAAGCCGCGATTCAAGTTCATCAAGTTTGAGCCAGTCGCGTGCATCCTGAAAAGTAGGTAAGGACTCCTTAGGCATCTTCATCGCAGCATCGACCAACACCACCACGCGTTGTGCAAGCCACCGCCAATCATCTTGTTGCGACCTCAACGGAGGATTGAACGCTATCCAATAAATGAAGGGCGCTAGAAAATCCCTGCCACTACCGGCGAGCATGTGATTGATGAATGTGTAATCGGGACTGCGTTTCGCGACGTATTCCTCGTAGAGAACTGCCCGTATCTCAGCGGGGAGTGACGGGGCAGATATGAGGAGATGCTGATTCCATGTCGCCCAATTCTCCATGGCTACCATGCCCGACAACGGGAAATGTGCGCTGGCGCTCGATACGAAGATCCCAGGATCCGGCAAAGCATCAACGCGTTCTCCCTTCGCCCATGCTCTACGTTGTGGTGACCCTGCAATTAGTTGGTTGGTTTCCTGAGCAATGCACCGGGCTGTCATTACCGCCTCATATTCATCGGGTGACCAAGATTTGATGTTCACATGGTCAACGAACGGCAACTCATAATCGCCACGAGATAGGTTCTTCCGGAGGAGACGAGCCAATAGCAGGGTCTCTTGGGCGCGGGCCAGTTGATACTTTAGCCCGAAAATCGTGCCGCTGAACTGAAGGTAATGCGTAAGCTCATGTACAAAGTTTGAAAAAGCGCGGACGTTTTGCTGATTCAGCTTCAACCGAACGTCGGGCCAATGATCTACGTCGGGTGAATACTTTGTCTTGATAGTAAACGTCGAAGGACTGAAGTAACCCAGTACCTCCGGGATGATCAAGGCGTCAGCTACTGAAGCCGTATCCGGGGGTTCTGGTTTCATGCATTTCAAGACTGCTTTTGGGCGAATCTGCCTCAGTCCCTTTTACCGGTGTCATGGTGGCGAGGGTTGGGCCGCTGGATTCGGGAGCGGCGAAGATGAACCGGCAGCAGGTGTGGCGGGCCGGCTCTTTAACTGGGCGTCGATGCTCTGGACGAATAACTCAATTGCGGCGAACAATGCTTCGATTTCGGATAGTGAAAAGCGGTGAAGACTACCGGCCTTCGTCCTGCCATTGCGATGAACCAAGTCGTGGCGGATGGCGACTGCCCGGTGTACAGCAGCCGCGTCAGTCGGGAATTTCACGCCCAAGACGGTCTCGTACATGGCGCGCACCTTGGCCAAGTTGTGCCACACGATGTCAAACAGGTATTCGGTCACCTTCTGTTTGGTTGCCTTGTGCCAGCCGACAACTTCGGTCAGTGTGTATTTTCGCTCGGCAAAATCCGGTGTCGTCAGGATCAGGTGTTCGATCAACACGTCGTCCTTGATGACCGTCTGGTAGAAAGCGTCGGATAAGTAAGTCTCCATCACCGTGATGGCTGAGGAGTAGAGCATCCGGTAGAAGGGCTGCTTCAAGTGCAGGTATTCAGGGAATTCGCGTTTCGCCAGAGCGCGGAGAGCACGCATGCTACTGGTGAATGTCTGAAGAAAGTTGGTGTTCGATCCGGCGGACTCAGCAAGCACGTCTTGAAGACGGCGAACTCGGTTGTCCGCTTCGCAGAGCGGGCATCCGCTGCCCAAGACCGTTCGATTCTTGATCTGCGACTGCCATTCGTGAGCTGGGTTCGTCGGGCACTGCCACCAGACCTTCCTGCCACTAGCCCGTTTCACCTTTTCGGCGGTCAGCGCGCCATTCTTCGACGGATGCCATTGCTTGGCTATGTCAGGGTGCTGAGTGGCTAAAGAATTTGCTGTTGTAACGCGGAAACCCGAACAGAATGGGCAGAGAGCCTTCGAGCGTTTGCTGGTTCGCGACATCACCGTCGCTTGCCACTCATGCGACGGGTCTTTGAGACATTGCCACCAGACGCGTTGAGCGCTGCCCGGAGTGACACTTGCCGGCTTCAACTCTCCATTCTTTGCGGAATGCCACTGCGCAGCGATCTTGGGGAAACGTTCTGCGAGAGACTTGCCGGGACCAGCGAACTTGCTCCGACGCGCACAGTAGGGACATCCCGTGTGCAGCTTGGCCCGGTTTCGAATCGCAGCTTTCCAAGCGTGTTCAGGATTGACCGGGCAAAGCCACCAAACCTGCCTTGTCGATCCCACGGACACATCCGAAGGTTTCAAGCCTGAGTTCTTCGTGGGATGCCATTGACCGGCCAATTTCCGTGAAAACACATCGAGCGTCGGCTGCGGGATGTTGCCCGCTGCTTTGACGCAGAACGGACAGCCGGATTTTGCCCGGATGCGGCCATCGATTCTTGCTTGCCATTCATGCGCTGGAACTTTTGCACATCGCCACCAGACGACTTCCCTCGACCCGGCAGAAATGTCATCGGCTGTTCTTCCGTCGTTCTTCGTGGGATGCCATTCACGCGCAATCTCCGGATAGGCTTTACTGAATGGATTCCGGGTTCTGTTGCATTGACGGCAACCCGACATGTAGCGAACACGGGTATGGATTGAACCATTCCACACGTGCTTCGGGTTCTTGCGGCACTGCCACCAAATACGTTTGTTACTTTGCGGCCCGAGCGTCCATGGATCGAGTGAGCCGTTGCGCGTTGGATGCCAATCTGCGGCAATTGTTGGGAAAAGTGCCGCAAAGGATTCCTCACGCAGCACTTTGAGGTGAGAGCAATACGGGCAGCCGTTCTTATCTATTGCCCGTCTTCGGACGTCCGCTTGCCATTCGTGTTTCGGATTCTTTTTGCACAGCCACCAAACCTTTGTCTTGGTCTTCGTCCGTAATTCGTCGAAGCTGACGCCTTCGTTCCGCGATGGATGCCACTCTTGTCGCAATTCGGGATGAGTATCTTTGACGAGGCTCATGAGGATACGGAGACTTGCGCCGAGTAGAAAAGTTGGCCGGGGAGCGCGACCATGCAGTCCACGAGGTCGGCTTCGATGATGGCTTTGCGAATCTCGCCTTCGCCGCCGGTGTTGGAGGACATCGAGCCGTTGGCGAGGACGAAGCCCGCCATGCCGGTCGGGGCGAGATGATGGATGAAGTGTTGCACCCACGCAAAGTTGGCGTTGCCGGCGGGCGGGACGCCGTATTGCTTCGCTGCGCTCACCCTTCGGGCACGCCTGCGGCGTGGCGTCTCGCTGGTGCTCGGCTTCCAGCGGACATCGTCGCGCACCTTGTCGCCGCCCCAGTCGCTCATGTTGAACGGCGGGTTGGCGAGAATCCAATCGGCCTTGAGGGACTTGTGCAGGTCGCGCAGGAAACTGTCGGCGTTTGCTGCCCATGACCCCTCAGCCTGTTCCAGTTCTCGCTCTGCACGAACATGCCGCCCGTGCCGCAGCAGGGATCGAACACGCGGCCTTTGAACGGCGCGAGTACCGCGACGAGCAGTTGGACGACGCATTGCGGTGTCCAGAACTGGCCGCCCTTGCGGCCTTCCGCGGCGGCGAATTCGCGGAGGAAAGCCGAGCGTCGTTTGCGAGACATCGAGTGTCGTTTACGAGAATCCATATAGACCTGCCCCAACACATCCTTGCTGCGGTTGGCCTTGTCGCCGAGGCCGATGGTGGAGATGAGGTCAACCAGTTCGCCAAGCCGCTGTTTGTCGAGACCCTGCCGGGCGAAGCCGAGTCGGACGAGACGCCGCTGTCGTGTGCGGCAATCGATGCGTTTGCGGCCTTGCTTGAGCACCGGGTTGTCGCGCTCGATGGCGATCATCGCGTCATCAATGAACTTGCCGATGGTCGGTTGTTTCGCCTTGGCCTTGAGAAACGACCAGCGCGCCTCGACCGGCACCCAGAAACAGTTCACGGCGAGATATTCGTCGCGATCTTCCGGATTGGCGTCCTTCTCGGCGGCGAGTTTGGCGTGCTGTTCCTCGAACGCGTCGGAGATGTATTTCAGGAACATCAGCCCAAGCACGACGTGCTTGTACTCCGCCGCGTCCATATTGTTCCGCATCTTGTCCGCAGCAGCCCAAAGCGTCGCCTCAAACCCAAGATTTGCGCCACCGTTTTTAGCTGTTGATTGTCGCGGCATGTGCCATGTCCCTTGTTGGCGGAGTTATACCGCAGGGGGAGGGGACTTGGGCAACCTTTTTTTGTGCTCTTTGCGTCTTCGCGTCTTCGCTGTTCATCCCATCTGTCTCCTTCGTGTCTTCGTGGTGAATCTTTTTCTTCCGTGTCTTCTGTGTCTTCCGTGGTTTCCACCTTCGCTGAAGCTATGGCGGACAAGTCCTCTTCCGCGCATCCGTACATGTTCTTGCCCTCAAATCTTCTTGCCGTCATGCCTCCGTCGTTAAGGCCAAACAGTCGCTCACTTCGGACTTGAATTCCGGGGGCGGGAAGGGCGATACCGGTGACAAAGGCGACCCCGTCGAAGTGTCCGAGCAACAACTCAACGACGCCATCGCCGGCACGGCGAACAATCCCGGCGCTGTTGATACGCTGGACATCAGCGTGAGCGATCCGCCTACGCAATCAGAAGTGCAAGACATCCTGAACAAGCTCAATGAACTGATCAACGCGTTGAAGCGGTAGTCGTCGGCAAAGTGCTCCTCACGCTCCGCGTAAGGTTCATGCCCGCCAACATCACGCGGAGCGTGATGAATACCTTCACTTGGTTCGGCGCCAATCCCGTGCGGGGTCGGGATCCCCTCGCACAACTCGGGTAGGCGATTAGGTGCTGCTCCCGGAAAGAATCGTGACCTCGGTGACTTCCACGAGATCGTCGCGCTTTTCCAGTGTCGGCTCGGCGTATGTTTTCTTGGTGTCCATGCCGAGAGAATAGCAAGAGAACGGATTGCAGTGCAATCACAATACCACGGATTGCAGGCCGCGTGCCCCCACGCGGCGTTGGACAGATCCGCCACGTCGGGTGACGCGGCCTACTGTGCGCGGAATATCTTTCGCGGGTTACTTGGGCTTGAGGCCGGAGATCGGCGCTCCCATTTCGGTGACTTCCACGAGATCGTCGCGCTTTTCCAGTGTCGGCTCGGCGTATGTTTTCTTGGTGTCCATGCCGAGAGAATAGCAAGGAGACGGATTGCAGTGCAATCATAATACCACGGATTGCAGGCCGCGTGCCCCCACGCGGCGTTGGACAGATCCGCCGCGTCGGGTGACGCGGCCTACAACACTCTGAAGCGGGTGTCGGGTTGTCGGACGAGGGGCAGGACACGTTCGGCGCGCGCTTTTTCATGATCAGGAGGCAGATTGCACACCTGCCGCACATTGCTTGCAGGCGTTTTTATGATTTCTGGAAAAAGTGGGGAAGGGGACTACACAAATGAGGGAAAGACTGCTACAGTGCGCCGCCTTATGGACGTTTCACACATACGAAATTTCTGCATCATCGCGCACATTGACCACGGCAAGACGACGTTGTCGGACCGCTTGCTCGAGGCGACGGGCGCGATGTCGGAGCGTGACATGCGAGCGCAGGTCCTCGATTCGATGGACCTCGAACGCGAGCGCGGCATTACGATCAAGGCGCACCCGGTCACGATGTCCTACCATCACGATGACGGCACGGTGTATGAGTTGAACCTGATTGACACGCCGGGCCACGTGGATTTTGCCTACGAAGTGTCGCGCAGCCTCGCGGCGTGCGAGGGCGCGTTGCTCGTGGTGGATGCGGCGCAGGGAGTCGAGGCGCAGACGGTGGCGAATGTTCATTTGGCGACGAAACAAGGGCTGACGATCATTCCCATCATCAACAAGGTGGACTTGCCAAACGCCAACGTCGAGGAAACACGGCGCCAACTGGAGGACATACTGGCGATCCCCGCCGACTCGGCGGTGTTGGCGAGCGCGAAGTCGGGCCTCGGCATCAAGGACGTGTTGCGCGCGGTGATCGAGCGGATCCCGCCGCCGAAGCCGACGGCGGAGACTTCGTTGCAGGCGCTGGTGTTTGATTCGATGTTCGACACGTACCGTGGCGTGGTGACGTATGTGCGGGTATTCGCGGGCGAGGTGCAGCGCGGGACGATGACGGAGTTGATGATGACCGGGATGAAGTTCGAGGTGAAGGACGTGGGGGTGTTCGAGCCGAAACCGGTGGCGCGCAAGAAGCTGAGCGCGGGGAGCGTCGGCTACATCATCGCCAACATCAAGAGCGCGGCGGACGTGCAGATCGGCGAGACCATCACCGACGCGCGCGCGCCGGCGCGCAAGGCGTTGCCGGGATTTCAGCAGGTGCATCCGATGGTGTTCAGCGGGATTTACCCGGTGAACTCGGCGGACTACGAACACTTGAAAGCGGCGATGGCGAAGTTGAACCTGAACGACTCGGCGTTCCATTACCAGGCGGAAAGCTCGGCGGCGCTCGGATTCGGGTTCCGCTGCGGATTTCTCGGCTTGTTGCACCTGGAGATCGTCCAGGAGCGGTTGCGCCGGCAGTTTGACATGGACATCATCGCCACGTACCCGAGCGTCATCTACCGCGTGTTGAAGACGGATGGCGACGTGGTGGACGTGGACAACCCGGTGCACCTGCCGGACTTGTCGCAGGTGGACCACATTGAGGAGCCGTATGTGAAGGCGTTCGTGATTTGTCCGAACGAAAACATCGGCGACATGCTCCAGTTGGTGATGGACAAACGCGGCAACGTGTTGAAGACGGATTCCATTGACACGCACCGCGTGATGTTGACGGCGATGGTGCCGCTGAACGAAATCCTGGTGGACTTTCACGACAAGATCAAAAGCATCACGCGCGGCTATGGCTCGCTGGACTACGAACACGCCGGCTATCGCGAGGGCGACTTGATCAAGTTGGATATCCTCGTGAACAGCGAGCCGGTGGATGCGTTTTCGAGCATTGTCCACCGCAGCAAAGCCGAAGCGCGGGGAAGGGCGCTGGCGTTGAAGCTGAAGGAAGTGATACCGCAACAGATGTTCCAGATCGCCATCCAGGCGGCCATCGGCGGCAAGATCATCGCGCGCGAGACCGTCAAGGCATTGTCCAAAAACGTGACGGCCAAATGCTACGGCGGCGATATCACACGGAAACGGAAACTCTGGGAGAAACAAAAAGAAGGCAAGAAACGAATGAAGCAAATCGGCAAAGTGAACATTCCGCAAGAAGCGTTCATCTCCGTCTTGAAGGCAGGGTAGGGGACAGATGACAATCATTGCTTGGTGGAAACGATACCAATCACGGAAACAGGCGCGCGAACTGGTCAAGAACACGCGGAAACTGTTGCGCATGCATCGCGACATCATCGATGCCAAACAGTTGAAGTACTTGAAAGATGTTTGCGATGACTTGAAACGGAGAGCCATCGGCGAAGATCGCCCACACTTGATCGTGGAACTGTCGGAGGAGTTGGAGAAGGGACTCGCGAAGACTTTCCCACACGCGCCCGGAGCGTCGTTGCGCGAGAACGTCGAAGTCTTTCTCGTCGCCGCCATCGTGGCCATGGCGATTCGCAGCTTCTTCATTCAACCATTCAAAATCCCAACGGGATCCATGCAGCCAACGCTCTATGGCCTGCACGAAGCGCAAGAAGATGGCCGCGGGGCATCCTTGCCGAAACGGATTTTTGACTGCATGGCTTACGGCAAGTGGCCAACCAATGCCGAATCACGCATGCCGAACTCGCTGTTGAACTTTATTAGCTGGATTGGCATCGGGAAATGGCCCTTTGGCGCGGCCTACACGTTGCGCGGCGACCATATCTTCGTGGACCGCTTTACGTATCACTTCCGCAAGCCCCAACGCGGCGAAATAATCGTATTCGAGACGAACGATATTTACACGGACCTCATCAGCAAGTTCCGCTTCAGCGAGTACGAACGCGAACAACTCAAGGAGAAGGTCTGGAATAAATTCTACATCAAACGGCTGGTGGGTATTGGCGGCGACCGCGTTCAGATCGAGCCGCCACACCTGATCCTCAACGGCAAGATCGCAGATGATCACATCGGATTTCGACGAATGCACTCAGGGCGGGATGGCTATCAGGGTTATGTGACCACCGGCCCATTGCCTCCGCCGTGCTTTTTGGGAACGCCTGCGGACGTGTTCGAAGTACCCAACAACTATTACTTCGTGTTAGGCGACAACAGCCGGAGCAGCTTTGACGGGCGATTTTGGGGCGGCTTTCCCAGACAGGCACTAATTGGACGAGCCGTATTAGTGTATTGGCCTTTCACAAGGCGTTTCGGGTTCATTCAGTAAAGTGGGGAGCACCTCCGCCGCGTTTCCACCTGGATCATCCAGATCGCACCTTATTGCAATAAAAGCGCATCAGAACTAGTGTCGCACAAGATGCGTTATGTCCTATCGCGTTCGTTAATCGTAGTGGAATTGTTTGGAATTTGCGGTCGCTGATGGTCTTCTAAACGTGCCAGCTTGCCTGCTCAAACTCGTTGTTTGGCACCCTGAAAGAAATCGCAGTGCCATCAGGGTGACGTTCTAGATCGGTCTCGCCAACCTGTATTTCAAGGAAGAAACCCGCCTGCTGCCCCGGTTGCCATCCAAGATCCGCGAATGGAATGCGCGCTTCAAGTATCTCTCGGAATGACGCCTCTCCCGATTCTCGCTGTTGACCCAGACTCCCAGATTCCAGCACATCGCACAGCGTTACCTGACAGATGGCTGAATCCTGCGGGGATATTGTCACGAGCCGGGCAATTGGGCGCAGGAAATGCACCTTCAAAATGGCATTTCCTGCCAACTTGAATCCATGAGTAAAGTCCACCCGGAGGTAAAAGTTTGTCAGATCAAAACCAAAATACAGGGACTCAATCACGCGCTGACTTCGATACATGGCGGTCATGCCTTGTGATGTCTCGTACAATCCCGCTCCCTCCCACTCGTAAAAGGAAGTGGCCATGCCGTCTATGGATGGCGTAATCAACCCTGACGGCGACCGGACGGATCGTTGTAGTTCTGAGCGGCAGATGGGAGTTTTCAGGGAGGCTGGAACCGGTGCGCCCAGGAGGTGGTAAACATTCTGAAGATGCAGGCGGAACAATTCATCAAACAAGAGATCATCCTCTGTGGCGAACTGGTCGCCATACCACCAAAACCAGTCGCTGCCTTCAGCCGCGTAGATCTCATCCATCGCTTTTCGTTTGAGTTCCGGAGTCACCGCTTGTGCCTGGAGAAAGGAACGGGTTTCGCCCAGCAACTGCCAACCGCGATTGTCCTCAAGATCGCCAATCCACACGTGAAAGTCCGCGTTGATCCATGAGCCGGTGTACAAGTTGCGGAGCGTGTTTTGCGGCGGATGCGATTGGAGGCATTGATGAAACGTCTTGGGATGAAGATGGGGATGCGCGATGAGGCGTTCGTAGAAAGCCCTCAGAAAGGTCTCGCCGCCGTCTGGAAAATGTTCCCATGCATTTTCGCCGTCCAAGATGATCGGACAGAAAGCGTTCATTGAATGGGATCCCATGTCGCGGACAATCTTTTCGATTTGTCCGACCAAAAGGTCGGCGGCCTGCCGCGGCGGGTTGCGTGCCGCAACGAAACCGATAAAATCGCTGAGTGAACGGTCGCGAAACACCGCATTGACCTTGGATGTCCCCCACTCCACTTGAAACCCTTGATAAAGAAACTCGCGGCTAGGGTTTGTTCCGTCAGGGAGACTGCGCCAGAGGATTTCTTCATCGGTGGCGAACCACTTGAAGCCGAGTTCGTCGAGCATGGGAACCAGTTCCGGGGACACGGAACCTTCCGATGGCCAGAGGCCGCGTGGCGGTTGGCCGAACAGTCGCGCATGGGTTTCGCAAGCCAGTTGCAGTTGGGTATGGGCATCTTCCGGGTTTGCAAATGGCGGCGGCAACCGGCAACCGGGCATGGAACGGCGGGCAAACTCATTATTGCACAGCAGCGGCAAAATCGGATGGTAGAAGGGCGAAGTGGTGATTTCAACCTGCCCGCGTTCCAAGGCTGATTTGTACCGCCCAGCAAGAGTCCGCAGCACGTCCTGCTGGCAGGTAAAAAGTGCCTGCTTGTCCTGCTCGGTAAAATCCCGCCCCTTCTGTTTGAGCGCAACAATATCGGGATAAAGCTTCACGGCGGCATACCCGAACCAAGCCAGATGAAACCACACTTGTAAATCGCGCCACTCTTGCTCCGAAAAGTTTCCAGCGATTTGGGAGAGGTTGGTCCGTTCAATTCGTTGGCCGCGCTTTTGCAGCAGCGACCAGTAGCGTGCATGCGGCCTGACCATGTTGTCCCAGTTCGCCTTGAAGTAGTGCTCCAGCAGGGCGCACTGTTGCTCTACAGACAGGTCGGCGGCGGGGGTGATGGCCAGTTCCAGCCATAAATCGCGGACTTCGTTGTTGGCAAGTTGCTCGATCTGCCGAAGGAGCACGGGGGTGAGGTTAAACGAGCAGCACAACTCGGGGTACTGTTCCACAAGCCAGATCATGTCGAGGTATCCCTTCGTCGCGTGCAGGCGAACCCAAGGCATCAACGCGACACCCCGCATCCTATCCACATAATGCGGCTGGTGCATGTGCCACAATAAAGCAACATCCATGAAAATCGAATCTCTCCGTGTTCGGCTTATACTGTGATTTCGCGCAGATACTTCGCCGCTTCCTCCGGCGGCGTGGGATTGATATAAAAACCGGATCCCACCTCAAAACCAGCGATCAATGTTAGTCGCGGTAAGATTTCGATGTGCCAACGAAAATCCAAGTCAATCGTTGTCCAATATCCCTGTCGGGGGCGGCGGACTGGGCCGGTGTGAATAATGTAGTTGTACTGGGGTTGGTTCAGCGCTTTGCTGAGTTTTTGCAGGGTAACCCTCATCGCATCGGCCAAGAATGGCATTTCCTCCGGCTGAATGGCGTGATAGTCCGGCGATTGCCGTCGCGGCATGACCGTCACCTCAAACGGGAACCGCGATGCAAACGGACAGAATGCAACGAACCCGTCGTTTTCATACACGAGGCGCAATCCCTCGCGCGTCTCCTGGCGCAGGATATCCTCAAAAATGGACCGGTCCTTGTAGGCAAAGTAGCGGGTAGCGCCCTCCAGTTTCTCCTTTACGTGATTTGGCGTTACCGGCGTGGCGATTAGTTGCGAGTGCGGGTGCGGCAGCGTTGCCCCGGCCTGCCTGCCGTGGTTCTTGAAGATGAGGATATAGCGGAACCGTTGATCCCGCAGCAAGTCTGCCATGCGCACCCGATAGGCCTCGAAAACCCGGGCGATTCCATCCACCGGTTGCTGTTCCAACGGCAAGTTCGGGTCTGGCGTCTCAATGATGACCTCGTGCGCGCCGATGGCATTCATTCGATCGTAGATGCCGCAGGGTTCCTTGTCCAACTCCCCTTCAATTCGCAACGCTGGAAACCGATTGGGCACAACCCGCACCTGCCACCCCGGACCATTGGGTTTGCTGCCCGGTTTGCGCTGTGCATACACCTCCGACGGGGTCAGATGTTCGTTCCCCTCGGCGAACGGATCTTTGGACGGATCAACCACTTCCACCGGGTTCGGCAAAAACTCACTGGGCCGTTTCCCGCGCTCTGTCGCCACAATCACCCACCGCCCCACAATCGGGTCTTTCCGTAATTCAGGCATGTTGTTGTTTTCTCCTTGTTAAGTGCGCTCACTAATAACAGCGCACACTGCTGCGGTCAAGAAATCGGGCGCTTGTGTTTTTCCAACCTGCCTTCTACACTGCGCCGCATGACGGGCACCGGCAAACTCTTTCTCGTGGCCACGCCAATCGGCAACTTGGAGGACATCACGCTTCGCGCGTTGCGCATCTTGCGCGACGTTGACCTCATTGCCGCCGAGGACACACGGCGCACTGCCACCCTTTTGGCACGCTACGAGATCCACAAGC
>VHCW01000045.1 GCA_016871575.1 Verrucomicrobiota bacterium
TGCCACCAATTGGCTGAGTTCGGTCTGGATGGGCATGGTCGTCTATTTCGTGCTCGTCACGCTCGCCAGCGATTTGCTGCGGCTGATCATGTTCCGACATGTCTTCGATGGCCCGTCGGTGTCGGGTGCCGTCACGGCCATCGTCGTGCTGATCACCGTGTACGGCTTGATCGAAGCGCGGCGGGTCGGCGTGACGGAACTCCGGGTGCGCATGCCGAATCTGTCGAGCGACTTGCGCGTCGTCCAGATCTCGGATGTTCACATGGGATTGGTCGTGCGCGGCGCGCGGCTCGAACAGATCGTCAAGAAGGTCAACAGTCTCCAGCCCGATCTCATCGTCATCACCGGCGATCTGGTTGACGCGGAGGCGTTGCACATGGAAGACATGATTCCCCTGCTCCGTCGGTTGAAGGCGCGGCACGGCGTCTTCGCCGTCACCGGGAACCATGAGTTCTTCGCGGGCGTCGGCAAGGTCGAGGCATTTCTCAAAGAGGCAAACGTCACACTGCTGCGAAACCGCTCCGTCACCGTCGCCGGCGAATTGCAACTGGTCGGCCTCGACGATCCGTCTGCCTCTCGCTTCACCGGCGGGCAACCGCCGCCCATCGCGGAGTTGGTCGAGCGCGGCAAGCCGACGATGCTGTTGTTGCACACGCCAGTTACCACGCTGGACCGGCTTCAGGCTGCCGGCATCCATCTGCAACTCAGCGGACACACCCACCAAGGCCAGCTCTGGCCTTTCAATTACATTGTGAAATTGATCTACAAACATACGCCGTACGGCCTGTTCACCAACGACCACGCCACCATCTACGTCAGCCGCGGCGCGGGCACGTGGGGACCGCCCATGCGCGTTGCTGCGCCGCCGGAAATCACACTCATTACACTGGCACGATGAACACACTTCTCGATTGGTTGCTCGCTCGATACCCCGACACGCCCCGGACGCGGGCAAAACAATGGATTGCCGCGGGCCGTGTCAGCGTTGCCGGTGTCGTCATCCGCCAGCCGCACAAGCAACTTCCCGATCCGGGCAACACGCTCGCCTTGCTCGACCGAAACACCATCTCGCTCAACTGCGGCCCGAACGGCATGGCGATTCACGAGAAGCTCATCCTTCTCCATCTCGACTCCTCGCTTGCCATCGTCAACAAAGCTGCCGGCCTGCTTTCCGTGCCCGCGCCCACCGGCGAAATCTCCGCGCAAGATATTCTCGCAGCGAAACTGCGCACGCTGCCGCCAGTGTATCGGCGGCTGGAGGCGCTCGTGGTGCATCGGATTGACTTTTACACCAGCGGCCTCTTTTGCATGGCGATGAACCCTTCGGCGCGCGCGAACCTGATCGAGCAGGTCAGCGAGCACACCATGCAACGCGAGTACATCGCCTTCGTGGAAGGCCGTCCCCGCCAGCCAAAGGGCACATGGCGTGATTGGTTGAAATTGAATCAAGACGAAACAGAACAAACCATCGTCACCGCCTCCACTGATGACGCGATGGAATCCATCACCCACTACGAAGTGGTTGCCGAGTTCCCGCGCGCCGGCGTCGTGAAGTTGCGGTTGCGACTGGAGACCGGACGCCGCCACCAGATCCGCGTGCAGGCGACACACGCCGGTCTGCCGCTGGTGGGCGACCGCAAATACAATCGCCATCCCCGCTTGCGATTTCCGCGACAAGCTCTTCACGCCACATCGCTCGCGCTGACGCACCCGGAGTTGAATCGCCGCATGACGTTTACCGCGCCGTTGCCCGATGACCTTCGTCGGTTGGAAGACATGTTGAAACCAAGTCGAACATGAGCGCCGATGCGTTCACTGCAAGTCGCGGTGTTGAGCCACGATTCAGAGCCACAACTGCCGGTCGAGGGAACGGTACTGGATCGCTTCACTGATGTGGTCGGGCTGGATGCGGGCGCTCCCGGCCATGTCGGCAATGGTGCGGGCGACTTTCAGGATGCGATCGTAGGCGCGAGCGCTCAGGTTCAACTCGGTCATCGCCATCTTCAACAACTCCTGACAATCGTCATCCAGCGCGCAGTGCGCCTTGATCTCCTTGGGCGATAATCGCGCGTTGCACTTTCCCAATCTCTCACGCTGGACGCTGCGCGCCTGCTCGACGCGCGCGCGAATCTTATCTGACGACTCGCCCGTGGCCTCGCCGGCCATCTCCTTGTATTTCACCGCCGGCACTTCGATGTGGATGTCAATGCGGTCGAGCAACGGGCCGCTGATCTTGTTCCGGTAGCGCGTGATCATGTTCGGCGAACACCGGCATTCCTTCTTCGGATCCCCATAAAAGCCACAGGGACATGGGTTCATCGCCGCCACGAGCATGAAACTGGACGGAAACGTCATCGTGCCGGCGGCGCGAGAGATCACGACCTTCCCCTCCTCCAGCGGTTCGCGCAACGCCTCCAGCACGTCGCGGTGAAACTCCGGCAATTCATCAAGGAAGAGCACGCCGTTATGCGCGAGGCTGATCTCGCCGGGCGTGAGGTTCGACGAACCGCCGAGCAGTCCGGCGTTGCTCGTCGTGTGATGCGGCGAACGGAACGGACGCGTCGCCACCAACGCCTGCCCTTTGGCGAGGAGGCCGCTGATGCTGTGAATCTTGGTGACTTCGAGCGCCTCCTCCAGTTCCAACTGGGGCATGATCGTCGGCATCCGTTTTGACAACAGCGTCTTGCCGCTGCCCGGCGGGCCGACCATGATGACGTTGTGGCCACCGGCGGCGGCCACCTCCAAGGCGCGCTTGGCCGACTCCTGTCCTTTCACATCAACAAAATCCGCGTCGTACCGGCGTTCCTGCTGGAAGATCAGCGCGGGATCTTCGCGCACGGGTGTAAGCTCACGCTTGCCGGACACAAAGTCGGCCACTTCACGCAACGTGCGGGCGGGATAGACGTCCAAGCCCGCCACGACGGCTGCCTCGGCTGTGTTGTCTACCGGCACGATGATCCCGCGTTTGTTTTGCGCGCGCGCGCAAAGCGCAATCGGCAACACGCCGTTGACGGAGCGGACTTCGCCGCTGAGCGCGAGTTCGCCGACAATGGCGTAGTCGCCAAGCTGCGGGGCGCTGATCTGCTCGGTAATCGCAAGGATCCCAACCGCAATGGGCAGGTCAAAGCTCGGTCCTTCCTTCTTCACATCGGCTGGCGCGAGGTTGATCGTGGTGCAGCCCATGACGAATTTGTAGCCGCTGTTCTGGATGGCGGTGCGCACCCGGTCGCGGGATTCCTTCACGGCAGCGTCGGGAAGACCGACGATAATGACAGCAGGTTTGCCCATGCCGGAATTGACTTCGATCTCGATGGGATACGCGTCAATCCCCAGCACCGCGGCAGAATGGACCTTGGCAAGCATGTCGTTCTCTTACACAAACCGACGGCACAAGTCGAACCCGTTTTTATGCCAAATTGGCCACGACACGATTCATCTCCGGCTCCTGGGCAGCAATGGACTCGACGAGTCTGAACTGGGTGCGGCAACGGTCGAGGTTATGGCCGTCGCGGTGCACCTTGAAATAGACGTCGCCCTGCAAGTAGTCGGTGAGGAAACGGACGCCGATTTCGAACGTGATGAGTGTGCCGGACGCGACCAGCAACGAACGCTCCGTCGGTGTAAGGAAACCGTTGGTCGCAGTGAGATAGCCGCTGGCGAGCGCCTCAAACAATTCCATCTCCATGTGAATCTTGCCGAGGTCGCGTTCATCTTCAGCGGCCCGGCAGGTGGCCGTGCGAACCATGTCGCCAAAATCGTACAGCGCAAGACCGGGCATCACGGTATCAAGGTCAATCACGCAGACGGCTTTGTTGGTTTTCTCATCAAGCAGGACATTGTTGATCTTCGTATCGTTGTGGGTAACTCGTTCCGGCAGGTTGGCGTCGAGAAGAATGTTGCAGAGCGGTTTATGTTCCAGCGCAAACTGGATTTCCATCTTGGCGTTCACGGCGCGGTGAACCGCATCCGCCCCGATGGCGCGCTCCAGCGCAGCGAATCGTTTCGGGGTGTGATGAAAATCCGGAATCGTCTCCAGCAACCGCGGCGGCGGAAAATCAGCGAGCAAACGCTGGAACTCGCCGAACGCCCGCGCGGCCTCGAATGCCTGTTGCGTTGTCTGGATCGTGTCGTAGCTGCGGGTGCCCTCGATGCAATGGTACGTGCGCCAGTAGTTGCCGTCTTCATCCCGGCAAAACGCCGCGCCATCGCGTGTTGGCACCAACGTCAATCCATGTCGCGCGGCGCGCGGGCCGAGTTTCTTCTTCAGATGGGCCGTCACGCGGGCGATGTTGTCCATCATCGCCTCCGGATTGCGAAACACGTGGTGGTTGATCCGCTGGTGAACGTAGTGGATCACGGCGCCGTGGTGCTGGTAGGCGGCACGGTACGTGTCGTTGATGTGCCCGCTGCCCCACGTCTCCGCGCCGCAAAATTCGCCGTCAATCGCGAACTGCCCTGTGATGTATTCCAAACTCATCCGTTGATCAAATGGAGAGCCAATCGTTTCGGCCCGTGCGCGCCGAGCACCAACACCTTTTCAATGTCCGCCGTGCGGCTCGGTCCGCTGATGACCGAGATGGTGCCCGGAAAATCGTTGCCATAGCGCTCTCGCAACAATCCAAGCGCCGTGTCCAAGTCCAACACGATTTGCGAGCGTCGCGCCACGACCAGATGAACCGGCGGCAACGAGGACAACGCCCGTTCCTCCGCCGACCGGCAGGCAACGATGATCGAACCGGTCTGCGCCACGAGACATTCACACGCAGTCACGCCAAGATCCGCTTCACGCACAGAGGCATTACCCGCACCCGCCAATTCGCTGCCGTCGGTGGCAATCTTCGCAAACCCGTCGAGAAATTCCGGTAGCGATTCGACGATTTCACCGCGCAACGCCGTGAACTCCTCGCGGAACCGCGCCTCGGCCTCCCCGCTCAGCGGCCAGATGGCGGAAGCCGACGGCTCCGCTGGCCGCGGCGCTTTCACGCGCACGGCGTCACGAACGCGACTCAGGATATTGTCACGCGCGCTCATTGGACCTCCACCAATCACGAAACGCCTGCCGGGGCGGATCGGGCAGATCGCGCCGTTCCGTCCAGAGCCGGGCCAACGGTTTGGCGATGCCCAGCCACATGCCGAGGCGGGCGAGTTTGCCGCCGAGCGCGTAGCAGCCCGGCGATTGCATCGCCCAACGCCAGATGCGAAACGCAAATCGTTGCAGCGGCGCGTCACAATGCCGCTGCACGCTGTTTCGCCGGTTGTGAAGAAGGTGATGATGAATCGGAATATGCGCGGGACAGACATCGGCACACTTGCCGCACAGCGAACTGGCGTACGGCAAATGCGACCAATCCTCCCAGCCGCGCAGGTGCGGTGTGATCATCGAGCCGAGCGGCCCCTGATACGTCGTCCCGTAACTGTGGCCGCCAACCGTGCGATACACGGGACACGCATTCAGGCACGCGCCGCAACGAATGCAGTGGAGCGCGTCCCGTTGCTCCACGTCGGCGAGCAGTTTGGTGCGTCCGTTGTCGAGCAGGATGACGTGGAAATTCTCCGAGCCGCCGATGAGCGTGTTATAGACGGTGAGAAACTGCCCGGTGCCGCGCGTGGCCAGCAACGGCCAGAACAACGCGAGGTCTTCGAGTCGCGGCACCAGCTTTTCGATGCCGACGATGGCAACGTGAAGGCGCGGCAGCGCCGTTGTCAGGCGCCCGTTTCCTTCATTGGTGCACAACCCAATCATGCCGGGATTGGCCACGGCAAAGTTGGCGCCGCTGATCCCCATGTCCGCGCTGAGGAATTCCCGGCGCAGTTTCTCGCGCGCGATGCCGGCGAGTTGTTCGGCCGTGGCATCGAGCGGGGTGCCGAATTTCTCGTTGAACGTTCGAGCAATCTGTTCGCGGTTCAAGTGCATCACGGGCGTGACGATGTGATACGGCGGTTCGCCGCGAAGCTGGCAGATGTACTCGCCCAGGTCGGTCTCCAACACCGTCACACCGGCGGACTCCAGCGCGGGGTTGAGATGGATTTCCTCCGTGACCATGGACTTCGCCTTCACCACTTTGCGAACGCCGTGCTGGCGGGCAAGCGACACCACGAGTTCCGAGGCCTCGGCGCCGGTCTCGGCCCAGTGGACGTGGCCGCCGCGGGCGATGACGTTGCGCTCGAACTCTTCGAGGTAACGGTCGAGGTGGTTCATCACCTCCCACTTGATGGCGGCGGCTCGACGGCGCGCCGTCTCCCAATCGGCGAACCGCGCAAGGCCGCGCGCCACGGCGGCGTGATAGGTGGCCGTGTTTTTGCCGACAATGGCACGGTGACGCAGGTCAAAAGCTTTCGCATCGGTGGCGCGACGGAACTGAAGCGCATTGGCGTTCATGTGCAGGCCAAGACCTCCGCAAGATGTTTCGTTTGCACGGGGAGATTCCGGCGGCGCAGCCAGCCGCCAATCTGCATCAGGCAACTGGAGTCCACACTCACAACGTACTGCGCGCCGGTGGCGACGATGGATTGGCATTTCACGTCGTCCATCGCGGTCGAGATGGTCGGGAACTTCACGGAGAACGTCCCGCCAAAACCGCAACAGGTCTCCGCCTCGGTCATCTCGATCAGTTCCAACCCTTGCACGGCATACAGAAGTTTGCGCGGCTCCTCTTTCAGGCGGAGTTCGCGCAGCGTGTGACACGAATCGTGATACGTGACTTTCGCGGGAAACTTCGCGCCGACATCGGTGACGCCCAGTTTCTTCACCAGGAACTCGGAGAACTCGAACGTGTTGGCGCTGGCGCGACGCACTTCGCCAAGCAATTCAGGGTAGAAATTGCGCACCATCGCCGTGCAGGAGCCGGAGGGGCTGACAATGGCTTCGTACCCGTCGAAGATGTCGCAGTATCGTTTCGCCAGCGTCCGGGCTTCGTCCCAGTAGCCGGTATTGAAGGCCGGCTGACCGCAACAGGTTTGCTCCGATGGAAAACAGACCTCGACACCGACCCGGCGCAGGACGGCAACCATCGCTTTCCCGACCTCAGGATAAAACTGGTCCACAAAACACGGAATGAACAGGGCGACACGCATTAGTATTGAAAGTACGGGTTTGCGCTCGTGCAAACAAGCGGGAAGTTCAACGCGATGCCGCCCCCACCGGCACGACCAGTCGCAGGCCATACACGACGCCACGGTATCCAAGCGCAGGCCGGCCGCGGTATGCGGAGCGAACATAAGATGCGCTGCTGTACCAGGATCCGCCCCGCGCGACGCGGTTCGTTGTGCCGCCTTCGATCCATGCGCTGCCATCGGTCGGCGCTCCTTCATAGGTGCCGTGATAAAAATCCTGACACCATTCCCAGACATTGCCGTGCATGTCATACAACCCCCACGCGTTCGGCTTCTTCTGGCCAACGGCATGCGGGCGCCCGGTCTCGTTGCCGATGTACCACGCGTATTCCCGCAGGACCGTCTCGCTGTTTCCGAAACAGTAATCATTGGTGCTGCCAGCCCGGCAGGCATATTCCCACTCCGCCTCCGTCGGGAACCGAAACGCACGGCCGGGAACCTTCTTGTTCAACTTCGCCAGAAAATCCCGGCAATCCTCCCAGTTCACCTGCTCGACGGGATTTTTCGGGTCCTTGAAGTAGCTCGGGTTGTCGCCCATGATCTGTTCCCATTGCTCTTGCGTAACTTCATGCTTGCCCATGTAAAACGGCTTTGCAATCGTCACCTCACGAACCGGCTTCTCATTGTCGGACCTCGTTGATCCCATCATGAACGTGCCGGGACGAACCGCCACAAACTCCATCTTCACACCGCCGCCAAGATCCACCGTGAGATTCATCTTCGGCCCCGGCAACCCGCCCACGCGTTCCCGGAACCTGGCCATGCGCGCGTCCTTCGGAATCAACGCCTCCAACTCCGCCAACATGTCGCCGGCGACAAATTTGTCCTTGGCAGCGATGGCCGTTTCCAGTCGCGTGATGAGGGGAGCGGCCTTGAGCATGACGGGGTCGGGTTTGGTTTGTGCCTGACTGGCAAGGGCGAACCCGCTGAGCGCGACCACTGCAAGACCAACGCGAGCACCGGCAAATAGCGAAGGATATTTCATAATGTGTTTGTGCAGCATACCGGCAGCCCATCCGAAAGCGCAAGCGGCAATTCCGTTTTGCCGCCAATGCCGGTTCAACTTTCCAAGGCAACGGGATTGGTGAGGACACCGATGTTTTCGATTTCCACGGCCACGATGTCGCCCAACTCCAAGTAACGTGGCGGCGTGCGCGCCATGCCGACGCCGCTCGGCGTGCCCGTGAAGATCACGGTGCCGGGCAACAACGTGGTGCTGCCGCTGAGGAATTCGATCAGCCGCGGCACATCGAAGATCATGTCGCTGGTATTGTTCTCCTGGAGCACCTCGCCGTTCAGCAACGTGCGAATGCGAAGCGTGTTGGGATCGGGAATCTCGTCCGCCGTGACCAGGCAAGGCCCCAACGGCGCGAACGTGTCGAATGATTTCGCCCGGCACCACTGGCCGCCGCTGCGGCGTTTCTGCCAGTCGCGGGCGCTGACGTCGTTGCCACAGGTGTAACCGAGCACATACTGAAGCGCTTTGTCGCGCGAAACATTCTTGCACCGTTTCCCGATCACCACCACCAACTCGCACTCGTAATCCACCTCGTCGCTGCGCAACTGTCGCGGAATCAGGATGGGGTCATCCGGATGCTGCACCGCCGCAATGTTCTTCATGAACAACACGGGATAATCCGGGATTGGCGCGCTGGTTTCCGCCGCATGCTGCCGGTAATTCAAGCCGATGGCGAAGATCGCCACCGGCCCGACGGGGGCCAGCCGTTTGCGCACATCGGCGACTGCAGCCGTCACTCGCCACTCCCCGAAAACATCGCCGTCAATGTGACGGGCCGATCCGTCGGCTTGCTCCGCCGCAAACCCAACCTGTCCGCGGGCATCTTGATATCGGATGATTTTCATGGGCCGACAGAATACCCGCCGGCAGGTTGTTTGACAACAAAGAGTGGTGTGGCCGGTGTGGGGCGTTGACTTTGCAGGTGCGCCCCGTATATTCGCCACAATGCAAGTCACACGCGCAGGCGAATACGGAATCATCGGGCTGCTCTACCTCGCACGCCAGTCTGCCGGTCGCACGGTGATGGTGGACGAAATCAGCGAGTCGGAAAACATCCCGAAGAGTTTTCTCGCCAAAATTTTCCAGTCGCTCGTGAAGGGCGGATTTGTCCGCTCGGTGCGCGGCGCCCGCGGCGGTTTCCGCCTCGCCAAGCCCCCAGCGGAAATCACGCTCCTGCAAGTCCTCCAATGCGTCGAGACAGGATTCGCGCTCCAGAAATGCGTGACCAATCATCCGGAATGCGTCGTGGCCGACCGCCGCGTGAGCGGCTGCGCCCTTTGCGGGATTTTTGGCGAGGCACAAACCCGTGTCAATGAGGTGTTCTCCAAGACCACACTGGAACAGTTGCTCCAACGCCAACACACCCATGCCACTCACTGAACAACAGGTCCGCGACGCGCTCCGCCAGGTCCATTTCCCCGGCTACAGCCGGGACATCGTCAGTTTTGGTTTCGTCAAGTCCGTGGCCATCGCCGGTGGCGACGTCCGCGTGGCGGTGGAACTGACGACGCGCGATGCCTCGGTGGCCGCGCAGATTCAACGCGAGGCCGAGGCGGCCTTGCGCGCGTTGCCCGGTGTCGGAGAAGTGAGCATCCAGTTGGCACCAACCCAGCCGCCTCCCGCCGGTGTGCCGACGCCACAACGCATCGAAGGCGTCCGTCGCGTCATCGCCATTGGCAGCGGCAAGGGCGGCGTCGGCAAATCCACCGTGGCCGTCAACCTCGCCTGCGCGCTGCAGCAGCGCGGCTTGAAGGTGGGACTGTTGGACGCCGATATCTACGGGCCGTCAGCGCCGAAGATGCTCGGCACGCTGGCTCAACCCACCGTCACGGCTGACCGGATTGACCCGGTGGAAAAACACGGGTTGAAACTGATCAGCATGGCGTTGTTGCTGGATCCATCACAAGCCGTGATCTGGCGCGGCCCGATGATCATGAAGGTCCTCCAGCAGTTCACCCACGAAGTCAACTGGGCGCCGCTCGACGTTCTCCTCGTGGACCTGCCGCCGGGGACAGGCGACGCCCAGATTTCGTTGTCGCAACTGTTGGCGCTCGACGGCGCTGTCGTCGTGACCACGCCGCAGGAAGTGGCGATGGAGGTGGTGCGCCGCGGGTTGACGATGTTTGAGAAGGTCAACGTCCCCGTGTTGGGATTGATCGAGAACATGAGTTATTATGTTTGTCCACACTGCGGAGAGCGCGATGAAGTGTTCGGACACGATGGCGCGCGGCAACTGGGAGTCCCGGTGTTGTTCCGTCTGCCGTTGAACACGGAGATTCGCGCCTGCGGCGACCGGGGCGAGCCGATCGTTCTGGCGCGCCCGGACAGCGAAACAGCCGCCGCCTTCCGCAAGGGCGCGGAAACCCTTTGGAGGCGATTAGAATGACGACGACCGAACAGGTGCGCGCGAAACTGCGCGAGTGTTACGACCCGGAACTGCCGTGCAACATCGTGGATCTCGGCCTCGTGTACGGCGTCGCGCTGGACGGGGAACGAGCGACCGTCACGATGACGTTGACGGCGCGGACGTGTCCGCTGGCGCGCCAGATCACCGCGCAAGTGCGCCAGAAACTGCTCGAACTGCCCGGCATCAGCGAAGCCGAGGTCGAACTCGTCTTCGATCCGCCGTGGGACGAATCCCGCATCAGCGATGAGGGCCGGCGTCAATTGCGCTTGCGCTGAAACTGCGCATTGCATTTTACGCCGCGAACCGCTATTTTGACGTCGAGCGGTTATGCTGGCCTGCGCGCGCAATCTATGTTTGCTGGGAATAGTGGTGGGAACGATCTTCTTCCGGTTTTCCGCAACCGGCGGAACGAATGTTGTCACTGTGTTGCCCAATCCAGAAGCGATCTTTGACGAGGCCAACCGTTTTTTCACGCAGTACAAACAAGCCGCCCGCCAACTGCAGGAACGCCGCACCCCGGAAGCGGCCCTGACGATGGATCTGCTGGCGCGAAGCTTGAAAGGATCGCCGTGGTTGGAGATCGCGGTGCTCAAGCAGAGTGAGTTGATCGAACTCAGCAACGACCGATTTGCTATGGACAACTACGATCTGCTGCTGCAACGCGTCCAGCGGGCGCCCTACTTCCAGAGCCGCGCCGAGAAAGCGACGCTCTTTGGCGTCGCTCTGCAAGGCGCTTCCCGCAACGGCGTCAACCGTATCCGCGCCCGTCGCATCCGCGATGCGCTCGACCGTTATTTTGTCCGCTATCACGAGTACCCGGAATCGCTCGCCAAACTGGCCATTCTTGGCTACGTCGAAATGGAAAACATCCAGACCGCAGACAACAAACCGTTCCGCTACGTCCCCACCGGGCAGCAGCTTTCCCCGTTCCTCTCCTACAAACGCTACGAAGGACTCGAAACAATCGCCGCCGAGGCGTTCCTTGTCGCCGCGCCGCGACTCGAAGGCACGTCCCGCGCCAGCGACGAACCGCTCAAGTACGCCGCCCTCATGCGCATGAGCGGCCAGCGCGAACCCGTTCGCATCGTCGAGGACCAGAATGTCGGCGGTTACGTCGTCCTCGCCATCGCGCCCAAGGGCGTTGTCCTTTGCAACGACCAACGCATCATCGTCCTGCTGCCTTCCGACTGATTGACCAATGAGACTGACTTTCTTCGGCGCCGCCCAACGCACCACCGGTTCGAAATACCTCATCGAGGCCAATGGCCGCCGCGTCCTCCTCGAATGCGGCATGTATCAGGGCCACCGCGACAAATCCACCGAGTACAACACCACGCTGCCGTTCGATGCCACCTCCGTTGATGCGATGGTCCTCAGCCACGCGCACATTGACCACAGCGGCATCATCCCCGTGCTTTGCCGCGACGGTTTTCGCGGCTCCATCCACTGCACCGATGCCACCGCCGACCTCTGCAACTACATGCTCCTGGACAGCGCCCACATCCAGGAACAAGACGCTGTTTTCGTCAGCAAGAAACGCGCGAAAAAGGGACTGCCGCCGGTCAAACCGCTCTACACGCAAGCCGACGCCATCGAGAGTTTGAAACAGTTCGCCCCCATCCGTTATGGAACCCCGACGCAAATCCTCGACGGCGTCACCGCCACCTTCCTCGACGCCGGGCACATCCTCGGCTCCGCCATCGTCGTGCTCGATCTCGAAGAAAACTCGCGCCGCGTCCGCTTGGCATTCAGCGGCGACCTCGGCCGGGGGAACAACGACATCCTCCGCGACCCGGCAATTCCGCAGGACGTTGACTGCCTCATGATCGAGAGCACCTACGGCAACCGCGACCACGAACCGATGGATGACGTCAACGACCATGTCTGCCGCATCATCCGCCACAGCGTCGAACGGCGCGGCAAGGTTATCATTCCTTCGTTTGCCGTCGGGCGCACTCAACAGATTCTTTACACGCTCTTCCAACTCACGCAGAGCCATTGCATCCCGCCGCTGAAAGTATTCGTGGACAGTCCCCTCGCCATCAATGCCACCGCCGTCTTTCGCACGCACCACGAATGTTTCAACGAAAAATTCCGCGCCGTCGCGCTCAATGGCAACAGCCCCTTTGCCATGCCGAACCTCACCTATGTCGGCGCCGTGGAACAAAGCATGGCCATCAACGACCTCCGCGAGCCGTGCATCATCGTCAGCGCCTCCGGCATGGCCGAGGCCGGACGTGTTCGCCATCACATCAAGAACAACATCGAAGACCCCAACGCCACCATCCTCATTGTCGGCTGGTGCGCGGCCCACACGCTCGGCGGCCACCTCGCCAGCGGCGAAAAACGGGTCAACATTTTCGGCGAACCACACCGCGTGCGTTGCAAGGTCGAGGTCATCAACGCCTTCAGCGGCCACGCCGACCGCAACGAATTGCGCGCCTGGACATCGCAACTCACCGGCGCGCTGAAGAACATCTTCGTCATTCACGGCGAACCGGAACCCGCCGCGGCCTTCGCCGGTGTCCTCCGCCAGACGCGGCACCAATCCGACGTGCACGTTCCGGAATTCCAGGACAGCTTCGAGTTCTAGAATCGCCTATTGCCACGGCGCCACCGTCTGCCGTATAAGTGCGCTCCTGTTATGAAACCAACCGATCTGCGGGGCATCCTGCATTACATCCCACAATTCCGCGACCGCGTGTTCGTCTTGGCGGTGGACGGCTCGATTGTCGCTGACGACAATTTTGGCAACATCCTCCTCGATGTCGCCGTGCTCCGCAGCCTCAACATCCGCGTCATCCTCGTCCACGGCGCAGGGCATCAGATTCAACAGCTTGCCAGCCAGCTTGGCCAGCCCATCAGCAACAGGGACGGCACCGGCGTAACCGACGCGAACACGCTCCGCCTCGCCATCATGGCAGCCAACATGGTCACGCACGAGATCCTGGAGGGACTCTCGCTGAACAATCTCCGCGCCGCCCACACCAACTGCATCGAGGCGGTGCCGCTCGGCATCCGCAAGGGCGTGGACCACCAGCACACCGGCAAAGTCCATCAAGTGGACGTGAACATGCTGCGCACGCTGCTCGACGAAGGCATCGTGCCGGTCGTCTCGCCGCTCGGTTTCGACGGCAACGGCCACACCTACCGGATCAACTCCGACGCCGTGGCAACCGAACTGGCGCGCGAACTCAGCGCCGTCAAGCTCATGTTCGTCGGCCCGCGCCCCGGCCTGGAACTGGACGGCACACTCACCGAACAACTCAGCGTCGCCGAACTCGACAACCTCCTGAAGGCCGCGCCGGAAAAGTTGCGGCCGGAAATGCTCTCCAAGGCGGCCCACGCCCTGCTCGCCTGCCAGAACGGCGTTCCCCGCGTTCACATCATCAGCGGCGGCGTGGACGAGGGACTGTTGGCGGAAGTGTTTTCCAACGAGGGCATCGGCACACTCATTTACGCCAACGAATACCAAGCCATCCGTCCCGCGCGCCGGCGCGATGTGCGCTCCATCATGGCGTTGATCAAAGAGTCCGTCCAGGAGGAGCAACTGGTGAAGCGAAACCGCGCCGACATCGAGAAGCACATCGGCGAGTATCACGTCTTCGAGATTGACAACAACATCGTGGGCGTCGTCGCCGTCCGCCCCTACCCCGAACAGAAGCAGGCGGAACTGGCCTGCCTCAACGTGAACGAAGCGCACGAACACCGCGGCATCGGCACGAAACTGGCACTGCGGGCGGAAGTGGTGGCGCGCGAAACCGGCGCGCAAACGATCTTTGCGCTCTCAACGCAGGCGTTCACGTTCTTCCAGCACAAACTCGGCTACACGGAAGGCGACGCCAGCGATTTGCCGGTGGCACGACGGGAGAAATACGAGCAGAGCGGGCGCAACTCGAAGATTCTGGTGAAACAGCTTACCCCTTGAAGTTGGCTTGCGAATTCCCGGCGGCACCGGTGCCCGGCCTCAGGTCGGCCAGCACCCGGTTCCATTCCTGCATCACCTGCTGATGGGTATTCTCAAGCCGCGCCAGCAAGACCATCTGACGATTGATGTCGTTGAGGCGCGCGACAATGTTCGTGCTGATCTCCGTGCGTTGCGTCTGAAGTTCCTTCAGTTTGCTGATCAATGCGGAGAGTTTCGAATCCGTGCTCGCAGGCGCGGGAGCAGAAGTTTCCACGCTCGTGTTCGCTTTCGCCGGCACAATCACCGCGCCGCCACAACCGGGACATTCCACGGTCAACCCCTCGGCTACCTCATCCACGACCATGTTCTTCTGGCAGACAGGGCAACTAAACACAATGTCGCGCGGTCCAATCTCCGGGGCTTTGTTGGTGTCACTCATGGTTTGTGGTTGTACAATGCGGCGGGCGCGCCGTTATTGCAAGCCGGAAACAATGTCCGTTACGGGCTGACCTTGAGGCGCTCCGCATCTTCGCCTTCCTGCATCAGCACGCCTTGTTCCTTGTACGTGCGCAACATGAAATGCGTCGCCGTGCTCGTGACGCCCGGCAGCGTGGCGAGCTTCTCCGCCACAAACTGCGCCACCTCGCGCAGCGAATGACCCTCGACGAAAATCAGCAAGTCGTACCCGCCGCTCATCAGGAACAACGACGTGACTTCGTCGAACTTCCCGATCCGCTGGGCGATCCGATCAAAGCCGCCTTCGCGTTCCGGCTGGATCTTCACCTCGATGACCGCCTTCACGAGGTCAGTGTCAACCTTGTCGTCGTTGATGACGGCCTTGTAACCGAGAATGACCTTGTCGTTCTCGTATTGTTTGATGCGACGTTTCACATCGGCGGGCTTCGCGTCGAGCATCTTCGCCAGGTCTTCCGGCGAGCGCAGCGCGTGTTCTTCGAGCAATTTCAGCAGCGGGTCCATGTGGTTCCTCCAAATTCGCCAGCATCGTACCCGATAACCCGCTGCGCAGCAAGCTTCACTTGTCCGCGACAGCTTCACTTGTCCGCCGACGGTGGACTTGATTTTGTCGTGGGTGCTGTTAGGATGCGCCGCCGTTATGCCCCCGAAATCGCAACAACAGAACCGTTTGCTCGCTGACCACGTGCGCGACATCCCGCGCTCGGGCATCCGCGATTTCTTCGACATCGTCCAGTCCATGGACAACGTGATTTCCCTTGGCATCGGCGAACCGGGCTTTGTCACGCCGTGGCACATCCGGGAAGCCGCCATCTACGCGCTGGAACGCGGACGCACCAACTACACCTCCAACTACGGCCTCATCAAACTGCGCCGCGCCATCAGCCGGTATGTCGCCGCCAACTACAACGTCACCTACAATCCAGACAACGAGATCCTCGTCACCGTGGGCGTCAGCGAGGCGATGGACATCGCCCTGCGCGCCATCCTCAATCCCGGTGACGAAGTCCTGTACCACGAACCGTGCTACGTCTCCTATCACCCCAGCGTCAATCTCTGCCACGGGATTCCCAAATCCATCCCGACGCACGCCAAGAACCAGTTTGCACTCACCGCCGCCGGTGTTGCGGCTGCGATCACCAGGAAAAGCAAAGCGCTCCTCCTCAGTTTTCCGACCAACCCGACCGGCGCCGTCCTGCACGGCGACGAACTGGACAAAATCGCCGCGCTCTGCGTCAAACACAACCTCATCGTCATCACCGATGAGATTTACAGTGAATTGACCTACAGCGGCCAGCACCGCAGCATCGCCGCGTTGCCCGGCATGAAAGAGCGTACAATCTTCCTGCATGGCTTCTCGAAGGCGTTTGCCATGACCGGTTTCCGCATCGGATACGCCTGCGCTCCACCCGAGTTGCTGGAAGGAATGCTCAAAGTCCACCAATACGCCATGATGTGCGCCCCAATCCTCAGCCAGGACGCCGCCATCGAGGCGCTCGAACACGGCGCGGAAGATGTCATCGCCATGCGCGAACAATACCGGCTCCGCCGCAACTTCATCGTGAAATCATTCAACGAACTCGGCCTGACCTGTCACATGCCGCAAGGCGCATTCTACGCCTTCCCCTGCATCCGCAGCACCGGCCTTACCTCGAAAGAGTTCGCCGTGAAGTTGCTGGAGCAACAACGCGTCGCCATGGTCCCCGGCACCGCCTTCGGCCCCGGCGGCGAAGGCTACTGTCGCGCCAGCTACTGCGCGACAATGCCCGACCTGGAACAAGCTGTCGAGCGAATCGGGAAACTCGTGCGCAACTTATAAGCTAACGTTTTGCCCGGCTGCGGGAGCACCAGATTCCTTGAAGTAAGTTTCTGGGTTTGACGATGGTGTGGGTGAACGTCTCATGTTCCAATCACTGTCACTTCAATTTCCAGACTCAAGCGCTGCCCCCTTCATAGACATGCGTGAATCTCCCCTTCACTGCGGCTTATGCCAGAATGACTCCCAGTAACGGCAGTCGAGCGCGTAAGGATCGACGGGGGTGTCATCTGAAAAATTTTTGGGCAGGAATCCGTAGAGCTGCATTTCGCGGATATAGTGTCGGTTGGGACGGAAGCCCGGCATATCGAAGCGTTTGATCCGGTCGAGATACTCTTTTGTTTTCCCGATGGCAGCGAGCAGAACTTGATAGTCGGGGTCCGCCATGTCTTTAAAAACGATGAAGTGGCCATCCTTGCTGTCCTTGTCTGCGGAATCCGCATAGCCCCCGGCGCTCTTTGCCAGGGGGGCCAGCAGCATCAGAGATTTGTCCGGACGGGTGAGGTTCATCAGAATATTGGGATCGAAACGATATTTACGATCTTGGGTGTTGATGTGAATGCCGCCCATGGAGAAGGTGTATTGATCAGGCGCAGCCGGGATTGTCCTTTCCTTCCCGTGACATTCGGCACAGCGCCGGAGGGCGTTTTGAGTGGCTGCGCCCCATGCGCTTCGGTACTCCCGGTTGCCTGACACATCGGTGGCGCCCACCATCCCGGAGCCAAGCGCCGCATAGGTTCCGGGGTAGGAGGCGCTGGTTTCGATCCACAGCCAGATCATCCGCTTTTCATGCTCTGAGAGTCTGACCTTGTGATGCGCGCCGTCAAGCTTCTTGAGTATGGCGCTTGCCGAGGATCCGATGGTGCGAGGTGCGCGGTTGCCATTCAGGTTCTCTCCATCGGCGAACTGGTTTTTGAGACGCAGCATGTAATAGCTGTGCGAGTAGATCGGGCCGCGATCACCTGAAAGGATCATGCCTCCTGAACGGGGTCCACCCTTATCTGTTTTGACATAATCATGACATCCCACGCAGTGTTTATCGAAGATCGGCTGAATGTCGCGGGGGAAATCAATAATAGATGGCGCGCCGGGTAGGGGCTCTATCTTGCTGGCGGGCCTTGTCATCGCCGTAGGCAGTTTGTCGGGGCGGGGGGCTTCACCTCTGGTTTCATGACAGCCGACGCAGCTCACTTGCTCGCCTGGCTGGAAAGTTGCAAAACTCTGCATGCGTTTCACAGACATCTCATTTTCGTCAAGCGCCACAAAAAACAGGCTGCGTAGCGCGGGGAGTTCCATGTGCGCCGATCCGTCGGGATCGACCGGAACCGTGCCCAGAGCGCGTGTAAGTGTAAATGTGCCGCCGAAGGATACGGGCTCCCATCCGCCGGTAAAGTTGACAGGTTTGGGTAAAACTTCGAGGATGAGGAGCTTCTTGATCTCGCCTCGCTCTACGCCTGCCATGTTTCGTCCGACATAAACATCGGTCAGGAAGACGGAGGCGCTGGCTTTCTTCAGGTCAACTTGCGTCGGGATTATGCGTTCGCGCTTTCTTGCGCGCAGAGGGCGCGGCTCCTGGGGGCGCATATTCTGTTTGGCCAGCTCTTCGGGGAGCTGGTGGATCTGGAGTGTCCTGCCGGTGGCGTCGACAAGGTAGATGCCGCCCTCGGAGGCGGCCAGAAAAAGGTCTTCGGCAAGCGGATAGGGATCGCGGTATAATGTTTTCGGATCGGTCACGGCCTTTGCCATGCTCTTGTCGTCGGGACCGTTGGAGGGGTCGACAATGGTGATGACGCCTTCATGTTCACGCCGGCCGTGTCCGGGCGAGAAGGAGGCGACAACCTTGCGCGTTCCCGGGACGGGTTTGGCATCGATCATGAGCGTGCCGGGATGCATGTTGCCGTAGTAGACCATCTGGCCGGTGCCGTCGGGATTCATGGTCCACAGGTGATGGAAGCGCACCTGGCTGCGGTCGATGTACTCCCAGCGCTGGTAGATGACACGGCCGTCCGGCAGCATCCACGGTGTGTTGTCCTGCTCGATGTTGGCCGAGAGCGGTCGCATATTCCTGCCATCCTTGTCACAGCGGTAGATCACGGCCACGCGGGTGTGCCAGCAGTTGACCATGCGGTTACACCGGCTCGAACAGAAGATGATATTGCCGTCGGGAAGATAGGCAGGCTCAACATCGTCGAAGGGTCCGTCGGTCAGAGGTCGCAGGCCGGAGCCGTCGATATTGATTTCATGGAGATGATAGAACGGCTGGCCAGGGGTGCGGTATGAAAAAAGAATTTTCTGCCCGTCATAGTGGACCTGCGGGTCGCGCACTCCGCCCTCCGGCGCGTCCAGAATGGTTTTCAGTTCCCCGGTTTTGATGTTGAGGCGCACGAGTCTGCCGCCGTCGCTGTAGAGTTTTCTGTCGGGGTTGGAGGACCAGTAACTGAAGTTCGCGTACCAGTGTCCGTCCTTGCCGTCCTGGCGGGCGGCATAGACGATCTCGTCAAAATCGAGCCCTTTCAGCCGCTGCCTGAGAGGATCGACATCCGCTGCCATGAGGGAGAAGGTCAGAGCCGTCAGGGAACAGATAATAACTGCGTTAGCCATGGTTAGGTTATAAGACATCAAAAATGTTGGGAAATTGCTTTTCAGAGGCGCTTCGCATCGGCGACAGCAGGGGGTTAAGGGGGGAGTCCCGAACCTCTCCTGACCGGCCGAAGCGTCGGCGAGGCTTGCGAACTTCTCCTCTCGTTGCATTTCCGTTCCTTTCGGGGCGCATCTTGACGGAAGTCCTATTCATTGTCAAACCGGCCTGACGGGAAAGCGCGTGGCTCTCCCATCACCGGTGAGCGGCGGGTTGCCTGAGATCGCGATTGTTCTACGCGGCGCAGGCATCCGGGCTGAAAGGGAGGTCGTCGTAGAACGGTTCCCAGATGTATTCTGATTCGAGCCGCAGCGGCAGGGCCAAGCCTTCCCAGAGATCGAGATGGCGGAGAATCTTCTCGATGACCGGAGCGTCCTCAATGAGCGAGATCAGCCGCATCTGGCCGCCGCATTTCGGGCACAGGAGCGGGTCAACGCCCCACGCTCGCTTGATCAGTTCGCGCTGAGCTATGGGAGGAGGCGGGCGATTCCCCACACCGGCCATGTCGTGCACAACGCCGAAGAACTGCGCCGGGTGGTGGAACAACAAGAAGCGGCAGCCCATGCCGTCCGTGAGACTCCGCCCCAGTATGGCAAAGATTGAGTCAGCTTGCCGCTCTCATCGCAACAAGACACGACGCGTGGAAATGTCCGGGTAATTTGCCGCGAGTTTCCGCATCTCGGTCTGCGCGCCCAACTGCGACAACGCCACGGCCGCGGCGTTTCGCGTGTCTGGCGCGTTCTGGAAATCGCTGACTGTTTTCAGCAAAACCGGGACACAACGCTTGTCGCCAATCCGCCCCAGCGCCCACGCGGCGCACGCGCGCCAGCACGGCGTCAGGTCGTTGTGCAGGAACAACACGCCGGGACCGAGCGGATCGGGCGAGCCGTCGGCGAACTCCGTCGGGAATTTCTCCAGCGACGCCACCAGCGTGTCCACCGACGCCGGTTGCGCCAGGTAGCCGAGCAGACGGGCGAGATAGAAACAAACCCAATGACGCTCCGGCAAGGCGTCCACGATGGGGATACCGGTGGCAAAGACCCGCTTGATGGTGTTTGGTTTCTCGCGGTAACGCTCGTACGCGGCGCGGATGCGCGGCTCGTATTTCGCGTCGCGACAGGCCAGCGAGATAATCTGCGCCGCGCGAATTTCCGGCGTCGGCTTGCCGCCCCACGCGCCGTGGACTTTGCCGATGGCCGCTTCGATTTCTGCTGTGCGCTTCGCGGAAGCATCCCCAAGAATCGCCAAGCAGGTCTCGACAACCGCCGCCTCGGCGCCGGCGCGTCGAATCATGCGGCCGGTCAGCATCTCATGGTCGTCGTTCTCCGGGAACAATCCGCGGTCGAAGTCGGTCGGCACTGATTCGACGAGTTTCGTCACGTTCCCCTTTGTCGAGCCGAGCGCGTCGAGCGCCTCCATGATGAGATAATGAACCGGCGATGAGTGGCACGCGATCAATGCGGGATGGTCGCCGTACCAGAGCGAATAGTGCTGGTAGTCGCCCAGTCCGGCAAACGCCTTGTGCAACACCGCTTCGGCCTCGGTCGTGCCGATTCGACCGAGCGCCTCGACGGCCGCCTCCGCGAGGAACAGATTCCCGTTGGTCGGGCACGAGTGCCGGCTGATCGTCTGCGCCAGCAACGAGACTGACGACGCGTCCTGGAGATAACCGAGCGAACGCGTCACCGCCTGAATGGTTCGCGGATTCACGTCCGCCAGCGAGTTGAAGCGTTTGCCGTCGCCGCGGTGCGTCTTGTGCCATTCCGGGAACGGGTTTGTGTTGTATTCGCGCGCCAGGTAATCCCGGAACGGCGACGGGTCGCCACCGGAGCGGCTCATGGCAACAGCAGCGCGACGGGCCATGTCGCGGTTGCCGGCGTCGAATGGACGAACGGTGAGGTTCTCGACCGCGATTTTCGCGGCCTCCGCGACGATGGCGGAATCCCCGGAACACAGGGCCTTCAATGCCGGGACATTCTTCGGCGTTCCGCACGCCGCCAACGCGAAGGCTGCGGCCACGCGCACTTCCCGTGATTCGTCGCGCAACAATTCTTCCAGCGCCGGCGCGGCGGCCGGGTCGCGGAAGATGGCGAGCCGTTGGGCTGCGGTGATCTTCATCCCTTCGTCTTTCGATTTCAGCCGGGCGACGAGCGAGGGGACACTTTGTTCGTGACGGTTGATGCCGGCGACTTCGCGAAACCGGTCAAACTGCAACTCCATCAGCCCGGTGACGGCAGCGTTGTTGCCGCGAAACCGGTGCGGGTCGCCCTTGCCGAGCAATTTCAACGGCGGCTCCCTCAACGCCTGAATGACGCCCCGCGCCGGCACGGGCGTCGCTTGACGGGGTTGATGGCAACCGATACAGCCGCGAACTTCTTTCGGGCGAACGTAAATCCATGACATCTCGTTGAGTTCGCTGCGCCCCTCGGCGTCCACCGCCTGAAATGCAACGGCCATGTCAGCGGGCACTTCGACGGCAAACGAACCGTCCGGCATCAATGGCACGGTGCCAAGTTCGACGACGTCAGTGCCGGTGTGGACGATGTAGGAGTGCGAGGATCGGTAGTTCAGGCCGCGGCTGCCGATGACACGCATCGCGCGGACGTGTTGCCAGCCGGCGGTCGTGTTCTTCGTGAAACGGGCGTTCTGGCAAAACAGAATCCCGGTGGCGTTCGGGTCATCCGCGTCCTTGGGCCGTACATTTTGCGGCATGAGCGGCGGACGCTTTCGGGCGCCCAAAAACACCGGCGAATGCAGCGGTTCTTCCGGCGAATCGAAGATGATGACCGGCGTCGCGTCCTTGCCCTGCGGATCAAGCACGCCGATTTTCTCGTAGCTGTACTCGGCGACCTCGCGTTTCTGTTTTCTCACCATCTTGATGGACGAAGTCTTGCGCGGCACGGTGCAGAGCAAACGCCCGTCCGGCAACGCGGCCACGTCGCCGGCCTCGACGCGGAGGTGTTGGATGTCGCTCTGCGGGCTGCCGAGTTTGCCGACGGCGATGCCGGAGGCGGTCACATACGCGACGCGGCCATCGGGCATCGGCGCGGGGCTGCCGCAACTGAACGCGCGGAGCCGCGCTCCGTACTCGGGGCCGAGATCGAGCCCGAATTCGGTGTAGCCGTGCGTGCCGTCGGGATGGATGGCGTGCAGCAACGTCTCGACCTTGCCGCGGTCAAAAAAGTTGTCGGTGCGAATGAAGAGAATCCGCCCGTCGGCCAGCACTTCCGGTTCGTTGTCGAAAATGAACGTGTAGGTGAGCGGCCGGATATCGGTGCCGTCGGGTTGCATCGCAAAGAGCGAGCGCGACGGCGGATTGTGGTATTCCTCGAACGTGCCGATGCGCGTCGAGGTGAACACAATCCGTCCATCGGGCAGTTCGACGGGATCAATGTCGTGAAACGGCCCGCTCGTAAGCCGCTGCGGTTTTCCTCCTTCGGCAGGGAGACAATAGAGGTGATAGAACGAGCCGCCCTCGGCGACCATCGAGAAGTAAATCCATTTCCCGTCGAACGAGACGCTCGGCGAACCGATGGCGCCCTTCCCCGCATCGTAGAGCAACTGCGGTTTCGCGCGCGGTTTGAGCACAAACAACTTCCGGCCAACCTTCATCGGCGCGGGCAGGTCGTGCTCGGGGAACGCCCGCGAGTTGCGCGGATTGAAGATGGTGACGTTCAGGCTCTGATAACCCTCGCCCGTTTGTCCCCGGTACAGGCTGCAATCGTCGCCAACGAAAATCACGGCTTCGGGCCACTCAAAAGTGGCGGACGGCGGCACGCCGACTTCCGCGGCAACGGTCTCGCGCGGTCCCGGTTTCTCGGTGCCGGCGGCCGCGGCGAGTTTGCGCCAGGGCGCGTCGCCGAAATTTGCCACGATGCCGGCGGTTTTCCACGCCTGATCGTTGAAGTCGGGCTGCTGCCAGTTCTTCTCCTCGTCCAGGCTGAATTTCCACGTCGAATCCGTGACGAGCGCGACTTCCTGGCCGTCCGCCAACTTCACGACCAGTTTCATCAAGAGTCCCGCCGGGCCGGGAGCAGTGTTGGCGGCCTCGATGGCAATCGTGTTGTCGCCGGCGTTCAGGAGGTTGGCGACGTCAAACTTCTTCGGCTTATTCCACTCGTTCGGGTTGCGCGAGCTTTCGCCGACGAATTTGCCATTGAGATAGACTTCGTAAAGGTTGTCGGCGGTGACGTGGAGATCGGCGGACTTGATTTGCGCCTGCTCGGTCACGGCCACACCGGCGCGGAAACAAACCGTGCCCTTCGGCTGCGACTTGTCCGAAGACGACCAGATCCATTTCGCGCCGTCAAACGCGCGCACCGGTCCGTACGCTGCCGTCAGCCCCAAAAAGAGTATGAAGAATCGTTTCATGATTTCAGTTTCTGGTTTTCTGCCAAATCGAAATACGCCAATCGCGTTGGCGACGCCGTTTGCAGCGTGAACTCTACACGATTCAGACCGTCGCGCAACAACCCCGCCGGCACTGTCCACGCCCGCAGCTCATCGGGTTTTCCAAGCATTGGCGGATACGGGTTGGGAAACGGCTCTGACAAATCATTGGTCGGCACGAGTTCGACGCCGTTCAGCCGGGCATGCCAACGACTCTCGCCGAGCGATGACTCGCCTTGAATGCGCAAGCGTCCCCCACCCTTCTGATGCGGCGCAAGATCAAGCGTGAACACTTCCGTTTCGCCAACAACCATTTTTCGCGGCAAGGGATACTCTTTCGTGTACGGATGACGCCAGTTGGGCGCGAGAAACCAGTGCTGGGGCTGTCGCGCGAGCCAAGCGCGGTCGCCGAGCCGTTTCAACACCTCGAAGGGCGGTTCGTTGAACGGGCCGCGCCCCGGCCCGCCGTGCTCGCGGTAATAAACGAAGTTGAACAAGCTGACGCCGTCCGCTCCCTGCTCATAAGCCAAGTGCGCCGCCGTTTGCATCTGCTCCGCCGTCGCGCGACGAAACGGGAACGAGTCGTAGGCTGTGACTCCCGGCGGTTTTGACCCGTTCCAAATCGAGTGGCACAACTCCAAATACACTGCCGCATGGGGGACCAGTTTACGGATCGCCGCAAGGTCGGTCTGCTGGACGGTAAAATAACTGGCGGAGAGATTCACCATGTCCAGCCCCGTCCCGACCATCGCCGGTAAATCAATGCCGAGCGGATCATGTGCAACGAGTTGACACGGCACCCGCGCGCAAAGCCAGCGACGCGGACCGAGCGCCGCGCGAACGTCACGCACGAAACCAGTCATGATGTCGCGGCGTTGGGCGCTGGTGGTTTTATCGAGTTGGAAGAAACTGTAGAACCGCATGAAATCCATCTCGAACCCCTCGAAGTCGTAGTTTTCGCAAAGCTCGCGGATCAACGCGAGCTTGTGGGCGCGGACTTCGGGAACGGCCCAGTTCAGCACGCGCTGTTCCCCTCTCGTCACATCGGGGCCGAGACGATATTCGGGATGCCCGGCGACGAACCGGCTGATCCAGACCGAGCCAGGTTTTTCGAGATGATGCGCGTCGTTCATGCGAAGCGAGATGAAAGGCGACCGACCTTTCGCGCGACAGCGATCAATAAACACGCGCACTATGTCGCCGCCGTCGAGAACGTACTTGCCGAACGAATCCGGTTTGGTGCCGAATTGTTTTTCAACCCACCGATAATGTTCCTCGGCGGGATAGACTTTGCTTTTCCACCACGGAATCCAACCCAGCCCCGGTTGCAACAGGTGCGCGTCCACACCCGCCGCCTCGTCCACGGTCGCCTCTAACATCTGCGGACGGAACGGTTCGCGCTTCTTGTGCCACGGGCTGACGCAGGAAACGATGTTGGTCGTGTCGTTGCTGTAGAGAACGCGGAACGGCGGCTTGCGTTGCGCCGCAGACAACGACCGGCAACCGGCGGCAAACAACACCGCGCTGCCAGTGACTTGAAGAAACTCTCGCCGGTTCATCCGTGCCATGGGCGGGAGCGGTTCTTGATGCCGCCGAGCACTTCCGTCACAATCCGCGCGTCCTCGGCGATCTCGAAATCAAACATCCCGGCAAGGATGAAATCAACGCCGTGCTCGTAGGCGTACTGGAACGCGTTGTGCGGCGGAATCGCCCCGGCGGCCATGACCTTGAAACCGATCCACGGCTTCGTGACGGGCTTCATGAACTCGGCCGTTTCTTCCGGACAGGAGCACCAGTAGCCGTGTGGCGCTTCGGCGTGCGGCCCCTTGATGTCCTTCGCTTCCGGCGCGGTGGGATACTTGTGATGATGAAACGTCTTGAAATAAAAATCGCACGAGAGCTTGGCGGCCTCGCACGCCTTGACGACTTCCAGGTCGTGCGCGCCCACGCCGGTCGGCAAACCGGTCGCCTGCATCATCGCCACGAGCTCGCTCAGGAACGAAAACTGTTTTCTCTTGATCAGCGGGTCGCCGGTCGCGCCGTGCAGGTAGAACGCATCCGCCCCGGCGTCCACCAGTCGTTGCACGACGACGCTGAACACCTGCGCTTCCCGGCTCTCCTTGGGGTCGGGCGCGATGATCCAGTTCATCTTGCCGCCGCGCCTGCGAAAGTCACGGAACAATCGCACGACCGTCTCGTCGTTGTGGGTCATGAATGTGTTGACGCCGCGCGCCTGCGCCTCCGCAAACGTCGCCATCACCCGCTCCTCGCTGTTGTAGTGGCGAGAGAGATTGCGAACAAAGTTCAGGTCGCGCGCGTGGACGTGGTGCGTGATGATGTTGGTGCCGAGCATCAGCCGCGAAACTTCCAGTTTCCCGATTCGCCCCTTCGGCAACGAGGTGGTGGTGGTGGCCGGGGATGTCTGCGCTGTCGTCATGCCGGCGGCCAGCACGCCTCCTCCTGCGACCTTGAGAAAACTACGACGGGTGTATTCGATGTTGCTCATGCTTGAGATAGGTATGCGTTCTGCGCCTCCTCCGCAAGCGGATTCTGTCTCTACACTCTCACACGGGTGCATGGGCAAAGAGCCGCCGAGACGGCGGCTACTACACCATTTGCTGGTGTAGTGGCGTCCGTCCCGGACGCTCTCTCGCCTTGCACTGCCCAAAGGTTTGAACCGCCCCCTTCTCCCAAGGACAGCTTGACTTGCCACTTCAACCTGCCAGAATTGTTCTGCCATGAAAACGTACCGGTTCATTATTGTGGCGATGGCAATGATCATCGTCAGCGGATGCGCAACCTACATTCCGCCCAGCGGTCGCGCTGACTTCTCCGCCTTTCAAAGCCAATCCATGCAGGAAAGTTTCGCGGCAAAACCCGCCGCCGCCTTCCCTGCGAGCATCGCGGCGGTGCGCATCCAGGCATCGCGTTATCGCAGCCATTTCACCGAACGCGAAGGCGGCGTCCATGGACGGGGACGCTACTCGGTCATCACGGTCAAGGAAGTGGAGGACGCTGCCGATTTTGAGCGCATTGCCCGGCTGCCGCAAGTGGGCGGCCTCATCAGCATCAGCACGCTGTTGCTGCCGGAGAACCTGACATCGGACCGCGAGTTGCGCGAATCAGCCGCGCGCCTGAAAGCCGACATGCTGTTGCTCTACACATTCGACACCTCGTTTCATGAAAATGACGCCTCGGTGGCGCTCAACATCGTGACGCTGGGGCTGTCGCCGACACGCAGGGTGTTTGTGCGCGTGGCCGCCTCGGCGCTGCTCATGGATACCCGCACGGGATTCATCTACGCCGCGTTCGAGGCCAACGAGAAACGGCAGACCCTCACCAACGCCTGGGAATCGCGCCAGAGCGCCGACCGCGCGCGACAGGACGCCGAGAAAGCGGCGTTCAAACAGTTGATCGCGGAGTTCGAGAAGAACTGGCCCAAGATCGTCGAACGCGCCCACAAGGGAGCCTGACACCCTTGTCCACCGTCACCCGCGCCACACTCCTTCGCTGTCTCGGCGGCCCGTGGCCGGAACCTTGTTCGTTGCGCCCGAAGCTTCGCAAGATAATCCAAAAGGACGGCTACCGGATCGAGTCGGTGACCTACGAAGTCGAACCGGGTGACCGCGTGCCGGCGTTTGTCTTGATTCCGAATGGCGTGGACGCGAAACATCCCGCGCCGGCAGTCGCCGTCTGGCACCAGCACAACGCTGAGTGGCACATCGGCAAAGCCGGGCCAGCCGGCCTCGCTGGTTCGACGGAGCACCACACCGGCGTCGCACTGGCCAAGGAAGGCTACGTGGTGATTTGTCCCGATGCGCTTTGTTTCGGCGAACGCCAGAGTCAGCACTTGAAGGGCGGCGACTACGAGCGGTTCGAGTTTTTGCGCTACGTCGTGGCCGGCAAAAGCATGGCGTGGAAAAACATTCTCGATATGCGACGCGCGATTGATTACCTCGTGTCGCGTCCTGAAGTGAATCCGGACCGCATCGGTTGCTACGGGCATTCCATGGGTTCAACATTCACATGGCTGGTCGGCCCGTGGGAGCCGCGCCTGAAATGTCTCGTCGGCAATTGCTGTCTCCCAACCTACGCCTCCATCCATCGCACGCACATCCTCCACTGCTTCCCGAATTTCATCCCCGGCTGGGGCCAGTTCGGCGACACGCCCGACATCGCTGCGCTCATCGCGCCGCGCCCGTTACACTTGAATTTCGGCGAAAAGGATGAAGGCAGCCCGATCAAGGAAGTCCGCGCCGCGATCAAGACCATCGCAACCGCCTACCGGAAAGCTGGCGCCGCCAAGAATTTCACCTGCTTCATCGAGAAAGGCGCCGGCCACGCGCTGTCCGAAGCGATGTGGAAACTCGTCCGCGCCCGGTTCGCCCAGTATCTTTGCGTGTGAAATCAACAGCCCCACATCAGCCCACGTATTCGGCCATGTCGTAGAGCTTCGGGTCACGAGTCGGCGCGGCGCGACGGCGAAGTGAGCGAAACGACGCCTTCTTGCCATTTTCCTCGCTTCCTTCATCTGGCTTGGCCGTCATGTCTTCCGATCCCGGTTCTCCGAACTGATCGCCCAGTTCTTCTTCGAGCTTCTCCGGGGATTCGCCCGCTTCAAGGCGACGGGTCATTTCTTCCATCTCCGACGGCATTTTCTCGCCGGTCAATTCCGACATCCGCCGCATCATTCGTCCCAGTTGGCGCGGATCGGGGTTCTCCGTGTCCATGTTGCCGAACTCGCGTTCCATCGTCTGCATGGCCGCGTCCATCCGCGGATCGTCGGCGCCCGTGGGCGCGCCCGTCACGGTCTCGGAAGGTTGTTTCGTTTTGCCGCCACCCAGCACGGCAAACGACGAGATCAACTTCTGCATCCGGTACTTTGCGCCGTCAGGACAACGCGGCGTCCTGCCCGCATACGCAATGCTGCGGGCATGGAACGCGTAAATCCTGTTCGTGTCCGGCGAGAAGAACTCATAAATCGGCATACGCAAGTCTCCTGCGCCAAATGATAACCAACTTCACGCCGTCTGCAACTACTCACCTTGGGGGGCGCCTCACGAGTCTACGAACCAGGGAGGTGTCGCACGAAGAACTCGCCCCGACGGCGCTTGCCGTACTCTGACTCGCCTGCGCCATGCCCGGCGCCGGGAATGATCAGAAACTCGAAGTTCTTGTTCGCCTTGATCAGCGCGTTGACCAACTGCATCGTCGAGGATGGGTCAACGTTGCGGTCCAGTTCGCCGATGGTCAGCAGCAGCTTGCCCTGAAGCCGGTGTGCCTGGGTGACGTTCGACTGTTCCTCGTAATGCGGCCCGACCGGCCAACCCATCCAGAGTTCGTTCCACCAGATCTTGTCCATCCGGTTATCATGACAACCGCAATCCGCAGCACCGGCCTTGTAGAAATCGGGATACATCAACAGCGCCCGCACCGCGTTTTGTCCGCCGGCGGAACCGCCATAGATGCCGACGCGGCTCACGTCCAATTGTGGATATCTGGCAGCGGCGGCCTTGATCCAGTGAATCCGGTCCGGCAACCCGGCGTCACCGATGTTCTTCCAGCAGACATCGTGAAACTTCTTTGAGCGGTTTGAGGTTCCCATCCCGTCCATCCGCACCACAACAAAGCCGTGTTCGGTCAACTCTTGCGAACTGTAAAACGGCGCAAACGCCTTCGGCACGAACGAACCGTGCGGCCCGGCGTAAATGTGTTCAATCACTGGATACTTCTTTTTCGCATCAAAGCTCCTTGGACGGTAAATAACACCGTAAATGTCTGTCATGCCATCGCGGCCTTTTGCGACGAATCGTTCGGGTGCCTGCCAACCCGTCTCCAATAACGCCGACCAATCGCCGCGCTCCAACACACACACCAGCGCCCCCGTGTCACTGCGCCGCAGTTCCGTGATGGTCGGCAAGTCCACGCGGGACCACGCATCAAGAAAGAACCGCCGGTCCGGCGAAAATCGGATCTCGTGCGTGCCATCGCCCTCGGTCATCACAACCAATCCCGTCCCGTCGAAATTCACACGACAGAGGTGAATGTAATACGGATCTTGTCCGGGCCGAATCCCACCGGCGCGAAACCAGATTTGCCGTTTGCTTTCGTCCACGTGCTCGACGCCGCGCACGACCCACTCGCCGCGTGTGATTTGATTGTTCACGCGACCGTTCTCGGCGTCATAGAGGTACAGGTGATTCCAGCCATCGCGCTCGCTCATCCAGATCAACTCGCGCGTCGCATCAAGATGATGAGAGAACTTTTTGTACCTGTAATCAATAAATGTCGCGCTCTGCTCGTCCACCACGGCGCGGGCCGCTCCGGTGCCCGCGTCCACGGCAATGACGCGCAGAACTTGGTGCCCGCGCTCGTTGTAGAGGAAGGTGAATCGTCTCGCATCCGATGACCACCGCACATCGCTCACGCTCCACGGATTCGGGAAAAGCGCATCGGAAATCGCAATCTCCCTTGCCGCCGCCACGTCGAACAGGTGCGGCTTGCTGATCGGAATCCTGTCGCCGGGCTTCAAATACGGATATGAGTGCAGCTTCGGTTGAAGTTGGCCCGACGGTGAAGACTCAACGAGATAGAGTTTTCGGTCGTCGCCTTTCTCCGTTCGCATCACGACGAACTTCTTCCCGTCAGGCGACCAATGAATCGTTCCGCCATAACCACCTTCTTTCGTCAGCGCCGTCTCGCCGATCCAGACGTTGTTGTCTTTGATGCGAGCGAGCGAGGGCTTCTTCGCCGGCTGCGGCGGCGGTTCGGCGATGACCGCCTCGCCGGGTTCCGTCACGGCTTCGAACACGGCGATTGTGCGGCCTGTTGCGGTGGCCGCAAGCCAGACGTGACCGACGAAGGTGCGAACGTTCCAAGTTCCCCCCGGAGGGAGCGTCGTGTATCGCTTGCGCCCGCCATCGGGAGGAAGCCAGAAGATATCAACAGCGGCATCCGTGCGGTTTGTAAATGTAATGGCGGTCTCTTCACCGGCGCGGCGACGCGAGGCGCGCGGTGTTTGCGTGGGCGTCAACGTCTTCGCCTTGAACGGAGGCGGCTTGGCAATCAGTTCGCGCGTGCCCTTCACTGCGTCCACGAGAACGAACTCCACCTTGCCGTCGGGCAGGTCGTTCTTGTACCAGAAACGATTGCCGTCGGCGTCCCAATGCGGAACGACGCGGGCTTTGAAGACCTTATTGGCCGTGAGTTGTCGCAGCGGTTCGCCGTGCGCGGAAACCACCAGCGTCAACAACACGAGAACGAGTTTCACGACTTGTTCTTCAGCGTCTGGTACAGGTCGAAGGCGTCCTTCGGCTTCTTGTTGTCGTGCACGACGGCACGCACGGCCTGAATCATCGCAACGGGGTGCTCGGCTTGGAAGACGTTGCGGCCCATGTCAACGCCCGCGGCGCCCTGGTCAATCGCCTCGTAAGCCATTTGCAGCGCCTCAAGCTCCGGCAACTTCTTGCCGCCGGCGATGACGATCGGGACGGGACACGCGGCGACGATCTTCTCGAAATCAGGCTTGCAGTGGTAGGTCTTGATGACGTGCGCGCCGTTCTCGGCGCAGACGCGCGTGGCGAGGCCGAGGTAGCGGGCGTCGCGAACCAATTCCTTGCCGACGGCGGTGACGCCGAGCGTGGGGATGCCGAAGCGGGCGCCCTCGTCAATCGTTTTGGTCAGCGTGCGAACCGTGTCGGCCTCGAACTTCTTGCAGCCGATGGCGACCATGATGGCGAGCATCGAGGCGTTGAGGCGGACGGCTTCTTCGATGCTCATCACGCACTCGTCGTTGAGGTCGGTCAACACCGTCGAGCCGGCGGAGTAGCGCAGCGAGATCGGCTTGTTGCTGGTCGGCGGCACAATCTGGCGGAGCGCGCCGCGCGTGCACATGATGCAGTCAGCATAGGGGATCAACGGCACAATCGTCAGGTCCATCCGCTCCAGCCCGGAGGTCGGCCCCATGATGTAGCCGTGATCGAACGCGAGCATCACCGTGCGACCGCTCTTCGGATTGAAGATCCGGGAGAGCCGGTCCTTGATGCCCCAGTCCACGTGGGCGTTGCCTTTGAGAAAGTAGCCTTCCGACTTCTGCGGAATGCCAATGCCATAGTCTTTTGCGTCTTGATTGCCTGTTGCTTCAGCCATGATGTTATTTCCTTTCGTTGATTGCTTCTGCGAAACCTTGAAACATGAACGCCACCGATGTGGCCCCGGGATCTTGGTGGCCTTTGGTGCGGTCGCCAAGATTGCGCGCGCGTCCGAACTTCGCGACCATGTCCTTCGTCGCCTCCGCGCCGCGCGTCGCGGCCTCGGCGGCGGCCCGCAACGCGGCTGTCGGCGAATCACCAGAACACGCAGCCACGGCGGGCAGCAGCGCGTCCATCATCGTCTTGTCGCCGATTTGCGCCTGCGAATGCTCGCGCATCGCTTTCACGCCGCCTTGAAACGCTGCGGCCAGATCGAGACTGTCTGTGCCAGTGGCTCCCTCGGCCATGCCAGTGAAGAATGAGCCGAGCAACGGCGGCGCGGACCCGCCGTCCACGCACATCACGTCCCATCCCACCCGGTGTAATAATTCTGCAATGCTACCGGCATCCACGCTCGCAGCAGCAACGGCGGCGTCCATCACTTTGCAAATCGTTGTGCCGTGATCGCCGTCGCCCGTGGCGGAATCAAGCGTGGAAAGAAGCTTCTCGTTCGCTTGAATCTTCGCCGCCGCAATGCGGATCATCCGCACGACATCGTCATAACCAATCGTCTCCATCAGGATTCGCCCCAATACGGCGTGTCGCACGGCGCGTCGAGCAACGCCGCCAACTCGTCATCCACCTTCGCGACGTGCATCTGGAACCCGGCCATTTCCTGCACGGTGAGATATTCGCCGACGCGCGCGCGCGCGAGCGTGATCCCCTTCTGTTCGAGCACCTGACCGACGCGCCGCATGATGATGTACTGTTCCATCAATGTCGTCCCGCCGGCGCCGTTGATCATCACGAACACCTTGTCGCCCTTCTTCGCCTTCACGGCTTCGAGCAACTGCGTCAACATGATGTCGGTGGTTTCATCAGCGGTCTTCATCTTCGAGCGGCCGGTGCCGGCTTCGCCGTGCTGGCCCATGCCGACTTCCATTTCGTCGTCGGCGAGATCAAAGATGGACTGGCCGCTGGCCGGATGCGTCGCCGTCTTCAACGCGACCGCGAGCGTTGCCATGTTGTTGTTGTACTTCTCGGCAACGGCGAACACTTCATCGAGCGACTTCCCCTGCTCCGCCGCCGCGCCGGCGACTTTGTAGAGCGGAATGCAACCGACAAGGCCGCGTTTGTCGGCGGCGGGAACATTCGCACCGGGCGCGATGTCCTCGTGCGTCAAAATCATCTTCACATTCAACCCGGCCTTCTTGGCCATCTGCATCGCGATGTTGGAAGCCATCACGTCGCCTGCGTGGTTGAGCACGACGAACAACACGCCTGCGGGACGATTGGCGAGCTTGAGCGCCTCGAACACCTTCGGCCCCGCTGGCGCGGCGAAGATGTCGCCGGCGACGCTGATGTCGAGCATTCCCTGCCCCACGAACCCGCTCAGCGCCGGTTCGTGGCCGGTGCCGCCGAGCGTGACGAGTGCGACCTTGTTGGCGTCCTTGGGCTGGGCGCGACAAACGAGCTTGTCGGAGACGAGCTTGACCTTGTCGGAATACGCGAGGGCGTAGCCTTCGAGCAATTCCTTCGTGAGGTTCTTGGGGTCGTTGATAAATTTCTTCATCGGCATGGGGTGGTTCTCCTGTGTTGAAGTGTGCGCGGTTATACCGCCCCACCCCGCAGATGCCAAGCGCGGATTTTGTTACCGGCGCCCTTTGGTGTTATGATAGAAGCACCTGCAATGAGTAAAGCCTTGTCGCGCGTTTTCGCCCTTTCCGTCGTGGGCCTGGCTTGCGCTGTTGACGCCCGTGCCGCCGGCACCGGTCTGACCGGCGAGTATTTCACCACCAACAACTTCACGGGCACAAAAACCACCCGCGTTGATGCGACAGTCAATTTTAGCTGGGGCGCCGGGGCGCCGGGCATCGGCGGGTTGGCCACCAACAACTTCTCCATCCGCTGGTCGGGACAGGTGGAGCCGCGCCACGATGAGACCTACACGTTTTACGTCACGGCCGACGACGGCGCGACACTCTGGGTCAACGACCGCCTGATTGGCTCGCGATGGTACTCGGCGACACCGGCGCAGATGGCAGCTCAGATTGCACTCAAAGCCGGCCAGCGAGTCAACCTCCGCCTCGAATACATGGAGACGACCGGCAACGCCAGCATCCAACTCGAATGGGCCAGCGCCAGCCAGCCGCGCGAGGTCATCCCGCAATCGCAACTGTACCCGGCGACGATGCCCGCCGAGCGCGGCACGATTCTGCGGGAACATTGGGAGAACCTGCCGGGCACCGCCATCAGCGCGTTGACCAGTTCGTCGAATTACCCCCTCAAACCCGATGGACGCGAGATGTTGTTGAGCTTCGAGTGTCTTCAGACGAATTGGGCGGGCAACATCGGCACGCGAGTCCGGGGGTATCTCACACCACAGACAAACGGACTTTTCACGTTCGCCGTCGCGGCCAGCGACACGGCGGAATTGTGGTTGAGCACCGACACGAACGCCGCGAACAAACAACTCATCGCGTCCGTCGCGTCCGCCACCGGTTTTCGCGACTGGTCGAACCAAGTCTCGCAAGTCTCCACCGGTCGCCCGCTGGTCGCGTGGGAAAAATATTACGTCGAACTGCTCCACAAGGCCGGCTCGAACAATCATCATTATTCCGTCGCATGGAAACCGCCGGGCGCGTCGCCATTCCAAGTCATCGGCGCCGACCACCTGGTTCCAGCGCGGCTGAAGGAGGCATTGCCGGAGCAGACGAACATTTTCGACACGCTCGCGCCCTCGCATCCGCGCCTGTTTGCCACCGCAGAGCGGTTTGCCTGGCTGCGCCAGCAGATCACCGACAATCCGACGGGGCAACCCGCGCAGTGGTACGCCTCGCTTTACCGGAGCGCCACCAACCTGTTCACGGCTGCGCCGGTAACGTATGTCTTGGATAATCGCGGCACCATTCTCTCGCAAAGCCGGACAGTGGCGAACCGCATGTATCAACTTGGGCTGGCGTGGAACATGTCCGGCGACTCCAACTTCGCCGAGCGGGCATGGATCGAGTTGACGGCTGCGGGCAATTTCCCGAACTGGAACCCGTCGCACTTTCTGGACACCGCCGAAATGACTCATGCCTTCGGTCTCGCTTACGACTGGTTCCACGGATATTGGACGCCTGCTCAACGAACGTTTCTTCTCACCAACATCACAACGAAGGGATTGTCGCCCGGGCTATCGGCGTTCAGCAACAACGTCGGTTGGACGCGTTCGACCGCCAACAACTGGAACATGGTCTGCAACGGCGGCCTCACCGTCGGCGCGCTGGCGGTGGGCACTGATGCGGAAGCGATTGCCGAACAGGTCGTGAGCAAGACAGTCGTTTCGCAAGCGCCCGTGATGCAGCGATGGACCGCCGACAACGGAGCATGGTTTGAAGGCCCCGGCTATTGGGATTACACCAGCGATTACAATTTCCGGATGCTGGCCGCCTTGCAGTCGGCGCTCGGCTCGGATTTCGGCCTCAGCGCCACGGAAGGACTCAACAACGCCGGGCTGTTCGCGATGCTGCTGACCAGCGCAAACCGCCGGAACTTCAATTTCGCCGACGCCAGCATGGGCGCTTCCAGCGGCCCGCAAATGACCTGGTGGGCGCGCCGTTTCAACGTGCCGGCGTATGCTTGTCACGAACGCACGAACAACATCGCGGACGTGCTTGGCCTGCTGTGGTGGGACCCGCGCGGCAGCGATCCAGCCAGCGAAGGCATCGGCGCCGATCTGCTGTTTCTCGGACCGACCGGCGCCACGCCGTTCAAGTCGCAGCATGTCGGCGTCTTCCGCTCGTCTTGGGGCGACAACAACGAAACGATGCTCGCGTTCAAGGGCGGCGAAATGGGCGCTGCGCACGGCAATCTCGACGCCGGCACATTCGTCCTCGAAGCGCTCGGCAAACGCTGGGCGTGGGACCTCGGCGCCGACGACTACTCGCTGCCCGGCTATTTCAACTCAAGCCCCACCGCCCCGATCAACCGCTGGCAGTATTACCGAATGCGCGGCGAAGGCCAGAACACCATCATCATCAATCCCGGCGCCGGGCCGGATCTGAAGTATGGCGCGGTGGCGCCGGTGTGGCTCTTCCAAAGCAAGGAAAACGCCCGTGCCATGTCCATCGTGGACCTGACACCGGTGGCGACCAATGTCACGCGCCTCTGGCGCGGATTCCAGTTGTTCGGCCCGCAACGCAAACAAGCCCTGGTGCAGGACGAAATCGAGGGCGCGAGCAGCGCCGATGCCTGGTGGTTCCTGCACTACCGGAGCGACCTCACCGACCTGACCATTTCGTCCGATGGCGCCAGCGCGACGATGACGCAGGGCGACCACCGGCTCTGGGCGAGAATCCTCAGCAGCAACGGCACGTTTCAAATCATGGACGCGCGACCGTTGCCGACATCTCCTGATCCCGACGGGCAAAACCTGAACAAAACGCACCGAAAACTCGCCATTCATCTCACTGCCGTCACCAACACGACCATCGCCGTCTGGTTCGTGCCGCTTGCGCCCGGTCAGAATCCCCCCATCGTGCCGCCGGCCATCACGCCACTGTCGCAATGGCACATTCCCGAAAACGACCCGCCGCTGGCGCTCGACGGCTACGTCACCACGCCGCAAAACACCGCCGCGGACGTGGACCTTTGGACGCTGGCCAGCGACACCGCCACGCCAACAATCAACCTCGCGTTCAACGTGAGCAGTGCGACCAACGGCGCCGTCGTGTTGTTGGCCGACGGCCACACGGCGCGATTCACTCCCGCCGCAAATTTTCACGGCACCGGCCTGTTCCTCTACTCGGTCACCGATGCGGGAAACAACACGGCCACCGCCGGCGTTTCGGTTACCGTTCTGCCTGCGACGTGGTATTGGGACGGCTCGGCCGCCGCCGGGCTGCAACCCACCAACGGCAACTGGGACAGCACAACGCCGACTTGGTCGTCCACGCCTTCCGGCACAGGCTCGCTTCTGGCTTGGCCGCCGCTTGGCAACGACGCCGCCTTCATCGGCGCCGGCGGCGCGTACAGCATCACCGTCATCGCTACACAACAAGTCAATCATCTCCTCACCACCAACGGCACATGGACGTTCACCGGCGGCGTGTTGCACCACGCAAAAGGAACGATGACCCTCACCATTGCGGCCAACACAACCATCAACACTCCGATTCTGGCCGACACCGGATTAATCAAGGACGGCCCGGCCACGCTCACGCTTGGCGCGACCAACGTTTACAGCGGCGTCACCGCCATCAACGCCGGCACCCTCACCATCACCGCTGACAACGCGCTGCCCATCACCACCGACCTTCTCATCGGCAACACCAACCACACGGTTGGACATCTCAACCTCAGCAACTGCAACCAGACCGTTGCCAGCCTCCATTGCCAATCGCTCAGCGCCGCAACTAACACAGTGAAGATTGCGCCCGGCAAAACACTCACCGTCACCAACGCCGCCACCGGCATCGCCTGCGGCGTCGGCAACTACGGCAGCAGCATCGGCAACCTCGCCGCGACAACCCGCGTCTGGTTCGCCGGCGGCGGAAATCTGGAAGTGAACGCCCCGCGCGGCGCGTTCTCCATCGAGCCGTGCGGCACCAACAGCGGCGTGGCGCTCCTCGATCTATCTAGCCCATTTGTTTCACCGTACGAAAGGTTGTGATGGTTTTTCGATTTGATTGAGGCTCTGAACCCTCTGCCCAAGAGTCATCAGCAGTTTCAAAGGACGACGGCCTCTGCGGAGGCCGCGTCGGGCGGG
>VHCW01000046.1 GCA_016871575.1 Verrucomicrobiota bacterium
GCTGGCCGATTGGCAGTGGGGCGGTCGAGTCGGTGTGTCGGCAACGACAATGTCGGTTCAAGCGACCGGGACAGTTCTGGACACCGCATGGTCTGCGACACTTGCTGGCCGTGGTCGAAGCGCAAACCAACGACCACTGGGATGAACTCTGGCAACTGAACTGACTGTGGCAGTGCCCAAATACGCCCCGCGGCGCTCGAATGTGAAAAACATTGTTGCAATAGCGGGGAAAAGGCTCTAATAGTCCCGTCGCAAAGAGTCTGAATATGTTTCGAACAGGCCACAACCAAGCACAAGTCAGCACCCGCAGACACCTGCGGTCGGTGGAGTGTTGTGGTTTGTTGCGTCGCGGTGACGCGCATTCATGAATTCACGCCTGCCAAGGGCCTAACCGGAGGATTGCCCATCCAAAACTTTGTTCGTGTCAACCACAAGATTCGCGCCCGCGAAGTGCGGGTCATAGATTCGGATGGAAAACAGGCCGGCATCATGCTGACCAGCCAGGCGTTGGGCTTGGCGCAACAGCGCGGGATGGATTTGGTTGAGATCGCGCCGAATGCCAATCCGCCGGTGTGCAAGGTGGTCGAGTACGGAAAGTTCAAGTACGAGCAGGAGAAGCGGGAGCGCGAGGCGCGCAAGCACCAGCACGCCGACAAGCTCAAGGAGATCAAACTCCGGCTGAACATTGACAACCACGACTACGAGACGAAAGTCAAGCACGTGCGGGACTTCCTCGAAGATGGGATCAAGGTGAAGGTGTCGTTGTTCTTCCGTGGGCGGGAGATGGGGCACGCGGAGTTCGGCGACAAGTTGATGCAGCGGGTGTTGAACGATTTGACGGGTGTTTGCCATGTGGAGTCGCCGCCGCGGTTGATGGGGCGGACAATTCACATGATGCTCGGCCCCGTGCGCGGCGCGGGACAGAAGCAAAAGCAACAGCCACGGCAAGAGCAGCGCGCCGAAGCGATGTAGGACAATTTCAAAAGGAAAACAAAACATGCCACGTTGGAAACCAGCCAAAACAAAGAAGTCAGCAAAGAAGCGGTTCAAGATCACCGCAACCGGCAAGGTTGTGCATTACGGCGCCGGGAAACGCCACTTGCTCGGAAACAAATCCTCCAAGCAAAAACGCAGGATGTCGAGAAAACGCGCCATGTCGGAAACGCATCAGCGTCATGTCACCGACGTGATGCCCTTCAGCCACCGCGGCTAAACCGCAGAACTTTCAACCACCAACTCTACCCACTCCCATGCCAAGAGCCACTAATGCCCCCGTCAGTCGCGCCCGCCGCAAACGCATGATCAAAGCCGCCAAAGGCTATCGCGGCTGGCGCAGCAAGAAATTCCGTTACGCCAAGAACGCCGTCTGGCACGGCTTGACGTACAGCTTTGCCCATCGCAAGGACAAGAAGGCCGACTTCCGCGCCATCTGGAACCAGCGCATCAACGCCGCGGTCCGCGCCCGTGGACTGACGTACAGCAAGTTCATCGCCGCGCTGAAAAAAGCGAAGATCGAACTGGACCGGAAAATTCTTGCTGACCTTGCCGCCAACGACATCAAGGCGTTTGACGTCGTGCTGGCTTCCGTGAAGTAACGCCGCGGAATTTGGTCAGGCTTCCTGTTGGGGCGTTTGTGAGGGCGCAGCCGCGGTGGGCGCCAGCTTGCGTTTGCGAATCAGGTGAAGGTTGCGCATGTAAATGGCAGTGTTCGGCAGGTAGGCCAGAATACCGACAGGATCGCGCTGGAAGATGAAGTACAGACACATGATGATGCTTCCACCGATGCTCCAGTACCAGAATGACACGGGAATGACGCTTTCACCTTTCTTCTCCGATGCCCACCACTGGACGAGAAAGCGAGTCGAGAAGATGGCGTTGCCGATCAATCCGAGGATGACGAGATAGTTCCAGTCAAGGCCAAGGAAACGATGCTCCTTGCCGAAGATTGTGGCCGCGAGTGCGAAATCCATTCTGCCTCCTAGTTTTTCGTTTCGGCGACCCGGTAGCGAAGCTGGCGGGATTTCAGCCAGCGCACGCCGAGCAGGTCGCGGAATGATTTGAACAGACGGTTCCAGACGCCGTAGTGGCTCTGCCCGGCAAAGCGCGGGTTGTTGCTCACCGGCACCTCCGCGATGGTGAACCCTTCCATCTCGATCAACTGCGGCAGGAACCGGTGCGCTCCCCGCCAGAATTTCACGTTGGCGATACACTCCCGCTTGAACAGCCGGTACGTGCAGCCGGCGTCGGTGATCTTCTCGTCGCCGCTGAGTTTGCGGCGGACGGCGTTGGCAATGCGCGAGCTGGCGATGCGAATGAAGTTGTCGCCTTCCGCGCGGGACTGGACGCGCGTTCCGCAGATGCAATCGGCGCGTTTCACGGCATCGAGAAACTTCGGCAAGTCGCGCGGGTCGTTTTGCAGGTCGGCGTCAATCGTGCAGAGGTATCGCCCGCGCGCCCACTGCATCCCCGCCCAGCTTGCGGCGCTCTCGCCGCAGTTGTACTCGAACCGCTGGATGCGCAGTCGCGGGTCTTTTGTTGCGAGTTCCTTCAAGATCGCCCACGAGTTGTCCTGGCTGCAATCATCGGTGATGACGATCTCGTATTCGATGCCGAGCGGGTCAACCGCGTCATGGACGGCCTTCACGAGCGCGTGAAGGTTGCCCTCCTCGTTGTAGCAGGGAATGACAAGGCTGAGTTCCGGTTGGCTCATTTCTTTCCGTAGAACTCTGCGACGGCGTCGCAAACGTAGTCAACGTCTTCCAGTGAAAGCTCTCCGTAGATAGGCAGCGAGAGGATTTCTTTCACGGCCTGCTCGGTGCGCGGCAGCCTGGGAATGTCCGCGAACAGCTTTGTCATCGCCGGTTGCTGGTGGTTGGCAACGGGGTAGTGGATGCCGGTGGAGATGCCGCGCTCTTTGAGGAACTTGGCAAGCGCATCGCGCTTGTCGCCGCACCGGATGACGTACATGTGATAGACCGCGTAGGCCCAGTCGCGTTCCGTCGGTGTCGGAACGATGCGCTTGAGCCGCTCGTTGTACCGGGCCACGGCTTTGCGGCGCCCCGTGTTCAACTCGTCGAGGTGCTTCAATCCGACTCGCCCGATGGCGGCGTTGATCTCGTTGAAGCGGTGGTTGTAGCCGATTTCGTCGTGGTGATGTTTGTCGAGCCGGCCGTGGTTGCGGAGTTTGCGGAGACGGTCGGCGATGGCATCGTCGTTGGTGGTGATGCAGCCGCCGTCGCCCATGACGGTGAGGTTCTTGGACGGGAAGAACGAGAACGCGCCGCACAACCCCATCGAGCCGACGGTTTTTCCCTTGTGCCTGGCGCCTTGCGCTTGGGCGCAATCTTCGATGACCCAGAGGCCGTGTTTCCTGGCAACGTCGAAACAGCGGTCGAGATCGGCAGGATGCCCGTACAAGTGGACCGGCAGGATGCCCACCGTGCGCGGTGTGATGGCGGTTTCGAGTTTCCCGGCATCGAGGCAGAACGTGTCGTCAATATCAATGAAGACCGGTTTCGCGCCCCAGTGACACATCGGTTCGATGGAAGGGAATGCGGTGTGGGATGGAACCAGGATTTCGTCGCCCTTCTTCAGTCCCAAGGTCTGGAGCAGCATGTGAACGCCGGAGGTCCAGTTGGAGCACAGGACGGCGTGTTTGGTGCCGGTATGCTGGGCCAGTTCAGCCTCGAAAGCTTCGCATTCCTTGGCGAGAATGTACCAACCCGATTCTATTGCGCGCAACGCGGCCTGGCGGACTTCATCAGTCAAATAAACTTGGGACAATGGTATCTTTTTCATGGGCGGTTCGACAGCAACACTCCTTTGCCGTTGCGCTCCAGTTCAAACCATCGCGCACCGGTCAGTTGGCGTATTGTCTCCGCATCGTTGTGGCTTGCAACACAAAAAACATGCTGCGTGCCGGTCAGCATCTCCCGATAGCGGGCGGTATCGGTCACGACGAGGGGTGTGCCGGGAGCGGGATGATGGAATTCAAACACGTGGGTGACATTGGTTGCGCCGGGGTTGTACCACCAGACGGAGGATTGCAGGTAGAACGGCAGTCCGCGCGGGAAAAGCTGGTGGCAGATGACCAGCGCTTCCCGGTTCGGATCCTCGCGCAGAATCCGCCCGGCAAAGAACTTGGCGGAGGTGTTGTGCAGCAACTTTTGTTCAATACGGGGCAACAGGCTGATCACGGCCAGCACGACCACCACGAAGGTGGCAACGACAGCATGACGATTGAACAGGCCGACCAACGCGCCCATGACGGCCACTGTGATGAGCGCCGTTCCCCACGGTGGAGGCAGTCCCCACTGGGTGCGCAGATAGTACACGAGCACGCCCAACGCGGCCGCCAGCGCCACGCCGCTCAACGCTTGGCGCCAGCGGCTCGCCGGGGCCATTGCCGCCAGCGCCGCCATCGCCGGCATCAGCGCCAGAACGTACGTCGGCAGTTTCGACCGGCTGATGCTAAACAATAAGAGGCCGAGCACAATCCATGCAGCGAACATCCTGGTGGCAGGATCGAGTTTGCGCCGGTGAAACACCTGGAACGTCCACGGCATGAACCCGCCGAGCAGCACGGGAATGAAAAACCACCATGCTTTGCCGCGTCCGTGTTCCCCGGAGACGACGCGTTGCACGACTTCGCGCACCAGGAAGTATCGCCACAATTCCGGGTTCTGGATGGCGAGGATCACAAACCACGGCGCGCAAATCGCCAGGAACACCAACGCGCCGAGACCCCAGCGGAACGCGCGCAGGGGCGGTTGCAAGCCGATCATGGCGAACAGCGGCAACACCACAGCGACCGGTCCTTTCGTCAACATGCCCAGCGCCAGGAACACAAAAAGCCAGTTGCTCCGCCGCCACAATGCCCACACGCTCCACGTGATCCAGCAGGTCAGCAACATGTCGGGCGTGACGAGCCGCGCGGCAACAAAGAACAACGCGCTCGTGGTCAGCATCACGACCGCCCACAAGGCCGCCCTTTCATCGGCGGCGCCGCGCACCATCAGGTAGAGGGCCAGCAGTGTGCCGAGCGCCGCGAGGGCCGACGGCAGGCGCGCCGCAAATTCGTTGACCCCGAAAAGTTTGACGCTGATGCCGATCATCCAGTACGTCAGCGGCGGCTTGGAGAGGTGCGGGATGCCGTTGAGGCGCGGCGTCAGCCAGTCGCCGGTGGCCATCATTTCGTACCCGACTCCGGCATATCGGCCTTCGTCGGGTTCGTTGAGTGCGCGGGTGCCCAGTTGGTAAAAAAGCGTGAACAATACCAATGCCAGCACAGCCATGTGTGCCCATCGTGGTGCGGAAGGCGGATTGTGGGTGGTCAGCATGGTGTCTGGGTAACGCAGGGATTTGTGCTGTGCAAGGGCAAAGTGAGTGTGGTAGTCTGAAGTCACAGAAGCGCATGAGATTTCCGAAACTAAGTTATCGAATGGTGGGAGACCTGATTTGTCGGAGGCCACGGCTATTTGTCGTGCTGGGATTCCTTTTCGCGGTGTGCGCCGGTCTCTATGCCGCGCGTTATCTCCAGTTCAAGACGAGCCGTAATGACTTGATCGGGCGCGACAGCGAATACTGGCGGCTGTACAGCGAATACGCCAGCGAGTTCCGCGACGAGGAGGATTACCTTCTGGTCGTCGAAAGCCGGAAACCCGCGCGCAACCGCGAAGTCGTGGACGCCTTGGTCAAGGCGCTGCTGGCGGCGGAAAACAATCCGCACCCCGCCGATGACAAGGACGCGCAACGCTTTGTCGAGGACGACGTGTTTTACCGTGTCAACTTCGATGCGCTACAGCGGCGGTTCCTGTATTTTCTTGCCACAAACGACCTGGCGGAAATCCGCGGTTCGGTCAAGGAGTTCAAGCAACTGGTGGCCGTCCTCGAAGCCAAGCCTGAGTTGCCGAATTTCTTCGATGCCATGAACCAGATGCTCCAGCAGATGGCCGCCGCGCCCGCCGCTCAACGCGAACGCATGGCGTCCTTCCTGCCAACCGTGACCAGCATCGTCAAGCAGATGGCGGCGTTTGAGGGAGCGGATGCCGAGGCGGCGTTTCTGTCGCCGTGGGCGGGCGCTTTTTTCAGCGAGGAGGCCGTCACCGAGGCGGAACAGCAGATGCAGTGGGAAGGCTACAACGTTTTCGACAAGGGGAACACCTTCATCGTGCTGATCCATCCGCATCCGACGGCGGGCGCGCCGACGGAAGCGCTGTCGCCGCACGACGCGACAGTGCCCAAGCTGCGGCGCATTGTCCAGGAAGTGCAGGAGCGCTTTCCCGATGTCCGCATCGGGCTGACCGGCGAACCGGTCCTGGACCTCGATGAAATGGATCAATCGCAGCGCGATGCCACGATGGCAACCATCGTCACGCTGTTGGTGATTGCCGTCTTGTTCGTCATTAGCTTCCGCGAATGGCTGCGGCCTCTGCTGGCTGTGGTCTGTTTGATGTTGATTGTTGGCGTGAGCATGGGATGGGCGACATTGTCCGTGGGCAACCTCAACATGATCACCATTACGTTCGCCGTGATGATCCTTGGCCTGAGCATTGACCTCGGCATCCAGATCATCGCGCGTTACGAGGAAGAGCTTTCCAAGCCGAACGCCGAACGGCGGGAAGCCATGGCTTCGGCGATTGCCCGCAGTGGTCCGAGCGTTGTGATCGCCGCGTTCACCAACGCCGGCGCGTTCTTGGCGATGGCATTGAGCGGGTTCCGCGGCGTGGTCGAACTGGGCATCATCGCCAGCGGCGGCATGGTGCTGGCGCTGGTCGTGATGTTGTTCGTGTTGCCCAGCATGATCCTGCTGTTTCGGCGTCAAAAGGAAACCGCCGAGATCCCGGCGCATGACGCGGCCAGCCGGTTTGACCGCGTGCTGTTGCGACATCCGTCGGCCATGATGGCCGGCTGCATGGCGCTCACGGTGCTGGGGCTGCTGATGGGGTCGCGCGTCCGTTTCGACTACAACGTGTTGAACCTGCAATCGCGCGGCCTCGAATCCGTCGAAGTCGAGAAACGCCTGCTGCGGACGGATGCGCAATCCACCATTTTTGCCGCCGTCGTCTGCGATACCGTGGAGGAGGCGCGCCTCGTCCAAACGGCGCTGGAGAAGAAAACCAACGTCGTGTCCAGCGTGGCCAGCATTGCGGCGTTGTTGCCCGAGCAACACGACGCGAAGGCCGCCATTATCCGCGACATCCAGCAAGAGTTGGGGCGCCCGCAACTTCCCACGACACGCCGTGCGGTGGACACGACCGCCTTGGACCACGCGTTGCGCTCGTTGCGCGTGCAGGCGTCGCGGCTCGCCCGCGAATTTGCGGCTGCCGACGCCGCCGCCGCGAAGACGCTCGCCTCGCTGGCGGAATCGCTGACCCAGGCCCGCGAAAAGATGGCGCGCCCCGGCATCGCGGAGCACATGGCGCTGTATCAATCCCGGTTCTTTGCCGACTTGCAGAAACAACTGGAGATGATGACCTCGCAAATCACCGACAAACCGATGACGCTGGAGGAGGTGCCGCGCGAAATCCGCTCCATGCTGATCGGCAAGTCGGGGACGAAGTTCCTGGTGCGCGTGTTTCCACGCGAGAACATCTGGGAGCGCGAGCCGCTGGTGAAGTTCGTGCGGGAAGTCAAGACGGTGGCGCCGAAAGCGACCGGCACGCCGTTGGGGATTTACGAGTTCGTGGACATTCTCCAGAAAGGCTACATCCACGCGGCCTGCTGGGCGTTGGTCGTCATCGCGATGCTGGTGTTGCTGGACTTTCGGGGGCTGATTGCCGCTGCGCTGACGCTGGTGCCGCTGCTGGCCGGTTTCATCTGGATGGTCGGCGCCGTGGCGGTTCTCGGCCTGCAGTTCAACCCGGCCAACATCATGACGTTGCCGCTGCTGGTGGGCATCGGCGTGGCGTACGGCATCTACGTCGTCCAACGCTATCGCGAGGACGGCGATGCGCGCGTGTTTGGCAAGAGCACCGGGCGCGCCGTGGTGTTGAGCGGCGTGACCACCATGGTCGGGTTTGGCAGCCTGATGATCGGCAAACACCAGGGCATCTTCAGCCTCGGCGCGGTCATGAGCATCGGCGTCCTCGCCTGCCTGTTGACCTCGTTGACCCTGTTGCCGGCGCTATTGGAGTTGGCTCGCCGGCGCGGCTGGAAGGTGTAACTGCTGGACTGCGGTTTCCAGAAACCGCGCGAGATTCTCTCCCGCAATCGTGGCGCGGTGACCAAGTCGCGCCAAATCGAAAAGCAAGCGCGGGTTCCGATTGCACGCCGAGAACAATCGTCCCCACTGAAGCTGGCCGACCATGAAGAAGTCGTCCATCTCCTCCGGCAAATCCTCGCGGTCGGTGTCCGTGATGCAACGGACAGCCAGCATCTCCGTCTTGTGCGCCGCGCACACCGCTGCCACCGCGCTGGTTTCCATGTCCACGGCCAGCGCGCCCGTCGCGCGCCCCAAATGTTGCTTGGTGGAGGCGCGTATGATGATGTCATCGGCTGTCAGGATTGTGCCGCGATGCACCTTGCAGTTGGTGTTGTCCATGGCCAGTTCATCATGCGCGGGCAACGCAAGCGCCGAGCGAAATTTGACCTGCGCGCCCGAATCGTGGCTCAGGTCGAGCGCTTCCGTGCCGATCACGATGTCGCCGGCGCTGACGGATGGTTGCAGCGCGCCGCCAAACCCGGCGCTGACGACCAGGTGCGGCCGGTAGGATTTGATGGTGATCTCGGCGGCAATGCGGGCGCAATCCTTGCCCGCGCCGAGCGCCAGCAACGCCACCGGCTGTCCCGCCAATGTGCCCTCGTGGAAATCGAGGTGCATCTGGCGGACCGTATGGTTCGCGCTGGCCCGTCGCAAGATCGGGTTCAACTCCTGATTGACGGCAACAAGGATTACAATCATGGCCCCGCCATTAAACCACCGACGCGCTTTCCATGCAATGCCTGTCTGAGAAAGGGTGCAATTCAAAGACCGATGGTTGGCAACAGCTTTTCCCGCGGCGGAAAAGCGCGGACACAGGACCGTTTTGTGTGTGCCCGAAATGTTTTTGTGGCACACATGACGGTCGTGTTGAAGCCCCAACCGCCTTTTCTGTCCCCTTGAAAGAAGAATTGCCTCGCGGAAGGCAACCCTTTAGAATTCGTTTCCATGAAGCGGAGGATTGGAATATGAAAACAATTGTTGTCATCGTTCTTGTCGGGCTTGCCGCCAATCTGTTCGGACAAGCTGTCCATCTCACAGTCACTCCCCTGCCAAGCAAAATCGAGACCACCGCCAATGAGGAAGCACGATTCATCGGCCCGCCCGGCTCCTTCAGCAAGAAAACCGAACGTGAGGAAGCTCTCAGGATCACCCTCCGCAACACGGCCCCCATCGCCTTCACCTACACCGTCGAATGGATGTTCTTCGGTGCCCCCATCAAGGGCGGCCCCTCCCAACCGTTCCATGCCGGGGAAAAACAGATTGCGCTGGAAAAGAACGCCAGCGAGACATTTGAAGTCCGCTCCTCCAAACTCCAATCCACGCACCTGCATCGCAACATCCGACGCGGCAGCGACGTGGACATTTACGGCGGATCGAAATATGCCGGCTACGTCGTGCGCGCGAAGATTGACGACAAAGTGTTGGCCGTCGAGGCGCCCGATGCCGCCACCAAACGGCAATATCAAGATCCGAAAGCGAAATGGGGAGCGACCGCCGAGGCCGCACCTGCACCACGCCCGCCCGTTCCCGGGAAAAAGAAAGCCAAGTCTTAATTCCCATGCTCATTCCTGAAGTCATGGTAGCCGAATAACCTCCACTACCCTGGACGATGCCATGCACAGTTATCCCGCTTTTTTATGGATGCACGGACATCAAGTCCGCCGTCTTCGACTGCCGTAGCCTTGGGAAGGCCAAGGAGCATCTCACCGGTGTCGTTGGATGTCCTGAAGTAACTGCGTGGCGTCGGGGTGCTTGGGGTGGCGCTGAAGCAAGGCTTGCAGGACACGCTCAGCACCGGCAACATCGCCTTGCTGCCGGCGGTAAAACGCTTCAGTGTAGGCGTAACGCGGTTCCTCCGGTCGCGCAGCAGCAGCACGGGCACACAAGGCGATGGCTTCGTCAAGATTGGTGCGGGACACGATGACGGCGAGATTGTAGGCCGCCGGGGCGAATTGCGGGTCGCCTTTGAGCGTGGCGCGCAGGTGGGTTGCTGCGCCTTTGAAGTCGCCTTTCTCGCCGAGGAGGAGGCCGAGGTTGAAGTTGATTTCGGGACTGGATGCGTCCAGCGAGTTCGCCTTGCGCAACGCCGCCTCAGCCTCAGCAGTGCGGTTCTGGCGGGCGTAAATGAGCGCGGCGTTGACCAGCGGCGGCACAAAACCCGGTTCAAGCCGCATGGCCGTCTTGAATTGTGCGAGCGCGTCGTCGGGACGGCCAAGGTTGAGGAAGTGGTTGCCGAGGTTGTAGTGGGCGGCGTGGCTGTCGGGCTGGCTGCGCAACGAATCTTCGTATTCCTTCGTGGCGCGACGCAGCCGCATGGCGTCCTCGGTTTCAAACATGGTTGGCGGATACGTGTCGAGCGAGGCGGCGGCGCTGATGCGGACAAGGCGAAAATCGTCGCCAAGAGCCGGCAGGAGGGCGGCGGCATTTTCGGAAGAAAGGTTCTGGCCGAGCGCCGTGGCGGCGGCGCTGCGGACGAGCGGCGACGGATCCTTCAATGCCTGGCGGAGCGCAGGCCATTTGGAGTCGTGGCCGCACGCTTCGAGGAGACGGATGAGCGAGGTGGCATAAATCTCGTCGCGATCAGGACGCCCGATGTAGGCGAGCATGTCAGTGCGGCGGGACCAATCGCGCTTCCGTGCGGCGTCCACGAGCGCGGCGCGTTCCAAGACGGGCGCCTGATAATCGCGCTTGTGCCAGGAACGGACATGTTTGTCCGCCCACGCGGCGTCGCGGTCCGTATGACAAATCGTGCAGGCCAGCGGCGATTTGTAGATGGCCGAGGCGCTCGGTGCCGGCGGAAGGAAACTGTGGTCGCTGCGAAGCATCCGTCCGAACTCGGTCATCGGGAGATGGCAGGAGTTGCAGGTCGGCGCGTTCTCGCCGGGCTTGTGGCGGGAGTGCGCGGCGATGTCGGTGACTCTCGCGTCGTGGCACGGACGGCAGGAATCGTTGGGGTTCTTCTCGAAGCGATAGCGTCCGCTGGAGGTGTGGCAGTGCGTGCAGTCGAACTTGCCGGATTTGGCGCACGGATTCATCCGCCAACCGGTGAAGGTGTAGTTCTCGCCCAGGTCGCGTCCGTCGGGATAGAAGTCAATGTGCTCGACGCCGACGAGGCCGTAGTGGTCGAAATAGCGGTCGCCGGGCATGAACGTGGTGGTGAGCGTGTTCATCTTGGCGTGGCACGGGGCGCAGAGGTCGTTGCGCTGCGTGGGCGTCATCGGGGTGGTGCTGATGATCTTCAGGTCGGCGGGCGGTTTTTTGCCGCGGGCGGCCACGCAGACGCGAACGTGTTCGCCGGCGGGACCGTGACAGGTCTCGCAGTTGATGCCCGGCTCAGTCCACGTCGTGCGGTAGCTGTCGGTGGCCGGATCATAATTTTTGGAAAGCTGGCTGACGTGGCAATTGAAGCAGGAGGTGTTGAAGGTGAAGGGTCGTTCTGTCCAGTGGAGCAGTTCGTTGGTCACGCCGCTGAAATGCCGGAGCGCGCTGGCGGCGGTGTCGTACCATTCGTTGCGGCGCACGTCGAAGGCCACTGGCAGCGTCTGCAGCCAGCCGCGGTCCAGTTCGGCAAGAAAATAGTACACATTCTTGCCGCCGAGGGCGTGGAGCATTTTGTAGCGTTTTTCGCCGGCGGAGGTGCGCTCGATGACGAACGGCACCTCCGCCCGATACCGGGAGCCGCCGATCACGATGTCATTGGTGTGCGGCGGGAACGTGGCTGCAAGGTTTGTCGTGAACGGCTGCATCGCGAGGCCGTGGAAGGAGGTCGCCCATTTCTGGTAAAAATCCTCATGGCAATCCCGGCACGTGGTCGAGCCGATCCAGTCGGACTTGGGCGCCTCGTTCTTGGAACAGGCGGCCGCCAGCGCGACGGAGGCAATGAGAACAACAAGCCGCATTTCAAGCCGTCAATCGTTGCAGCGCCTCGACGTATTTTTCCGTCGTTCTGCGGACGATTTCGTCGGGCAAAACGGGGCCGGGGTACTGCTTGTTCCAGTCCAGCGTTTCGAGATAGTCGCGGACGTATTGTTTGTCGAAGCTCGGCTGCGCCCCGCCGGGTTTGTACTGGTCGGCCGGCCAGAACCGGGAACTGTCGGGCGTCAGCACCTCGTCAATCAAAATGACCTTGTCCCCAAGCAGGCCGAACTCGAACTTGGTGTCGGCGATGATGATGCCGCGCGTGGCGGCATAGTCGCGCGCAAAACCATAGACGCCCAGCGCCAAGTCCCGCACCGTGGCGGCCAGCGGCGCGCCGAGGATGACGGCAGCCTGCTCGAAACTGATGTTCTCGTCGTGGCCGGTCTCTGCCTTGGTGGAGGGCGTAAAAATCGCTTCCGGCAGTTTCGACGACTCGACCAGTCCCGCCGGCAGCTTGATGCCGCAGACGGTCTGGGTCTTTTGGTATTCCTTCCAGCCGGAGCCGCTGAGGTAACCGCGCACGATGCACTCGACGGCGAGCGGCTGGCATTTGCGGACGAGCATTGCGCGTCCTCGCAACGACTCGTGCCGGCCAACGCGCTGGGCGATCTGTTCGAAGTCGGAGGTGATGAAGTGGTTCTCGACAATGTGCCCCGTCTTGGCAAACCAAAATTCGCTGAGCGACGCCAGCACGCGGCCCTTCTCAGGGATGGGCGTGGGCAACACGACATCGAACGCGCTGAGTCGGTCGCTGGCGACGAACAAGAGGACATCGCCAAGGTCGAAAATCTCGCGCACCTTGCCGCTGCGGGTTTTCTTCAGTCCGGGAATCTCAATGTGGGAAAGGGCGTTGGTCATGGCGATGGTTCTCTACCAACAGCGGTCATCTGACTCAAGAAGAATCCAACCCGTAGATGACGGTTTCCTGCGTCCGTCCGCTTTTCGGCAGGCGCATCCGGGGCTGGCGAAACAACGCCTGAAACCCCATCGCCTCGAAGAAACGACAGCCGTTGGCATTGTCCGCATTGACGCCGGCGTGGACGCCGCGGATGCCGGTCTCGCGGGCGTGATGGAGCCACTGTTCGGCCAGCAACTGGCCGATGTGAAGCCCGCGGTAGCTGCGCCGAAGATTCACGTGCAGATGGGCGGGATACTTCTTCAGCGGAATCCGTTGGCCACGGAATCCGATGCTGCAATTGGCCCGTAGAAACGCCCGAACCTTGGGATGCCAGAGCACGCCGCGCAGCAGCGCTTTCAGGACGGTGGTCGGCACAATCCAAAACGCCATTAAACGGCGATACCGCCTCGTGTTGTGGCAGGCCGCCAGATAACCCACGACACGCCCTTCGGCTACCGCGACCCAGAGGGATGCTGGTTCCCAGTCGGTGTAATAGCGCATCAGCAGGTCGGCGAAAATCTCGCGGTCCGGAAACCACCGGTCCATCGGCTCGCCGCAATCGGCTGTCTCGCAGCAAATCTGCCGCACCGCCTCGCGGTCGTGCGGTTCGTACCGGCGCAGGAGAAATTTCCGCGGCGCAATTTTCATTCATGGCTCTGCGCGGTAACTCGCGCAGGAACTCGGTGTTTCCCACAAGCGAACTTCCCTCACCGGCAGGCCGCGCCCGCTTGCATACTCGAACACCATCTTCGCCAGGTTCTCCGCCGTCGGGTTGAAGTCCAGCGTCACCAGCACCTCGCCCCGCTCCCGCAACACCGGCACCATCGGGTCTTCCTTCCACAACAACATCCGGTGATCCAGCGTCGCGTCCACCCAACCTTTCAACGCCTGTTTGATCTCCGAGAAATCCTGCACCATGCCGCGGTTGTCCAGCGATGGCAACGCGATGTCCACCTCCAGCCGTCCGTTGTGCCCGTGCAAGTGCCGGCACTTGCCCTCGTAGTTCAACAGCCGATGGCCGTAACAAAAATCAATCGTCTTCGTCACTGTAAACATGATTCATTCTCCTGCGAGCAACCGTCCGCCGTCCACGACCAGCACGTGACCGGTCATGAAGTCGCCGTTTTCCAGCAAGAACAACACCGCGCCGACTGCGTCCGCCGGCGAACCGAGCCGCTTGACCAGCGTGGCGTTCCGCACCGCCCGTTTTTCCGCCTCCGAAAAATCCGGCGGCAACAATACCGGCCCCGGCGCAACGGCGTTGACCTGAATGTGCGGCGCCAGTTCCTTCGCCAATGCCTTTGTCAAACAGACCACGCCCGCCTTCGACACCAGATACGGCACGTAGTGGCGGTACGGACGCCAGACCGCCCAGTCGGCGAAGTTCACAATCTTGCCCCGGCGCATGTGCCGGCTGACTTCCCGCGCAAAAAGAAACGGTCCCTTCAAATTGGCGTTGAGGTGGAAATCCCAGTCCTGTTCCGTCACGGTTGTCCACGGTGTTTTCTGGTACACGGCGGCGCAATTCACCAGCACATCGATTCCGCCAAACGCTTTCGCGGCCTTCTGCACGGCGTCGCGCACTTCCCGCGCCTTCGATTGATCCGCCCGCACCGCCATCGCCTCGACGCCAAGCGCCTCGATTTGCGCAACCACGCGGCGCGCGTCCGCCGCCGACGTGTTGTAGTGGACGACAACATTTGCGCCGCGCCGCGCCAAGGCCATCGCGATCTCTCGCCCGACCCGTTTCGCCGCGCCCGTGACCAATGCCGTCTTGCCGGAAAGATTCATGGCGCACAGTGTACCCTCCGTCATTCTGTCCCGCAACCCCGCACTGCGGGCGCCGCGCTCATTTGTTTCTGCGCGGCTTCGGGCCGCCTTTCTCGTCGAGGTTTTCCTCCATCTCATCGGCGGTCACTGTGGACTGCACGCCGCCCGCGGGCACGTCAACGTGCGCAATCCAGAGGATCGCGTTGAGGACGACCTTGCGGAAATCGTCGTGTCCCCAGTTCTTGTGGAAATGGCCGCCGGTGAAGCCGAAGCCGCGTCCGCCGCCCTCGCGCGTGGCCACCCACATCAGGTGTTGCGCGTCACCTCTGTTGACCGCTTCACGGACAGCAGGATTGCCGCTGTGCGGTCCATCGGGTCGTTTCATCGTCGAAGCAGGTGGCACGGCGGAAAGAATCGGCGTGACGCCTTTCATTCCTTCGCGGAACCGCATATGGAAATACCACTCGTCGCGGAGTTGAAATCCTTTCACGCCGCGCGTGACCGGATGGCTGGGTAACGTGGTGAAGTTCGCATCCCAATGCGGATTGACTGACCAGAACGTCTCGAAACAGCCGCCGATCCATTCGATGAACTCCTTGTTGCCTTTCTCCGTGGTCGGTTCGCAGGCGTAGTGAATGCAGCCGAACCCGACGCCCTTCTTCATGAGCGCCCTGAGTTGTTCGAGCCGGTTTTCCTGAAGCGCGGGATGCCAGTCGCCGCCGTCACTGTAAATGACAATGGCCGCAGCGCCGTCCAGCGACGCCGGCCACTGCCCGTTGAGGTGGGTTTCGACCGTGATGCCGCGAACGCTGGCGAGACATTTCTTGAACAGCAACACGCCCGCGTTGTGTTCGTGTTCGCCCGGCGGGTGGCTCGGCGGCCCGGCCAGCAGGACAATCTTCTTGTCGGCAGCGCAACCTGTCACGGCCACCAGAACTGCCAGCAATAAAGCGGCTGTCCTCATTGCGTCTGAATTGTTCCTTCAGCTTGTTTCATCACGACGGTTTTCGGGCAGGACGGTGCTGTGCGTCAAGCGTGATTTCCCCGCACACGCCATTTGCGCGCGCAAATGGCAGTAGGGGATCCACCAGCAGTTGTCCGTGTGTAAACTCTTTTGAGACGATCGTCTCAAAAGAGTTTACACCCCGTTCTTCCGTATGTCGTCGGTGTGCCGACGGGATACAGTTGACGAAAGACCTGTGATTGGTGGATATGATGAGGCCATGCGAAGCCAATTTTGTCGTGCGAGCATTTTGTCGCTCATCATCGCTGCCACCGGGTTGGCTGCGACTCCATCGGTGGACGATCTGATCCGCGACCTCCGCACCGGCACGCCACAACAACAAGTCGCCGCCGCTGATCAACTTGCTCACATGGGCGCCGCCGCCACACCGGCCATTCCAGCGTTGCTCAATGCGATGGCCGGGCCATCACCGTGGGTCGGTCTTGCGATGATGGATGCGCTTGCCGAATTGCATGCCGTGTCACTGCCTGTCCTTGTCGAAATGTTCACAGACGCCGATGTTGCCCAACGTCTTCGCATCATCCGCGCTTTTTGGAGTATGGGAGCCAGGGCCAAGGAGGTGCGTCCGTTGATGGTCAAGTTGCTCAACGACGAGAATACCGAAGTGCGTCGCCGCGCCCAGATGACGATCGCCAAGATTGACGCGGAAGTAGCGGAAGCAAATGTCGCTGCGCCGGTTCGCGCCGCTGAACGAATCGCTGTGGCAGCATCACCAGTGACGGCGCGGGACTGGCCGGGTTTTCGCGGGCCACGCCGCGATGGCCTTTGCAACGAAACCGGCCTGCTGAAAGAGTGGCCCTCCGACGGGCCAAAACTCCTGTGGCAGTTGGACTCGCTCGGTCGCGGCCACTCCACGATTGCCATCGCCGATGGCCGATTCTTCACCACCGGTGACCGCGACCAATCGCAGTTCCTTCTCGCGTATGACCTGGCCACGCGCGCCGAACTCTGGGCCGTTCGGATTGGCGCCGCTTACCCCGAGTACGGTGCGCTCTCGACGCCCACGATTGACGGCGATGTGCTCTACGTTGTCAGCACGGACGGCGATCTTCTCTGCCTCGAAACCGGCGCCGGCAAGATTCGATGGCAACACAATTTCACCAATGCATTTGCCGGCAAAATGATGTCCGCCTGGAAATACAGCGAGTCACCGCTCGTGGACGGCGAGCGTCTGATCGCGACGCCCGGCGGGAAAGATGCGATGATGGTCGCGTTCAACAAACACACCGGCGGCGTTCTCTGGAAATGCGCCATACCCGCCCTTGGCGAGCGAGGTTCCGAGGGCGCCGCGTACTCGTCGGCCGTCGTCGCCGACATTGGCGGCGTTCGCCAATACATCCAAGTCGTCGGTCGGGGAATCATTGGCGTTGCCGCGGAGACCGGCGAGTTTCTGTGGGGCTACAATCGTCTGGCCAATACCATTGCCAGCATCACGACCCCGGTGGTGCGGGGCAACCACGTTTTCACCGCCAACAGCTACAACACCGGCAGCGCGCTGCTCGAAATCAAACGCAACGGGACCAAGTGGGATGCCGTCGAGAGTTATCTTCTCCCTGCGAAAACCTTCGAGAACCACCACGGCGGCATCGTCTTGGTCGGCGATCACCTTTACGGCGGGAGCGGTTTGAACAAGGGCGACCCAGCCTGCCTTGAGTTTGCCACTGGCAAGCTCTTGTGGAAACCAAAGGCGCCCGCCGCTGGTTCCGCCTGTGTGCTGTATGCGGACGGTCATCTCATCTACCGGTACGACCGCGGCTTGGTGATTCTCGTCGAGGCAACGCCGGGCGACTTTCGCATCAAATCGCGGTTCACTCCGCAGCGCACCAACAGCCCTGCGTGGGCGTATCCGGTCATCCATAACCGCAAACTTTATCTCCGCGACCAGCAACTGTTGTTCTGCTACGACCTCGCGCGGTAGCCGGCTTCTCTAAAACCCGCGCAGACCGGTGCTTGAGCGTTTCAGCAGGCCGTCCTTCGGTGTGCGTTGCAGCACGACGTATTGGATGCCGTGCCTGGCGCAGAACTCGCGTTTCTCCGGTCTGTCGCCGTCTTCATTCACGGCGTAGATGTCGGGCTTGATCTCGTACATTTCCGGTTCCGCGTCCAACCAGCCGGTGCCGGTGTTGATCCGACACTCCTTCACGTGCCGAACGGAACCAATCACGTAGCGGCGCTCCTCCTGCTGGAAGAACGGATGCCCGATGCCTTTGAGCAGTTCGATGTTCGCGTCGTTGCCGATGCAGACGTACAAGTCGCCGAGTTGCGAGACTTCCTCGAAGAACCGAACATGGCCGGAGTGAAACCAATCGTAACAGCCGGTCACAATCACTTTCTTGCGTCCCGGCAGCGAGGGCATCGGCGGCGGGACGGGAAAGCCGTCCAGTTTCAAGGTGTCTTCATTTGCCCAGAGGTCGGGCTTGATCGGGCCGGTGTCACTTGGATCATTGACGATACGGACAGAGCTGACGTAGCGGATGGCTTGCACCAAATAAAGCCGCTCCGCTTCAGGGAACTTCGGGTTGCCGGCGAGTCTGTCGGACCAGAGTAGGACGTGAAGTTCGCCAAGCTTGGACGCTTCCTCCAGCAAGCGGATGTGGCGCGACTTCAGATCGTCAAAGCTGCCGGTGATGATGACTTGTTTCATTTGGCAATGCGGACTTTCACGGTGAAGGTGCCGGGGACCGGATCCTCGGATGCGATGAAGAGATAGCCGCCGCCGCAACCGCTGTACATGGCGCCGTCGTATTTCGATTGGTGCCACTTGAGGATGGCGACAAGGTCGGTTTTGATGGCCGGATGGCGGACAGTGTGCGGCAAGATGGTTTCCCAGCAAGCCATGCAGTCGTTCAACGATTTGCCGAGACGTTTTACGTTGCGGGCAAGAATGGCATTAAAACAATCTTTTCCGGTCTGGCCGAGCCGCTGGATCCATGCCGGGTCGGGATTCTTCACGCCGAGCGGACTGTAGCCGTCGGGACGAGGCGCGACGGGCAACACGTGGATGATCTTCTCGATCCAGCGCGCAATCTTCGGGTCGTTGTTCGACTCGATGTGGCACGGGAAAAATCCGCCGTCGTAATCGAGCCGGCAAACGCCAGGGTAAATCAGGCCGATCATGTCCTGCGAACCGGACGGATCGGTTTTGCCTTTATTCTCGGCCTCGTACAATTCCTGGACCAACTGCTTCGGGTTGCCTTTGGGCAAGCGCCCCCAACGTTCCAGCGCGACGCGTCGCGTGCTGCTGGCGATGCCGCAACGATCCATCCACGGAAACGCCGGTTCAATGCTGATGACAACCATCGAGCCGGGCGGCGCTGGGTTGTGTTTCGAAACGAACGGCTGGTCAATCCAACCGCCGGCCAGCGCGATCCGATAGGGGAAGTTGCCGATGATGTCCGTGAGGCGCATCGTTCAAATGGTGTCGCGGACAGTCTCTTTGCCGGCTTTGCGGTCGTCATACTGTTGTTCGATCCACTGGTAGGTCGTCACCAGCCCCTTGCGGATCGGCGTGTCCGGCTCCCATCCGAGCATCTTCTTGATGAACGTGTTGTCGCTGTTGCGCCCGGCAACGCCGCGCGGGGCGTTGAGATCGTAACGCCGCTTCAATTTCACGCCGCCGATTGTTTCGGCGAGGCTGACAAGGTCGTTGATCGAAATCATCTCGCTGGTGCCAAGATTGACCGGCGTTGCGATGAGATTGTCGGCGTGCATGATCTTGTCAATGCCGAGCACGCAGTCATCAATGTACATGAAGCTGCGGGTCTGATGGCCATCGCCCCAGATGACGATCTCCTTGTTGCCGGTGTCTTTCGCCTCGATGACTTTGCGGCAAATCGCCGCGGGCGCCTTCTCACGACCGCCGTCCCACGTGCCCCACGGACCATAGACGTTGTGGAACCGCGCGATGGCCGTCCTCATTTTGCGCTCGGCCCAATACTCCTGACAGAACATTTCCGAAATCAGTTTCTCCCAGCCGTACCCGCGCTCGGCATAGGCGGGATAGGCGTCCGACTCCTTCAATGCGCGGCAGTTCGGATCTTCCTGGAGTTTGACGTTGTAGGCGCAGGCTGACGACGAAAAGAAATAGCGCTGGCAACCCGCGCGGTAGGCGGCTTCGATCATGTGGGTGTTGATGAGGACGCTCCGCAAACACTCGATGCGAAACCGCTCGATGAATCCCATCCCGCCCATGTCGGCAGCGAGTTGATAGACCTCGACCGCGCCCTCGGCGGCCTTGACGCAATTGTCTTTTTCACACAAGTCGAGGCAAAGGTTCTCGACATCCGGTATTCGCTGATACCACATCGGCAGCGGTTTCTTGTCCACCGCCCGGATGCGGGTAAATCCTTTCTTTCGAAAATAACGTATCAACGCCCCGCCGATGAATCCACCGGCGCCGGTGACCAGGATAAGATCATTGTTCTTCATGGCTCGCACTCTAGCGGCGACGCTTCGGTCGCACAATAGACGTTCTTGACTCTGTCATGGCTATTCTTGACTTCAGTTCCCGCACGGTAGCCGTGCCGGTGGTGCCGAGTTTGTGAATGACCACCGACGCAGCGGCGTTGGCCAACTCCAACGCTTCGCGCAATGTCGCGCCTGCCGCCAACGACGCAGCGAGGTTCGCCGTCACGGCGTCGCCGGCGCCGACGATGTCAATCGGGCCGCGCACCGGCAACGCGGGAACCTGCTCGACGGTGCCGTCAGGCAACGCGCCAATGATGCCTTTCTCGGCAAGCGTCACAAACACCGGGCATTTGTTCCGACACGCCAGTTCGGCGGCGGAGCCGCAACCGGTTGCAACGAGTTCGTTGGCGTTCATTTTCAACGCAATCGGCGGCCAGCCGCGCACGCCGCGCCGGCTGTCGCCGATGATGAAATGCTTCGAGGCCAATTGGTGAATCGCCGACAAAAGCCTTTTCGTCACAACGCCGGTCTCGGCGACGTCCACTTGGTCGAGCAGAATTATTGCGTCAACCTTCGGCGCAAGTTCGCGGACAGACTTGATGATCGCGCTCTGGACGGCAACCGGCGTGGGCGTCCAGTTTTTCGTGTCGAGCCGGTTCAGTTCTTTGCCGGCGAGCATCGGTTTGCAGTAGGTGAACGTGCGGCGTTGGCGGGTCTGGAAAAAATGGTCGAGCGGCAGTCCGTCGAGGGCGCGGCGCAACTCGTAGCCTTCGCCGTCATCCCCGCAGAAACCCACCGGCCAGATCGTGCCAATGCCGAGGGCGACAAGGTTGTTGAGAATGGTGCCGGCGCCGCCGGGCTGCGCGCGGGTGGCCACGACATTATGGACGGGCAGACCCGTTTCGAGGGAGGTCTCGCGCTTGGAAGGATCAATTTCGAGGTAACGGTCGAGACAAAAGTCGCCGACGACAGCGATGCGAAGTTTCCGGTAGCGACTGGTGATCGCGTTAAAGCGCGTAGAGTTCATGGAGGAGGTTGTGGAGGAAAGCGACATTGTCGCTTTGGACGTAGTGCATCGTGCCGCCCATGCGGGAGAAACTTTTGCAGAAACGGAGGTAGTAGGCGGGGTTGGTCTTCGGCGGTTCGCCGGCGGACCAATCCCAGTTGCCGCCGTCCTGAATGTCCACGACATAGATGGCGTGGCCGCTGACGATGGGACGGCCGGCTTGCAGGCGGAGATTGTTGACACAACTCAGCGCTTTCTCGAAGACCTGCGGCGCCATAACAGCGGAGCCGATGGAAAGCACCACACCGCCATCGAGTGTGTCAATGGACGCGGCGAGCAACCGGAAATCCACAGCGGCGGCTTGGCCAATAACGGCGCCATCGAAGTTCGGATGGCAAGCGATGATGTCGTAGCCGATGCCGGGATGAACGGTCATTGGGACACCGTGGCGAAACGCGGACGAGAGGATCGAGGCGTGTTTCCAGCGATGCTGGGTGACTGTGTCCTCGGCGATGAACCGTCCGAGGGCAGCGCCGTAGCCTTCGCCGCGCTGGTTGCCGGTTTGGAGCGCGAGGTGGAGGTAGCGGCCGGTTTCGTCCCAGGCGCCGAAGGTGCCGGTGACGACGTTCTTGCGGACGCTTTCGGTCGAGCGTCCGAGCCATGCGTATTCCCAATCGTGGATCGAGCCGGCACCGTTGGTGGCGAGGTGGGTGAGAAGGCCGCGCGCCATCATGCGGTCGAGAAGTAACGCGGCGCCGTTCCGCAACAGGTGTGCGCCGTACAGCAACATGACACCCGCGCCGCGTTTGCGGGCGGCGATGATTTTGGTAGCGCAATCGCGCACGCGCGCCATTGCGGAACACGGCGGAGGCGGCGCGTCGGGCGCGACCAGGATATCCTCGACGCGGGTGAGGCTTTCGCGCTCGGCAAGCGGGCGTACCTTGAGTTTCGTGATGTTGAGAGGCGTGAGTTTCATGGCAGGAAAAAGCGTCAACTATTTTGAGACGATCGTCTCAAAATAGTTGACAGCAGTGAAATGGCATCGCGGAAATCGGGGATGACGATGTCGGCGCCAACGCCGAGGAGGCGCTGACGTTTCCATTCGTCGAACTGGCCGGAGCCGTTGTGGGCTTCGTCGCTGGCGACGGCGACGGCGAGACCGCCGACTTCCTTGGTGTTCTCGATCTCGACATAGCCGTCGCCGAAGGAGAGAAGTTGTTCTCCGTAGATGTTGTTTTCGCGGAGGATGCGTTCGATGACCATTTTCTTGGAAAACTTCTTATAATCATCGAGCGCGCCGTAGATGCGCGTGCCAAAGTAGCGAGTGACATCGAGGAGGTCGGCTTCCTGTTTGACGAATTGTTCGTCGGTGCCGCTGGCGAGGTAGAGCGGCAGGCCGCGGCGCTGGATTTCTTCGAGCAACGGTCGAGCGGCGTGGACAAGCAAGTCATCGGGCTTGATCTCGCCGTTGCGGAGCTTCTCGATGCGTGACTGGATGCGCTCGTTCAGGCGGCGAAGATACTCGTGTTTATACCAAAGCGGCTCGCGCGGTTCGCCGCCGCGTTCGCGGATGCGCTCGGCAAGCTGGATCATCTGGTAGATGGTCTGTTTGCCGTTGAGGCGCATGATGTCGTCGAGGGCGAGACGGAGCCTGTCGGCGTCGGTTTCACCGGGCAGTGACGGCAGCATTTCAGCGAACATGGGGGCCATGACATCGGGCCAGCCTTCGCGGATCAGCGAGAGCGTGCCGTCGAAGTCGAAGAGCACGTGGCTGATTTCGGGCCTCGGCGCGAAACTTGGTGCAAATTCGATGTGTCCGGTGGCGATCACAATCCGAGTGAGTAGCGACACCCGGCACAGAAGTCAACCCTGTGTATTCTTGACTTCCATTTGTGCGTCGTGGAATCTCGAACGCTGTGAAGCAAACAACACAACCGGATTTCTTTTCGGCGCAGATTTCAGAGGCGAGACGGTTTTATCTTGATCTGAATCCGCAGCGCAGGGTGTCGCTGGCGGTGGTGTGCGGCGGCTGCGAGCATTGCGCGGCGGATTACGAGATTCACCGGCGCAGTTTCCCGTATTGGTCCATCGAGTTCGTGGCGCGAGGCAAAGGGACGCTGACGTTGGGAGGACGTCCGCACATGTTGATGCCGGGGACGCTGTTTGCCTACGGGCCGGGCATTGCGCAACACATTGCGTCGGACCCACGGGAGCGATTGGTGAAGTATTTCGTGGATGTTGCGGGGACGCGGGCCGAGTCGCTCTTGACGCGAAACGCGCCGAAGCCGGGCCAGGTGATTCAAACCTCAGCGCCGAGCGAGGTGGCGGCGTTGTTTGACGGCCTGATCCGCAACGGGCTGCGTGCGACGCCGTTCACGGCGCGGATTCTGGCAGTCCAGGTCGAGTTGCTGGCGCTCAAGATTGCTGAGACGGAAATTCCGCCGGGTTCGGCGGCCACGCGCGCTTTTGCGACGTATGAGCGCTGCCGCGAATACATCGAGGCGGCCCACCGCACGCTGCGGACGGTCGAGGAACTGTCGGCAGCCTGCCACGTTGAGCAGGCGTACCTGTGCCGGTTGTTCCGCCGGTTCGGGCACAGCAGCCCGTACCAGCACTTGTTGCGGTTGAAAATGAACCGGGCGGCCGATTTGTTGTTGAACTCGAACAAACTGGTGAAGGAGGTCGCGGTGGAAACCGGGTTTGCCGATGCGTATCATTTCTCGCGGGCGTTCAAGAAAGTCCACGGGCTGGCGCCGTCGCAATTCGTAGCCGGAGGACGACGGAGTTGAATGCGTTTGCGACGGCGATTTACAAGCCCGCCAGCTATCTGGATCCGTTGGAGTGGGGCAGTGTGTTTGGCAGGAGCGCGCCCGTGGAGATTGACGTGGGTTGCGGCAAGGGCAACTTTTTGGCGTGGATGGCCGGGACAAAACCGGAACGCAACTTTCTCGGCGTGGACCGTCAACTGGTCCGGTTGCGCAAGGTGGACAAGAAGGTGCAGCGCGCCGGGTTGACGAACGTGCGGCTGTTGCGATTGGAGTTCAGCTACGTCATCGCCAAGCTGATCCCCTCGGCCAGCGTGACGTCGTATTACGTCTTCTTCCCGGATCCGTGGCCAAAGCGGCGTCACGAGAAAAAGCGGCTGTTCAATCCGGAGTTTATCGGCGAACTGCGACGGACGCTGGCGAGCGGCGGAACAGTCAACGTGGCCACAGACAACGCGCCGTACTTTGAGCAGATTGTCGGGTTGATGAGCGGGTTTGAGAGGGAGCCGCCGGTGCCGTTGCCGGAAGAGGCGCGGACGGAATTTGAGAAGATTTTTCTGGCGAAGGGCGACCCGGTTTACCGCGCGCGCTGGAGAAAGGCGGTGGTTACGGCTTAAGCGTGGTGCCGTCGAAGACTTCAGGGGCTGCGCTGAGGTCTGCTTCGGTGAAGATCGGCTGTGCGTCGTCGCCGCCGGCGCGCAGTTCCTGCATCTGGATGGCGATCTGGTCGGCGGTGCGGGCGGCGTAAAACCGGACGAGGCCGACAGTGGTCTGAGTGCCGAAGATGGTGACGAGCATGGTGTCGTCGTCCGCCGCGTTCATGAGGATGTGGAAATGGCTGCCTTGTTGGTAGAGCGCGTTGAACTCGGATTCGCCGACGCGCGTGGCCAGTTCGCGGGTGGCGGCGAAACTGCCGGCGGCCAGCGCGGCGAGCACGGTGATGTCGGCGGTCTCGGGTGCCCGCCCGGTCTGGCTGAGGATGGTGCCGCCCCGGTCAATGATCATGGCGAAGAGCCCCTCGCACTTGTCGAGGAATTCCTCCAAGGTTTTCAGCAGTTTTTCCGCGGCAGCAAGGGTGACAATGGGGGTGGGGTGCATATTAGCGCAGGGACTGGTGGTCGCGCACACCGGCCGCGATGCCCGCCATCGGGCTGGCGGCGGCAGCAGAACGCGATTTGATGGCGGCGGCTTCCGCTTCGCGCGCAAACTTCACCAACAACAGGCGGGAAACGGTGTTGAGCGTTTCAAAGACGCCTTCGCCGGTGGTGGCGCAGGCTTCAACACTTGGGACGCGAACGGCACGGTCGTTGAGGAGAAAGTCAATGTAATGAACCGGAGCGATGCTGGGCATGTCGCGTTTGTTGTGCTGGATCACGTAGGGAATGGTGTCCAGGCTGTGTCCTTGGCGGGCGAGGTTTTCTTCGAGGTTGCGGAAGCTCTCGATGTTTTCCTCCATCTTGTCCCACTGGGAATCGGCGACGAAAACGATGCCGTCCACGCTGCGCAAGACGAGTTGGCGGGTGGCGTTGTAGATGACTTGGCCGGGGACTGTGTAGAGCTGGAATTTTGTTTTGAAGTTGCGGATGACGATGGCATTGAGCGGGAGGAAGTCGAAGAAGAGCGTTCGGTCGGCGGCGGTCGCGAGGGAGACGAGTTCGCCCTTGTTGCTTTCGGTGATCTGGCTGTGGATGTAGGCGAGGTTGGTGGTCTTGCCGCACAGGGCAGGACCGTAATAGACAATTTTGAACTGAACTTCTTTGTTGGCGTAGTTGATGATGGCCATACGGGAGCCTTTCAGACGGTGGTGCGTTGGCGGCAGAGCCGGGCAATTTCAAGGCTGATTCGTTCGCAGAGGCGGAGCAGCCGTTTGCTGAAATGTTTCGAGTCGTGCAGCACAACAAGGAAAACGTCTTCCGCCCCGAAGATGCTGACCGGTAATTGGTCGGTGAAAAGGGTGAAGCGCTGCACCTGTCCGACCTTGAGTTCCTTCGTGTAGCGGGCGACGCGACGGAACAGTTGCGGGGCGAAGACGCTGATTGCTTCCTTGTCGAGATGGGGCGGCACTTCGCCGGTCAGGAGGAGACCGTCGGCGGTGGCCAGCATGCAGCCTTGCAGTCCCGGCAGCTTGCTGGTCAGGCGCACGATTTCCTGCAGCGTCAACTCGCGGTCGTCAGTGACGCCGAGCAGGCGGTTGAGCGCCCCCGGTCGCGCGCCGGTCAGCGCACGGAGCGTCTTGCGGCCAACACCCGGCACATCGCGCAATTCATCGAGCGAGTTGAAGCGACCGTGCTCCGCGCGCCACGCGATGATGCGTTGGGCGAGCGAGGGGCCGACCCCTTTGATGGCGAGCAGGTCCTCGACGCTGCAGCGGTTGAGATTGATGAGGTATTTCTTCTCGTCCGTCGGCGCTGGCTCGGTGGAGGCGGCCACTTCGACCGTCGCAGGTGCCGTCGGTTCTGGAGGAGGCGGCGCGACGGGAGTTGCTGGAGCAACGGCAACCGGCTCGATGACCGGTTCCATCGGTGGTGCTGGCGCCTCGATCACCACCGGAGCCGGTGCTGGGGTGGGTGGCTCGACACAAGCCGGCGGCGGAGGCGGTGGCGTGACCGGTTTCGGTTCCGGTGGGGCCATGGGTTCGCCCGCAACCGGTGTTGGCGCCATCGCGGGGGAGGTGATGACCGGGGAAGGCGGAGGCGGTGCCGCCGGTGTTGGTTCCGGCTGTGGAATGACCGGTTTCGGCGCGGGTGGCGGCGCAACGGCCTGCACCGGTTGGGGGGTGAAAATTGGTTTCGGTGGCGGAACGACAACAGGCGCTTCTTCCGCAATCGGCATGACGGGGCGCGGCGGGGGCACGGGTTTTCGTTCCTGGAAGGGGGCAGGAATATCGGCGCCGATTTCTGAAACAGTGCGCTGGCTGAGACGGGCGGTGAAAAATCGCGGAGGCAGTTGGGAGACGATTTCATGCAACGGCAACGTCACCGTGGTGGCGCCCGGATCGGGGCGCGTGGGGCTGAGGATTTCAGCGGGAATCGCGTCGAGGACAGTGGCGAGCAACATGGTGACGCGAGCGCTTGCCAGTTGCGGGATGATGATGTCCGTGGGTAAACCAACCGGTTGTTCCAGGTTGATGTGCGGGGGTATCTGGTTGCGCGGAAAGGCGAGCATCTTGTCCGGCAGCAGGGCAAGGAGCGAGCGGAGCTTGAATTGGACTTGAGGTGGAATATCCACTCCGATTGTCGAGGCGCTTCGCAAAGAGGAAGTCGCAGGTCGCGTTGCCGGTGCTGCGGTGCCCGTTGGCGGACGAAGCGAACTTGCCACGGGTTGCGGGGACGGCGTGGGTGCTGGCGGGCGCGACGGCGGTGGCGCAGGTGGAGTTTGCGTTTGACGGTTGCTTTGGAAGAACGGGAATTTCATGGGTCAAGTGACTTGTTTTAGCAACGGGTGTGCCATTGTTCCGTTTGGGGGCTGAAAATCTCAAAGATGCAACAAATCATGTGTTTCCAGTAACGCGCAGGACCTCATCCACCGAAGTGAGGCCGGCTTTTGCCTTGTTCAAGCCGGCTGTTTTGAGAGTTTTCATGCCCTCCTTGAGTGCCAGTTCTCGCACCACTTGGGCGCTGGTGTTGTGAAGAATCTGTTCGCGCATGGCATCGGTGACGGAAAGAACTTCAAGAATCGCCATGCGCCCCATGAAACCAGTCTCCTTGCAGCGTGAACAACCGTGCCCGCGGTAGAAGGTCGAACCGGCAACCTCATTGGGACTGAGTCCCAGCCGTTTGATGGCGTCCGGAGGAACTTGAATGGCTTCCTTGCAATGCGGGCAGATTTTGCGCATGAGACGCTGCGCGCAGACCATGAGCAATGAGGAACTGACCAAAAACGGCTCAATCCCCATGTCCACCAAACGGGCGATGGCGCCGGGCGCGTCGTTGGTGTGCAGCGTCGAAAGCACCAAGTGGCCGGTCAAAGCGGCCTTGACGGCGATGTCAGCCGTCTCGGAGTCGCGGATTTCACCGACCATGACGATATCGGGGTCTTGACGGAGGATGGATCGGAGACCGCTGGCGAAGGTCAGGCCGATTTCTGGTTTGACCTGCACCTGGTTGATCCCGAGCATCTGGTACTCAACCGGGTCTTCGACCGTGATGATGTTGACGTCGGGCGTGTTGAGTTGGGTCAGCACGGCATAGAGCGTCGAGGTTTTGCCCGATCCCGTCGGTCCGGTCATCAACATCATCCCGTGCGGCGCATCAATGGCCATCTTGAACCTGGCGAGATCGTCGGGATCCATCCCAAACGAGTCCAAGTTGGTGTTGAGCGTCCCCTTGTCGAGGACGCGCATGACGATTTTCTCGCCGTGCACCGTCGGCAACACCGACACGCGCAAATCCACGTCGCGTCCGCCAATTCGGATGCGGAACCGGCCGTCCTGCGGCAGCCGTCGCTCGGCGATGTCGAGCGTGGACATGATCTTGATGCGGGAGGTCAACGCCGATTGAATTGACTTGGGTGGCGCGGTTGAATCGTAAAGCACGCCGTCAATGCGGTAGCGCAGCCGCAGTTGTTTCTCGAACGGCTCGATGTGAATGTCGCTCGCCCGGTCCTTGATCGCTTGGACGAGCATGAGGTTGACGAGCTTGATGACGGGGGCTTCCTCGCTGCTCTCCACGAGCTTGTCGAGGTTGATTTCTTCTTCTTGCTGCTTGGCAAGCTCAACGTCAGAGACATCCACGTCCTTCAGAATCTCGTCAATGCCTTCCTTGACCTGCGTGGTGGATGCGTTGAGGAAATCGGTGACGGCCTTCTCCGTGGTGATCAGCGGGATGATCTCCAGATTCGGACGGTCGCGGCGCAGGTCGTCCATGGCGAGCACGTTGAGCGGGTCTGCCATGGCAATGAAGAGCTTTTTGCCAACGCGCGCCACCGGCACCATCTTGTACATCTGGATCATCTCTTTGGGAATCAGGTCGAGAACCTCGGAAGGCACATGCATCTTCGGCAGCGTCACCGGCGGCGTCTTCAGGCAGCGCGCCATCCCGATCATCATATCCTGTTCGGTGACCGTGCGCCGTTCCAAGAGCAGTTTCAGCAGGCGTCCCCCCTGTTTTTGCTGAAGATCAATCGTCTCCTGGAGCTGCGCTTGCGTCAGGAGTCCATCCGCAATCAATGCGTCCGTGATTCGTTCGCTGAATGACTTCATTGGGGCGCCACAGGTTTGGTTCCGGCCTCAAGGCGATGGGCGCGTTTCAACACGGTGGTAATCTCCGCGGGCGTGGACACGTACCAAAAGACGTTGGCTTTCAGTTTGGTTTCCATCGTGCGTTTGGCGGCGGCCTGAAATGGATTGGCCGTGGCCACGAGGACGCTGCGACTGATCTGGTCGAATGGCACGGCGCAAAACTGCCAGCCCAAATCCAACGGCAATAAACAGGCGATCTCGCGGTCCACGTCGTAGTTCGCCAACGGCAGGTAGGGCAGCATGGATTTATTGAGCATCACCGTCAACACATCCTCCAGCTTGGCGAACTGCTCGTTGACGACCATTTGCGCCAGCGAGAGGGGCAACCCTCGTTCCGGGTGGGGGACATTCCGCATCGCTTGCAACTGTTGCAGCAGCGGCTGTAATGCCTGCGCGGTCGCCAGTTTTTCCGTGACCAGTATATTGGCCAGCGCCCGGTCGCCTTCGTTCGCCTGCTGGATCGGCGTCAAGACAACAGGCGGCTCCATTGTCGGTTTCGCTGCCGGCTTGGCTTCCACCATAGGGGGCGACGGCGGGACAGGAACGGTTTCACCGACCGCCTGCTTGGCTTGAATTTCCAGGCGCGCCAACCGTTTGTGGACATCGTCTTCGCCGGGAGACTCCTGAAGAATCCCTTCGCATTCGAGGATCGCCTTGAAGACTTGGCCGTTTTTCTCATACGCATCGGCCAGTTTCGAGGAGATGCGCAACGAATCCGTCTTCTGCCCCAGATTCGTATAGGCTTCCTTGAGAATCTCCAGCGATTGATAATCGTCCGGCTGCGCTTGCGTGATGGCCTCAAACATCTCCACCGTCCGCTGCAATTGCTGGACTTCCTCTTCCGAGATGTGGACGGACTTCGACATTGCAAAGAACTTTAGCAGAGCGCGTGCCACAAAGAAAGCAGAAACACGGCCTGTCTTGCGTGGACGAGGATGTTCGCCTCGACAATGATCTCGTTCGCGTGGAGAAAAAATACGAAGTGGTGGGACACGCTGCCTTGTTCCCGCGAACACAGCGCCAACTTCCTTCGCGGCATTCTCGAAAACCGGAGCCGGCTCTGCTATTGTCCTGCCATGAAAATCCTCAGTCTCCTTCTGTTCGGCGTTGCGATGACGACGCTCGCGGCACCGGTCGAGCGTCCGCGGTTGCGCGCGGCGTCACTTGAGTTCGGCATCACGCCCGTTGCCGGCGGGCCGACCTCCAGCAAGACAGCGGCGGTGGTGGAGAAGGTGGCGGGGCCGTTGAAGAGCAGCGTCGTGCTGTTGGAGGAGGGCGAACTGCGGTTGTGTTTGGTGACGACGCATCTGAACTCGCCGAAGGCCGCCAACGTGAGCGCGATGTTCCGGCAGGCGATTGCCGATGACCTGAAGCTGCCCGTGTCGAACGTCATCCTGTTCGTCTCGCACAATCACACGGACGCGAAGGTGAGCAGCAATCACGTGGAGGCTTACGAGGCGTATCATTTGCCGCAGTTGCCAGTAGCGAAGCTGTTGCCGCTGGGGGAAGAGTTGCTCGCCCAACTCCGCAGCCACGCCAAACGTCTGCCCGCAATGCTTCAGCCGGTGACGGTCTGGTGGGCCGAAGGCACCGAAGGCCGAATCACGTACAACCGCAAAGGCCGGCGCGCCGATGGTTCGACTTATCTGATGCGCGAGGAAGACCGTGACTTGATGGGCGTGGATTTCAATGGTGACATTGACCGTCAGGCGCCCATCGTCGTGCTCAAGAACGCGGAAGGCAAACCGGTCGCCGCGCTGGCACAGTTCACCGGGCATCCGTGTAGTTGTTATCATCCGGAGAAGCCGGTGGTGTTCGGTGATTGGCCGCAAGTGGCCTGCGATGTGGTGGCCAGGCATCTGTCGCCCACGAAGCCGTTGGTGGTCAGTTTCCTGCAAGGCTGCGCCGGTGAGGTGAATTCCAAAGGCATGTTCCGGGGCGATGTCGTGCTCTCGGAGAAATACGGGCAGATGCTCGGCGGGAGTTACATCAAGGCGCTCGACAATCTGAAGCCTTCCCAACGTGACGGCCTGAATTTCGCCGCGGAGGATGTTCGGATACCGCTCGGCCCGCTTCCCTCCGAGAAAGCCCTGAAAGCCGAGATTGCCGAGATGGAAGACTTCATCCGTCGCGCCGCCGCCGGCGACCAGAATACATTGGCTTGCGTGGGACTGAACTTCCCCAGGGAACTGACGCCCGCGTATCGCGGCAAATTGATCGAGGCTGTCCTGCCGTGGAGCAAGTGGGCGCTGGAGTTGCGGCAGAGCGGCAAGGCTGACTCGGTGCCGAAGTATTTGCAGGTGGAGATTCAGGTTCTGCGGATTGGTGATGTTGGGATCATCGGCATGCCGTTCGAGCCGTTTCAGGGAATCGGGCGACAGATTCGCGCGCGGTCACCGTTGCCGCTGGCGATTCCGTGCGGGTATGTCAATGCTTCGCACGGTTACCTGACCGATGGCCCGAACACCGGTGACCGCGAGTATATGAGCGCCCACTACCGCTACACGAAGTTCCGTCCGCCGTTCAAGAAACCCGCCGGCGATGTCATAGCCGACAAGGCAATCGAGATCCTCAACCGTTTCGCGAAATGAGCACAACACCCTTTTACAAAATCGGTCACCGCGCGCAGGTGGACGAGGACGTTGTCCTCGGCTACCGGTATCCCGGCGATTCGCAGCCGACGCGGATTGGCGACTACGCCATCATCCGGTCGGGAACGATCATCTACGCGAACACCACCATCGGCCATCGTTTCCAATGCGGGCATCAGGTGTTGATCCGCGCCGAGGTGACCATCGGCAATCGCTGCGTCGTCCATCACAAGTGCACGCTGGAAGGACGCATCCGCATTGGCAACGGCGTGAAGATTATGGCACACGTCTATATTCCGAGCACCACAGTGATTGGCAACATGGTGTTCATCGGACCGGGCACGACCTTCCTGAACGCCAAGTATCCCATGCGCCAACCCGGCGTCCAAGGCGCGCGGATCGAAGACCACGTCTGCATCGGTGGTGGCGTGACCATCTGCCCCGGCGTCACGATCGGACGCAACTCCTTCATCGGCGCCGGTTCGGTGGTGAACAAGGACGTGCCGCCCGACACGCTGGCCTACGGCGTGCCCGCCCGTCATCATCCGTTGCCCGAGGATATTTCACACGGCAATCTGCCCGAACAACTCTTGCCGCAGACCGACCTCTGGGGCGCGCAGCACGACGATTCGTGGAAAGATGAAATGGGAGATGCGTTCCCGCGAAAATGAGCAGGCCACCCAACCAAGAAACAACCGCAACGACTTCAAGATGAAAACATTCTCCCCCGCCATCTTTCTGTTGGCATTGGTGCTGCAGCTCACTTCGCACGCTGAACCGCCCAAGCCGTCACGCTTTGATTTCCATGAGCGTTTTATTGCGATTGATGGGGCCTGCGGTTGGCCGAACCTGAACCGGTTGCCAGACGGGAAACTTGCCGTCCTCATCTGGCCGTACAACAATCATGGCGTCACGGAAGGTTCGGCTGAGTGCTGGCTCAGCGACGACGGAAGTCATTGGCGGAAATCCAGTGTTCCAGTTCCGCACGCGGCGGGAATGAACCGCATGAATCTCGCGGCGGGTGTTGTGGACGAGAAGTGTTTCGCCATCGTCGGCGGGTGGGACAAGCGTATCCCCTACACGGCAGGACCAAGTCGGGGGCCTCAAAAGGAAGGCGCGCTGACGATTCAGCCCATTGCGGCTGTCTCCGTGGATTCCGGCAAGAGTTGGCGACAGTTCCCCGAACTGGGGTTGCCCAAGAGAAGCGATGGGAAGAGCTTGGTTCCCTATGGCCGCATCGCAAAACTGGCTGACGGCGAGTATGGTGTTTGCTTCTACGGTGGCGCGGTTTATTTCTACACGACGGCAGACGGCGGAAACACGTGGACGTTGCGTGGAACCATCGTGGACAAGCCCACGCACAACGAGACGACCTGGGTGCAGCTTGACAATGGCGACTTGTTTGCCGCTGCCCGCACGACGAGCGAGATGCGGTTGGACGGGTTTCGTTCCACTGATGGCGGTCGCACTTGGACATCAGAAGGTCCGCTGACATTGGCCCGTCAACATCCCGCCGATTTGCTCAAGTTATCCGATGGGCGCGTGCTTCTCTCCTACGCGTCCCGCAACGTCGGCCTCTACGCGATCTGGGTGCAGATGGGGAAGCGTGACCTCAAAGCCTGGTCGGCTCCGATGATGTTGGTTGATTTGGAGGGTTCCTCGGAGTTTCAACACACGCCGGCTCCCAGCAGCGATGGTGGGTATCCCTCCACGGTTCAGACGGCGGATGGGACATTTGTTACCGCCTACTACAGTCGCGGCGTGCCGGCCCATCAACGTTACCACGTGGGAGTCATCCGCTGGCGGCCATCGAAAACCGCTTTTCCCATCGTCCCACCCACTCCGCGATGAACACGCATTGCTTCTGCCAACACCAGTGGTGGAAATGGGTCGGGGTCTGTGGATTGATGCTGTCACTGGCAGGGGCCGCCGAAGATCCCCGACTGGAAGCCCGCAAACGGACACGCGAATCGGAGGTCCAGCGGGCTGGAGTGTCGAGGGCGTTGTCGAAGGAGATGCCGGCCTCGGTGAAGGAGTTGCCGGTCTTTGGCAACATCGAGTGGACGTTGAAGGAACTGCCGTTCGTCGCGAAAGGGCCGCACGGCGGTATCAGTGGCGCCGGCATGGTGGCGGTGGAAGAACAGATTTACCTGATGGGCGGTTTCATTCCCGCAGGTGATGAAACGGAAGATGTTGGTCGCCGCACGTCGCGCTGGGCGCACTGTTATGATCCGAAGACCGACCGGTGGACGCGGCTTCCTGATCTGCCGGGGCGTCGTGAATACACGCGGGCAATGGCGTTTGGTCGCTCGGTCTATCTGCTCGGTGGCGGCGCACAGATGCGGCCTTACGTGCCGTTTGCCGATGTCTTCCGTCTGGACTCGACGCAGACGCCGTTGCAATGGCGGCCGCTGCCGCCGATGACTGTCCCGCGCACGCATTTGTCAGTGGGCGTCATCGGTAGTCAACTAATCGCTGCGGGAGGGAACAAGTATGATTTAGCGGTGAAGGGCTACAGCTACCGCACGATCCAGAACATCACCGAGCGGTTGGACTTGAACCAGCCGCAAACCGGCTGGCAGAAGTGTGCCCCGATTCCCGGAAGTCCTCGCGGTTGGTGTGCGACCTCCGTGGTGGATGGAAAACTCTACCTCCTCGGCGGTGTGACTTGGACTGCGACGGCACGAGAACGCCTCTCGGAGTCCTTGTGCTACGACCCGTCGCGCGATCAATGGAAACGGCTCGCCGACTTTCCGACTCCCATGTCGGGTTGGGCGAGTGATGTCTTTGAGCGTCGTTACATCATCGTTGTCGGTGGAGCAGGGAGCCGCTGGAATGATGTGCCGTTTGTCTATGACACTCAGTCGGACCGCTGGATGCGGATCGCCAGCCCGCTCCCGCCCGGCGGGCTGTTCAACGATCCCGGCGTCTGCATCATCGGCGACAGGATTTTTGTCGTTGGCGGCGAAGGCCCCGGCGGAAGTCACTTCAACTATTTCCTGACCGGCAAGATCAAGTCGCACCCCGTGGGAGATACTCGGTAACCTGCGGTGCATTTATCATCGTCGTTCTGTTGACACGACGATTCGTGGAAGGATGAAGCCAGAGCTTGAATCACCAAAGCGAACGAATGAAGCTTGCCTTGTGGAGAGATGCGGCAGTACCATGCGGCTGAATGGCAGTGTGTTCCGGTGATAGATGATTGATAGCATTCGCAAGAAACTGGTGGCAGGCGACTACGAGATGACCATTCCGCATTTCATTGAGGAAATGGCGGAGGACAACTTGGTGTTTGCCGACATCGAGATGGCGATTAGCAACGGCAAAGTGCGCCGTCGTTTCAGGCGTGACCCGCGTGGCACGCGGTACGAAATCGTCGGCCCGTCTGGGGATGGCCGTCCGATTGCCGTTGTGTGCCGCATCAAGAGCACTGGTAAACTCTTGCTCATCACCACATATGCGTTAGACTAACAACATGAAGACGAAACTGAGCCGGTATGATTATGGCGAGTGTGAGGTGTGCGACACACCGCTCGTGGAGAAGCGGATCAATCAGGACTTTTGGATCGGCGGCCAACTGATTGTCGTGGAGAACGTCCCGGCGGGAGTTTGTCCGCAATGCGGCGCGAAGGTTGTCAATGCCACCGTTGGTCGTCATCTGGCTGAATTGGTGCGCGACAAGAAACGGATCGCAGAAGCTATTCAGATCAGTGTGCCGGCTCTGGCGTATCACTGACGACGAACAGTAGCTGCGGACGCTTGTAATTGCCGGAACAAGCCGAGTTTGACGAGACGCCGTCTGCGGCAAACCGGAACATTTCTCGCCGCTTCAATCCGCGCGCAACTGCTTCAGGAGAGCGGCAACTTCTTTGATCGCGATATCGGCGGCTTCGGGCGCGAAATGAGTGGTATTCACTTCGTAGCCGCCTTCAGGATAAGCTTCCTTCACGACGAGATAACCGCGCCACCGTTGCAGTGGGTGATGATGAAGGTGTGCGGGAAGGGCGACGCCTTCTTGATTGCGCAGCCAATCTCGTGAAACACCTCGCCGCCCAAGCCGACAAACGCCACGTTGCCGGCGCGAGCCACGGTGATGGCCATCGGAACTGTCTCGGTCTGGTTCGTCTTCGCCGGTAGCTCAACGGTCTTGATGATGGAGTTCACCGGGCCGTCTTGCGTGAAGTCGAGAATCTTGTTCGATGTGTGAACCACTTCCTCGCCCAACATCGTGCCGAGCAGGACCGGTTCAGGAATCCATCCGTTGGTCGTCTTGATTTCCGGCAGCACGCGGAACCACGGATCAATGTCACCCGAGGCACCGGCAAATCCGGGTGCAGTGATGCCGAGGTGTTTCTTGACGAACTGCTCGGCCAGCCCGTTGCCGCCGGGTGGGTTGTTCAACGATCCCGGTGTCTGCATCATCGGCGATACGATCTACGTTGCCGGTGGCGAAGGCCCCGGCGGAAGTCACTTCAACCATTTCCTGATCGGGAAAATCAAGCTCCGACCTGCGGCATAAGCAGAATCGGTGTGCAGAATCGGTGTTGACTTGAGGCGGGGAAAACCTACACTGGCGCGCACAACCAACTTCTAGGAGAAGAACACGATGAGCACGACATTGTACATGCAACTGAGCGCGTTGATGTTTTTGGAGTATGCGGTGTGGGGGGCTTGGATGCCCGTGCTGGCGGCGCGGTTGCTCGGCCCGCTCCAGATGACCGGCAAACAAACCGGCTGGATTTATGCGACGTTGCCTCTGGCCAGCATGATCTCGCCGTTGTTCGGCGGCTGGCTCGCCGACAAATACGTGGACACCGGGCACATCCTCGCCTTCTGCCACGGCGTCGGCGTCGTGCTGCTGTTCGTCGCGGCGAAGATCAAGAAGTTTTCGACGATGTTTCTTGTGATGCTGGTTTATTCGATGTTGTTTGGCGCAACGATTCCGCTGGTGAACTCGCTGATGTTCAGCCATCTCACCGACGCCGCCAAGCAGGCGCCCAACATTTTCATCTGGGCGCCGGTGGCGTGGTCGGTGATCGGCATGGCGCTCACCGGTTATCGCAACCTCCGCAAGGCCGAAGGCGACGGCAGTGACTGCCTGAAGTTTGCCGCGCTGCTCTCGATCGCGATGATGGTGATTTGCCTCATGCAGCCCGCGACGCCCCCGAAGGGAACCGGTTCGGGGTCGCCCGTGTTGCAGGCGATTGGGTTGATGTCGGACCCGAAGTTCGCGGTGTTCATCGTCACCTCGATGGTGGTGGCCGGCATGATGCAGTTCTACTTCCTCGGCACGGCCCGGTTCATGGGTGACCTCGGCATTTCGGGCAAGAACATCCCGGCCGCCATGGGCATCGCACAGGCGGCGCAGGCGCTGGCGACGTTCTTTTTGCTCGGCTTGTTGTTTGACGACAAGATGCTCGGCGCGAAGTGGACCATCACGCTCGGCGCGGCGAGTTGGATGGTGCTCTATCTGATTTACATGTTGAAACTGCCGAAGGCCGTAATCGTCGTGTCGCAGGTGTTCCACGGGTTGGCCTACGTGTTCTTCATGATCGCCGGGCAGATGTACGTCGGCAAGGTGGCGCCGAAGGAGATTGCCGGGTCGGCGCAGTCGCTGATCATTCTCGTGACAGTCGGCATCGGTATGTTCCTCGGCACGCCGTTGGCGGGCTGGGCGATGGACAAGTTCTCGGTGGACGGGAAGTTCAACTGGACCAAGGTGTTCGCGGTGCCGATGCTCTTGACGCTGGCCGGCGTGCTCGCGCTGGTGTTCGCGTTCTAGTCGGGAGGCGCGAGCAGCAACATGACACGTCGAGAGTTTCTTGGGACTAGTGCCGTTGCAGTTA